>LNEZ01000059.1 GCA_001464215.1 Rhizobiales bacterium Ga0077548 | reverse complement strand
GCGCGATTGAAATTGCGGACGGCGTCGATGCGCTTCAGGCTTGCCTTGGGCATCCCGGCAGCATCGCCCGTATACTTGACGGAGTCAACTATTTGTCCGGGCTTTCCAGCAGCACCCGCGTCCGTAGCTTCACGATCCGCATACGGCCGAGCCTTGCGATCAGGCGCCGATGCGCGTTCGCACCCTTCTGGTGGCCGCCGATTTTTTGATAAAGCAGCTTCGAGATCAGCAGCCCCTGCTCCGCACGCGGGCGGCCGGTGAGCACGAGCCGCGCGCTCGCGGCAGCTTCCGCAAGCCGCGGCTTCATGCCGAAGCCTTCATAGGCAATCCGGAACGTAGCGGCACGACGGTCGGCATGGCCTGCGCGGCCTATGGTGTCGAGGAATTTCCTGACCTCTCGCGTCCAGCCTTCTTCCAGCATTCCGCCGGGATCGAGAAACAGCAACCACTCGCCGCGCGCCGCCGCCTGGGCGCCGGCGCGAAGGCGCACGCCGAGATCGGGATCGGTCTGCACGAAGATGCATCCGGCGGCGTCCGCCACCGCTTCGGTCTCGTCTCTGGAGCCGCCATCGGCAAGTACGACATCGCGCACGATGCCTGCCGCCGCACCCGAGACCAGCGCAGACAAGGTCGGGACGATCTGGCGCTCCGAGTCGAGCGTAGGAATAACGACGCTGATCAAAGCGGGCACTGCATGAAGTTGAATTTTCCTCGCTTGCCCTGCGCTACGTTTTGGAAGCGCAGGGCCGCGAAGGTTCTACTATTTTACCGCGATTGCCGAAATCTCGACTTTTGCGTCGAGCGGCAGACGGGCGACCTGCACGGTCGCGCGCGCAGGCGGTGCCTTGGTGAAATAAGTGGCATAGACGCCGTTCATGGCTTTGAAGTCGTTCAGGTCCTGCAAGAAGACCGAGGTTGAGACTACGTTGTCGAGCGTCATGCCGGCGGCCTCCAGCACGGCCTTGAGATTATCGAGCACCTGCTTGGTCTGGTCCTCGATGTTCGCGTCCGAGCGCATCTTCTTCGTCGCGGGATCGATCGCGACCTGGCCCGCGAGATAAAGCGTGTTGCCGGCCTGGATCGCCTGCGAATAGGGGCCGATCGCTTCCGGCGCATTCGGCGACGAGATCACCTGCTTGCCGCTGGTTTGCGCCTGCACGATTCCGGCGAGCGCGAGTACAGCCGCGCCCGCGAGCGCGAGTTTTACGTAGTTCATTGGTCACTCCCATTTTTTTACGTTGCGATTAGACGGTTCCCGCCGTGCGCAGGCAAGCGGACCGAATCACTTGCTCGCGCGCGGCCTTGCGCGAGTGCCGCCATGCAACCACATGGCGCTTCCGCGCGTTATTGCAGCGTCCGCGTTGTGTTGGGCGTTCCCTGAAAACAAGACCTTGGAGTGCAGACGATTTCGCCCCTATATGTTGTTCTTGTTTCGTTCTCATTTTGGGACTAGGATTTCATTCCATTGGAGAAGCCGCCGTGGACGACAGATTTGAAATCGATGACCGCCATGAAGCCGACCCCGCGCCTTCAAGCGCGGACGGCTTCCTTTCGACCACCGTCGGCAACGAGCGCCGCCGCGGACGCGGTGCAGTGTCCAACGCCAGCGGCCGCTATGAGACTACCGCGCTAATTCCATTCGACGACGGCTGGCAGTCGCTCGACGACCTGCCGCCGTTCAAGACGGTGGAGCGCGAGGAGCGCGCGCGGAAAATCATCAACCGCAACCAATCGCCGGATCTCGGCTTCGACCGCTCGATCAACCCCTATCGCGGCTGCGAGCACGGCTGCATCTATTGCTTCGCGCGGCCGACACACACTTATCACGGAATGTCGGCGGGCCTCGATTTCGAGACGCAGCTCTTTGTAAAGCCCGATGCGCCGGAACTGCTGCGGAAAGAACTTGCGGCTGCGAGTTACACGCCACGCACGATTGCCATGGGCACGAACACCGACCCCTACCAGCCGATCGAGCGTAAATGGAAGCTCACGCGCCGCATTCTCGAAGTGCTCCGCGAAGCCAACCATCCGGTCGGCATCGTCACGAAGTCGATCCTCGTTCTTCGTGATCTCGACATTCTCTCTGAAATGGCGGCGAAGGGCCTTGCCAAGGTCGCGCTTTCGGTGACGACGCTCGATCCGAAGCTCGCGCGCGCGATGGAGCCGCGCGCCTCGGCACCGGCAAAACGCCTCGAGGCGATCCGCGAGTTGTCTCGCGCAGGCGTGCCGACCGCGATCATGACGGCCCCCATCGTGCCTGCGATCAACGACTCCGAAATCGAGCGGCTCTTGGATGCGGGTGCCGCGAACGGCGCAGTCGAAGCAGGCTTCGTGATGCTGAAGATGCCGTTCGAGATCAAAGACCTGTTCCGCGAGTGGTTGCGCGAGCATTTTCCCGACAAGGAAAAACACGTGATCTCGCTGATCCGCGACATTCACGGCGGCAAGGATTACGACCCGACCTGGGGCCTGCGTCAGACCGGCACCGGACCCTATGCGTGGTCGATCGGGCGGCGCTTCGAGCTTGCCTGCAACAAGCTCGGCATTAACCGCCGCAGTTATCGGCTCACCACCGCGCTGTTCAAAAAGCCCGTTTCGCGCGGCGATCAGATGGATTTGTTCGCGGCGTAACCGCCAAATCCCTAACAGCCGTTAACACTTTGCATTTACTACGCTTTTACCCTGACCGGGCATGGTGCGCTTCTGTTTGGTTGCGTAACGAGTACCGGTATTGCGTATGCGAGTCTCGCGTATCGGGGCGCCCAGTAGGGCGCCCCGTTCAGCTTCCAAACCCGATCTTCCGGGTCTCGAACACAATCGCATCATCGTCGGCGATTGCATCGAGGAATTGCTGAGGCTGCCCGAAGCCTCGGTCGATCTCGTTTTCGCGGACCCGCCTTATAACCTGCAGCTTCGCGGCGATCTTTCGCGCCCCGACCAATCCAAGGTCGATGCGGTCGATGATGCGTGGGATCAGTTCTCGAGCTTCGAGGTCTATGACAATTTCACGCGCGAATGGCTCAAAGCCTGCCGCCGCGCCATGAAGCCGAATGCGACGCTCTGGGTCATCGGCTCGTATCACAACATCTTCCGCGTCGGCACCGCGCTCCAGGACATCGGATTCTGGATTCTGAACGATGTCGTTTGGCGTAAAGTCAATCCGATGCCGAACTTCCGCGGCCGCCGCTTCACCAACGCGCACGAGACACTGATCTGGGCTGCGCGCGACGAGAAGGCGCGCAAATACGTCTTCAATTACGAAGCGCTCAAGGCCGGCAACGAAGACGTGCAGGTGCGCTCCGACTGGACGCTGCCGCTCTGCACCGGCGCCGAACGCCTGAAAGACAAAGACGGCGACAAAGTGCATCCGACGCAGAAGCCGGAATCCTTGCTCGCGCGTGTGCTCTTGTCCTCGACGAAGCCCGGCGATGTCGTGCTCGATCCCTTCTTCGGCTCAGGCACTACCGGAGCGGTTGCGAAGAAGCTCTCGCGCCGCTTCATCGGCATCGAACGCGACAAGACTTACGCGAGCGCAGCAAAAGCGAGGATCGACGAGGTCGTTCCCTATCCGGAAGCCTCGCTCGTTCCGTTCATGACCGCACGCGAAGCGCCGCGCGTTGCCTTCGCAAGTGTGGTCGAACGCGGGCTGATCGGGGCCGGCACGGAACTGACCGATTCAAAAGGCAAAATCCGCGCGACCGTGCGGCCCGACGGTTCGATCCAGCTCGGTGCGCAGGTCGGCTCGATCCACAAAATGGGCGCGGTCGCGCAGAATCTCGAAGCCTGCAATGGCTGGACCTATTGGCACTTCGAAGACGGTAAAGCGAAGAAACCGATCGACGCGCTGCGTTCGATCATCCGCGGCGAGATGCAGGCCGCCGAATAGCTAAGACGCCAGCCGCTGCCTTTGCCGGGGCGTGTTGATCGCATCCCGCGGCGGACGCCCGGCAAGTACATCCGCAATATTCTCGGCAGCGCGCAGTTCGATCGCGTTGCGAACGCTCGCGACCGCCGAGCCGAGATGCGGCGTAAACAAAGTGCGGCGGTCCGCGAGCAGCCTTGGATCAATCGTCCGCGGACGGTCCGCGAGCGCCCAGTCCTCAAGCTCGAACACATCGGCGGCGTAACCGCCGACTGCGCCGGCTTCAAGTGTGCTCGCCACGACCGCTTCGTTCACTACCGAGCCGCGCCCGATATTGATGAGGAGCGCACCGCGCTTCATCGCCGCCACGGCCTCCCGCCCAATCATGTGCCGGTTTGAAGCGGTAAGCGGCGCCGCAACGAAAACGTAATCGGCCCGCGAAAGCGCTTGTGCGAGATCCATGGCGCGGACCCCGTCCGGCATCGCGCCGGATGGATCGACTCCGATCAATTCGCAGCCGAAGCCGGAGAGCCGCTGCGCGATCGCGCGGCCGACGGCGCCCATACCGACGATCGCCACCGCCGATCCATCGAGACCGGTGCCGTAAAGGATAGGACGCCAGCCGTTGAACTGCCCGGTTCTTACCAGCGCATCGCCGTCGCGGATTTTTCGGGCGAGCGAAATCGCGAGGCCTACGGCCAGTTCCGCCGTCGGATCGGTCAGAAGATCGGGAACGATCGAGAGCCACACGCCCGCGGCGTCCGAAGCCGGGATGTCGAAATTATCGAAGCCCTTGAGCGCGCAAGCGACGACCTGAAGGGCGGGCGCCGACGCAAGAAACTCCGCGTCGATGCGGTCGGGCATGAAGGCGAGCATCGCGTCCGCATTCGCCGCGCGGCGCTTCGCTTCGGCATAGCCGAGCGGCGTCTCGCTATCGTTTGCGTCCACCTCGCCGATTTCGGTAAGGCGTGCGCGCGTGGCGGCGTGAATGCGATTTGTTACGAGAATACGGGGGCGCGTCATTTCAGCTTACGCCGGAGCGCCGCACCGATGGCATCGACCACGATCACACAAAGCAGGATGCAGATAAGTATCGCCAACACCTGATCGTAACGGATTACGCGAAGTGCGGCGATCAGCTCGAAACCGATGCCACCGGCGCCGACGATGCCAAGCACGGCGGAAGCGCGGAAGTGATATTCCCAGCGGTAGATCGTGATGTCCGCAAGCTGCGGCATGACTTGCGGCATGACGGCATGGGAAATAACCTGAAACGGGCTCGCGCCCGCCGCACGCGCGGCTTCCAGCGGTTTCGGGTCAACGTGCTCAATTGCTTCGGCGTAGAACTTTCCCATCATGCCGACGGAGTGCAAGGCCAACGCCAGCACGCCGGGCAGCGCACCGAAGCCGACGGCAGCCACGAAGATAATGCCCATGATGATTTCGGGCACCGAACGAAGAAAACTCAGGATGACCCGGCAGAATTGATAGACGACTGCGTTCGGCGAGGTGTTGGAAGCAGCCAGCAGCGCCAACGGCAGAGACAGCACGACGGCGAGTATGGTGCCGGCAATCGACATAGCGAGCGTATCGAGCAACGGCCGCATCCACGCGCGCCAGCGCCCGAAATCGGGCGGCACCATTTCCGAAAATACCTGCGCGAGCGCCGGACCGCCTTCGATAAAGCGCTGTGCATCGAAAAACCCGGTGATCCAGAGCGCGGCAGCGCAGACCACAAGTATAGTCCCTGCGAGACCGGCGTAGCGCAGCGCGATACGCCGGTCTTGGGCAAGGATTTCGGCAAACGGCGCGGACGTAGCGGACATCAGCCCATCCGCGTGAGGTCGAGTTCGAGAATTTTCGCGGTTTCGCGGAGCACATCATAGGCTTTGTCGTCGGTCGCGGCGAAACCCTCAGCGCGGAAGCTTTTCAGCACTTCCTTGTCTTTCATTTCGATAAAGGCCTTGCGGATCGAGTCTTTCAGCTCGGGCGCAAGACTGCCCTGCATCACCATCGGATAGTTCGGGATTGGTGGGGTGATCGCGACAGTCTGGAGTTTGTCGCCGTCAATCGATTTGCGGGCGAGCAGATTCTCGTAGATCGCCTTCGAAATGGCGCCGGCATGGACCTGGCCATTCTGAACCGCACGCGCCACTCCATCATGCGTTCCGAGATGGACGACGCGGTAGTCCTTGTCGCCTGCAAGCCCGTTCTTCAGGAGGAACGCGCGCGGAATGAGATGGCTCGAGGTCGACGCCTGGTCGCCGTAACCGAAGTTCTTGCCCTTGATGTCCTCAATCTTGACGACCGGACCGCCGGCGGTGGCGATGATTATCGAGTTGTAGGTCGGCGAGCCGCGCTCGATGCCGACCGCGAAGGGCTCGATCAGCGGCGCGCGGGATTTCGCGAGCACGTAAGAGAACGGACCGAAATAGGCGATTTCGATCCGCCCGAAGCGCATCGCCTCGATCATCGACGAGTAGTCGGTCGTGACAACGAGATCGATTTCCTTCTTGAGCGTTGCTTCGAGATATTTCTTCAGCGGTTGCGCGTTCTGGATCAGCGTCGCGGCATTCTCGTCCGGCAGGAGCGCAATCCGCAGCTTCGCGGGATTGCTGGCATAGACGGGCGAAACGAACGGCGCGGTAAGCGCGAGGGTGGCGGCGCCACCCAGGAAAGTGCGGCGATGAATGGTCATGCGTAGGTCCCTGTTTTGCGTTGAAAATCCGGTTCGTCGTGCTGCTCGACGGCGTTCGGCGCCATGTCGCGATAGATCGACACGACTTCTTTCCTACCGAGTTGCGAGGGTGGCCCGTCGAAAACCACGCTGCCGCCGGCAAGCCCAATGATGCGATCGGCGTAGCGCCGCGCGAAATCCAGTTGATGCAGACTTACGACCGCGGCGATCGCGTCGGCCTTGCAGATGCTGTGCAAGAGGCCAAGTACGCGGTCCGCGGTCGCGGGATCGAGACTCGCCACCGGCTCGTCGGCGAGCACAAGCGACGGCTTCTGCACCAGCGCGCGGGCGATACCGACACGCTGCTGCTGCCCGCCGGAAAGCTGATCGGCGCGGCGCAGCGCATATTGTATGAGTCCGACACGCTCGATCGCTTGCAGCGCCTCGCGCTTCTCCGCGGCGGCAAAGGGAAGCAGCGTGCGAAGCGTCGAGTGGAATCCGAGGCGCCCTATCAGCACGTTATCCAGGACGCTCAGGCGCCCGATCAGCTGATGCTGCTGAAAAATCATTCCGGTCTTGCTGCGATGCGCGCGAAGTCTTCGTTTGTCGGCAATATCGCCGACACCCGCCGTCACGCGTCCGGATGTGGGCCGCACCAGTCCGTTCAAACTGCGCAGCAAAGTCGACTTGCCGGCACCCGACGCGCCAAGCAGCACGGTAAAGGCGCCCGGCGAAAATCCGAGGTCGGTACGCTCAAGTGCGCGCGTTCCGTTCGGATAAACGACTTCCAATCCTTCGACGCGCAACATCCGCCGCTCCCGTTAGTTATCGAGCGACTACTCACTATGGCGGGTGACGGGATGATTACTTCAGTATGACAGTTCGGCGACTATCCAGTGTCACCGCGCCGAACCTGCGAAAGGCTACCTCTTCAGGACATAATCCATCATGCCCTGCGCGATCTCGCGCTCGCCCATCACGGTATAGTTCGCACCCAACTTGTTCAGGTTGCTTTGTTCCGCATCCGAATGTGCGCGGGCGACGATGACCAGCGACGGGTTAGCCTTGCGCGCCTGTTCGACGGTCTGGCCAGCTTCGAAAGTCTCGGAGATCGCGACGAATAATGTTTTCGCCTGCGGCAGGTTTGCCGCTGCGATCAACTCCGGCGAAGCGGCATTGCCGAAAAATACTTCGATGCCGCGCGCACGGAGCTGTTTCACGGCTTCCGCGCGGTCCTCGATCACCAGATAAGGAACGTTCTGCTGCTGCAAACTGTCGCCGATGTGCGACCCGACGCGGCCATAGCCGACGACTACCGCGTGATTTTGCAGTTTCGTCGGCTCGAGAATTTCACTGCGCTCCTCCGGCGGCTCGGCCGGACTAGCGATCTCTTCTTCGAGTTTCGCTTTACGCTTCTCAAGCCGCGGCTTGATCCAGTCAATGGCCTGGAACACGAAGGGGTTCAGCATGATCGAAATAATCGCGCCTGCGAGGATGAGATCGAGGCCGGTTTGCGGCATCAGCTTCAAAGTCACGCCAAGACCGGCGAGAATGAAAGAGAACTCGCCGATCTGCGCGAGCGACGCGGAAATGATCAGCGCGGTTGAAGTCGGATACTTGAACGCGCGCACGATCAGGAATGCCGCGGCCGACTTACCGAAGACAATGATGAAGATGGTGCCAGCGAGCAGCCATGGATGATTTACGACGATACCGGGATTGAACAACATCCCGACCGAGACGAAGAACAACACCGCAAACGCGTCGCGAAGCGGCAGCGTTTCTTCCGCCGCGCGCTGCGAAAGCGGCGACTCGCTCATCACCATGCCCGCGAAGAACGCGCCGAGCGCAAACGACGCGCCGAATAAGGTCGAAGCCGCGTAAGCAATACCGAGCGCTATCGCGAGCACGGCAAGCCTGAAAAGTTCGCGAGAGCCGGTGTGCGCAACCCAGTGCAGCATCCACGGGATCACCCGCTGGCCGATCACCAGCATCACGAGGACGAAGGCTGCGACCTTACCGAGCGTGATTGCAATCGGCTGCCACATCGCGGGATTGGAGACTGCGTCTTTCGCCATCATCACGCCGGCGAGCGCGGGAAGCAGCACGAGTGCCAACACCATCGCGAGGTCTTCGACGATCAGCCAGCCGACCGCGATGCGTCCGCGTTCGGTTTCCACGAGGCGGCGTTCCTGCAAAGCGCGCAGCAGCACAACGGTCGATGCAACCGATAACGCGAGTCCGAAGACGAAGCCTGCGACCCAACCCCAGCCGAGGAAATGGACCATCGCCATGCCCATCAGCGTCGCGGTGCCAATCTGTACAATGGCGCCGGGAATCGCAATCGCGCGAACAGAGAGCAAATCCTTCAGCGAGAAATGCAGGCCGACGCCGAACATCAGCAGAATGACGCCGATCTCGGCAAGTTCGTTTGCAAGCGCCTGATCGGCGACGAAGCCCGGCGTGTAAGGACCAGCCAGCACGCCTGCGAGGAGATAGCCGACGATGGGCGAAATCCGCAACCGATGCGCGATCGAGCCAAAGATAAAGGCGAGCACGAGGCCCGCGACGATCGTGGCAATCAGCGGCGTGTAATGCGGCATTCTTCCTCAACAGGCGCGCAACGCTCGCGCGCTCATTTAACTAGAGGAAGCAATGCGGCGAATGCAAACAAAAATGGCCCTAGGCCGTCAACTAAGTCGAAATCGGCAAGCCGAAAGAATTGGCCGAAGGCGGCTGTACAATTGGTGCTTTCGAGCCATCCGCAGCGGGAATCTCGTCGGTCCAGACCGCAAATTTACGGAGAATGTGCGGACCGAAACTCGTCGTGATTGCGACGTCCGCGGCATCGCGTCCGCGCCCGATCAGGATGCGGGCAACCCGCGGCATATTGTGCCGCGCATCGAACGAATACCATTTGCCGCCGAGATAGACCTCGAACCACGCGGAGAAATCCATCGGCGCGGGATCGAGCGGCACACCGATATCGCCGAGATAACCGGTGCAGTAGCGCGCGGGAATGTTCATGCAACGGCACAACGTGATCGCAAGATGCGCGAAGTCACGGCAGACGCCGCGCTGGTCGGAGAGCGAATCGGCGGCGGAGCGCATCGCAGAGGCGTGCGGATAGCCGAAGCGGATTTTCGCGTTCACGAAATCGCAGATCGCCTGCACGCGCGGCCAGCCGGACGGCGTATTGCCGAACATGGCCCAGGCCATGCTGACCAGCTTATCGGTCTCGCAGTAGCGCGATGCGAGCAGGAACATCAGCGCCTCGTCGGGGAGATCCGCGATGTTGTGCTGCATCGCTTCTGGAACCACCGGCTCTGGTGTGCCGACATCGTTGATGATCGTATCTGCGAAAACCCGCAATTCGCCCGCCGGCGCAACGATGCGCGCACAGGTATTGCCGAAGCTGTCCAGATAGCTGCGCGAGGAAATATGCGGCGCGAACTGAAGCGTGTCGGGCTTCTCGAGATCGGCCTGCCGCGACGGGTGCACGTTCAACATCAACACCATCGGCGTCGGTTGCGTGCATTCGTAAATGATGTCGAAACCAATTTTGATCTGCACGGAAAGGGACTCTAATAGAAAACGCGGCGGCGGCTGTTAAGCCACCACCGCGCCGATTGTTCCCCTCAAAGCGATAGGCGCAAAGCCTATAATTTCAGCGGGCTGCTACCACCATGATCTCGACTTTGTAGTCGGGCGAGGCAAGTTTTGCCTCGATTGTCGCGCGCGCAGGCACATTGCCGGGCGAGACCCACGCTTCCCAAACCTTGTTCATCTCGGCGAAATTCGAAATGTCTGGCAGGAAAATTTGCGTCTGGAGAAGCTTCGACTTGTCGCTCCCGGCCTGCTTCAGAAGACCGTCGATGATTTCGAGGATTTCCTTGGTCTGGTCGGTCACGCTCTGGCCTTTGGCTTTATTCGCGACCTGGCCAGCGAGATAAACGACGCCGTTATGTACGACGGCCTGTGCCATGCGCGGACCCGGCTCGATACGCTGAATGCTCATTACCTTCTCCCTGTTCGTTTTCGTTCTGACGTGAATTCGCGTGCGTGGGCGATAACCTTTCGCATCACGCTCGGCAAGGCTTCTTCGTCGAGCGCGCCGAGTGCCACAAAGCGCATACCCTTCGGCGCCCGCGTTTTCTTCGGCACGCCTGCGGCATAGACCGTCAGTTCCAGCGGGAAATGCGTGAAGACATGGCGGACTACGCCAAGGGCCTTTTTCCATTTCAGTCCCGGTATCGGCGCGGTTCGCGCTGACTCCTTATATTCCGCGCTCCACTCGCTGCCGGGGAGTTCCGTCATGCTCGCAAGCAGGCCTTTATCGGCGCGGGTGCGCAGAAGAATGTGATTGTCTTCGCGAAGCACGAAGAAGGCGGCACCCTTGCGCAACTTGCCTTCCGCCTTCTCTACCTTACGCGGAAATGTTTCCTGATCGCCGCGCGTGCGGGCGATGCAAACATCCATCCACGGACAGATTGCACAGGCAGGCTTTCTCGGCGTGCAGATGGTGGCACCGAGATCCATCAACGCCTGTGCGAAATCGCCGGCGCGGATAGCCGGTGTCATTTCGGCCGCGAAGCGTGCAAGTATTTTCTTCGCAGCAGGGAGTCTCTCCTCGACCGCGAAGAGGCGCGACATCACGCGCTCGATGTTTCCGTCCACCGGTGTCGCCTTGCGTCCGAACGCAATCGCCGAGATCGCCGCCGAGGTATAGGCACCGATACCGGGAAGCCTGCGAAGTTCTGCTTCCTCTTCCGGAAAACACGCGGAAAACTCCGAGACCACGGCTTTCGCGCAGGCATGAAGATTTCGCGCGCGCGCGTAATAGCCGAGGCCCGCCCATGCCGAGAGCACTTCTTCCTGCCGCGCGTTTGCAAGCGCCGTCACATCCGGCCAGCGCGCGAGAAACTTCGCGTAGTAAGGCAGCACGGTTTCGACACGCGTCTGCTGCAACATGATCTCGGAGAGCCAGACGCGATAGGGATCGGGTTTCGCCCCGCCCCTCGCCCGCCACGGCAACACGCGCGCGGATACGTCGTACCAGGCAAGCAGCGTCGAGGCCTCGGGCAAGCGTTTCGCCCTTGCCCGCTCTTCACCGTTCAGCCGGCTTGTCTCGCGCATAAGGAAGCTCTACGCCGAAACGAGCCGGAGTCGCAAAGATGGCAGTATCGCCAAAACGCCCGCGCAACGCAGCGCCACTCGCCGACCTTGTCGGCAAGACTGTTGGCGATGCTTTTGCCCGGCAGGGCTTCGCCGCGGTCGAGGTCGTGACCCACTGGCAGGACATCGTCGGCGAGGATCTGGCCCGCCGCTCCGAGCCGCTCAAACTTACCTGGCCGCGCCGCGACGATCCGGATTCCATCGGCGTATTGCAGGTCCGGGTCGAGGGCGCCTATGCGCTCGAAGTGCAGCATCTCCAGCCCGTCATTATCGAGCGCGTGAACCGCTATTTCGGCTGGCGCTGTGTCGGACGGCTTGCAATCCGGCAAGGACCGGTTGCCTCACGGCGAAAGCGGCCGGCCCTGCGCAAGGAACCGGCGGCGGCCGAGATCGAAAAGGCGCGGCAGAGAATAGGAAAATTCGAGGATGACGCGCTCGGCCATTCGGTGGCGCGGCTCGGCGCACTTATTCGCGAGCGTGGCGGGAAGTAATCCGCCTGTAATGGCGCCATCCCACGCTTGCCACAATCAGGGCCGCAGTCTAGTCGAACCCTATGTTGTTCCTGTTTCCGGAGGCCGCTTTGTCCGTTTCGCGCCGTGAATTTACCGCTGGTGCCGCCGCTCTCGCCCTCGTTGCGACCCTTCCGTTCCCGGCATTCGCGCAGGGCAGGCCGAAGAAGAAGTTCGAGGTGCCCGAACTTTACAAGCCCGGCCCGCTTGGCGATCACTCGCTCGGCAAGGACGATGCGCCGGTCACGATCGTCGAATACGCGTCTTTCACCTGCGGCCATTGCGCGAGCTTCCACGTCAACACCTTCCCGAAGCTCAAAGAGAAGTACATCGACACCGGCAAGGTGAAGCTGATCTTCCGCCCGTTCCCGACCGGACCTGCGGAACTCTCGATTGCCGCCAGTATGCTCGCACATTGCGCGGGCAAGGAGCGCTATTTCGCGATGACCTCGGCGCTGATGGAAACCCAGCGCAACTGGATGGCGACCCAGGATCCGGTGCCGCTCTTGCAGAAGCTTGCGAGCCAGGCCGGTATCGACGACGCGAAATTCAAGCAGTGCCTCTCCGACCAGACCCTTGCCGCCGAAATCCAGCGCACCGGTTTGCGCGGCTACGAAACCTTCGGGGTCGAGGGCACGCCGACCTTCTTCATCAACGGCACGATCGTGGTCGATGGCGACACCACGATCGACGCCCTGTCGAAGATCATCGACCCGCTAATTAAGTAGTGGATTTGCCGGGCTTTTTTGGCCCGCTATCCCCAGCGCGGTTCTCATGGAATGCCGGAGCGGACTTGCCGCCGCCGGTGGAGAGCCCCATCGTTGCGGGCATCCGAATCGCGCGAGTATAAGCGCGTCAAAAGGCCAGAAAATATATGCAGTTCACGCGGTTAAAGCTTCTCGGCTTCAAGTCCTTCGTTGAGGCTTCCGAGTTCATCATCGAACCGGGGATGACCGGCATCGTCGGCCCGAACGGCTGCGGCAAATCCAATATTGTCGAGGCGCTGCGCTGGGCGATGGGCGAAAGCTCGACCAAGGCCATGCGCGCACAGGACATGGATCAGGTGATCTTCGCCGGTTCCACCCACCGCCCCGCGCGCAATACCGCGGAAGTCGTAATCGTGGTCGATAATGCCGAGCGCAAAGCGCCCGCGCAATTCAACGACGCCGACATTCTCGAAGTCTCGCGCCGCATCGAGCGCGAAGCAGGCTCTGCTTACCGCATCAACGGCCGCGAAGTTCGTGCGCGCGATGTGCAGCTTCTTTTTGCCGACGCCTCTTCCGGCGCGCGTTCGCCCGCACTCGTGCGGCAAGGCCAGATCGGCGAGATCATCAACGCGAAACCGGAAGCGCGCCGCAGGATCCTGGAAGAAGCCGCGGGTATTTCTGGTCTCCACGCGCGCAAGCACGAAGCCGAGACGCGGCTCCGCGCCGCCGAGACGAATTTGCAGCGCCTCGAAGACGTGATCGGCCAGATCGCAACCCAGATGGACAGCCTGAAGCGTCAGGCACGCCAGACTGTCCGCTATAAGAATGTCTCCGCCGAAATCCGCCGCCGTCAGGCGTTGCTCATGGCGCTGCGCTGGCGCGAAGCGGAAGCCCAGATTTCGGAAGCCGAACGCACGCGCGATCTCGCGGTCCGCGCGGTTGCCGACCAGACGAAATTGCATCTCGAAGCGAGCCGCAAGCAAAGCGGAGCCGGCGAGCAGTTGAACCCCGCACGCGAACAGGCCGCGATTGCGGGTGCCGCGCTGCAGCGCCTCAACCTCGCAAGCGCCGACCTCGACAAGGAAGAAGCCCGCGCGAAAAGCCGCGCCGACGAACTCGACCGCCGCCTCGCGCAGCTCGCCGCCGATATCGAGCGCGAGCGCGCACTTGCGAATGACGCGATCGAAGTTTTGGCGCGTCTCGTGCGCGAAGAAGAAGCGCTGGCAGCGGAAGAAAAATCGGTTTCGGGCGGCGAAGCCGCCGCGCGCGAACGCATGGCCGCGGCCGAGCATCAGCTTGCCGCGACCGAAAAAGAATTCGACGCGGCCACCGCGAAACTCGCCTCGCTGGTTGCGCAGCGCGGTTCGCTCGAAGGCTCAATGAACAGCCACCGCGACCGGCTTGCAAAGATCGCAGCCGAAATCGTGCAGATCGAGCAGGAAGCAGGACAAGGCCTTGCGGAAAACGGCGGCGAACTCGCGAAACTCCGTGCAGCCGCGACGGCCGCGCAGGAACACGTCGGCAAGACCGACGCAGCCGCGATCAAGGCGGAAGCCGCGCGTTCCGCCGCGATCCAGGCGCTCGATGTCGCGCGCCAACCGCTGCAGCAGGCCGAACAACATCTCCACCGGCTGGAAACGGAAGCCCGCACGCTTGCCAAGATGCTGGGCGAACAGTCGAAATCGCTGTTTCCGCCCGCAGTCGATCGGGTCAAGGTCGATAGCGGTTATGAAGCGGCACTCGCAGCCGCGCTCGGTGACGAACTCGATGCGCCGTTAGACGCCGCGTCCCCGATGCACTGGGCAGGCGCAGATGCCAACAGTTCCGATCCCGCGCTGCCTGCCGGTGTCGAGCCGCTCACCGCGCACGTGAATGCACCGGAAGCGCTTGCCCGTCGTCTCAAGCAGATCGGCGTGGTCGCACGCGGTCAGGGCGCGGTATTGCGTAAGCAGCTTTCGGCCGGGCAGCGCCTCGTCTCCATGGAAGGCGATCTGTGGCGCTGGGACGGCTACACCGTCACCGCCGATGCGCCGACCGCAGCCGCGCGCCGCCTCGCCGCACGCAATCGTCTTGCCGAAATCGACCGCGAAGTTGCCGCGGCCCGCGATACCGCCGCAAAAACCAAGGCTGAGAACGACAAGGCGCAAGCCGGTCTCGCCACCGCCGAGACGGAAGAACTCAATGCCCGCGGGTTGTGGCGCAATGCGCAGAGCGCCTATGACGCGGCACTTCAGGCGCTTGCAGAAGCGGAGCGCGGCGCCGGCGAGCAGCAGTCGCGGCTTTCAGCTCTGTCCGAAGCGCGTGCGCGGTTGCTCGCGAACAAGACCGAAATAGAGAGCGCTTCTTTGGAGGCCGCAAACTTGCTGAATTCGCTGCCCGTGATCGCCGCGAACGAAGCCGCGCTGAATGCCGTACGCATCCGCATTACAAACGACCGCGCCGCCTACACGAACGCAAAAGCCGATATCGACGGCATCGAGCGCGAACGCGCGGCGCGCGCGCACAGGCTCTCTACCATCGGCGCGGAGCGTGCGTCCTGGCGCGAGCGCGAGGAGCGCGCGGGAGTTCAGATCGGCGCGATCGAGCAGCGCGTTGCCGAAACGAAGAATGAGCGCACCTCGCTCGACGATGCGCCCACGAAATTTGCCGAGCAGCGCAGCAAGTTGCTCACCGAAATCAACGTGGCAGAGGCGAGAAAGCGCGAAGCCGACGACAAGCTGGTGGCGGCCGAACAGATCGTGGCCGAAGCCGACAAGGCCGAGCGCGAATTGCGCGATGCCCTTTCGGCGGCGCGCGAAGTCTCGGCGCGTGACGAGGCCCGCCTTGAGGGTGCGCGGCAGCGCAAGAACGACCTTGTCCGCGAAGTGACGGAAGTCCTCGGTGGCGAACCGACCGACGAGCGCATTGCCGAAGCCCTCGACACCAAGGGCGCGGAATCGGACCCGGCGGCAGTGGCGGAAAAGCTCGAGAGCCTCGAGCGCGAGCGCGAGCGTCTGGGTGCCGTAAACCTTCGCGCCGACGAAGAGCTTACCGAGGTCGAAAAGCAGCATCTCGGCCTCACCTCCGAGCGCGACGACCTCGTCGAAGCCATCAAGCGCCTCCGTCAGGGCATTCAGAGCCTCGACAAGGAAGCGCGCGAGCGCCTGACCGCCTCGTTCCAGACCGTGAACGAGCACTTCAAGAAGCTATTCACCGGCCTGTTCTCCGGCGGCACGGCGGAACTCGTCCTCACCGGCTCCGAAGACCCGCTGGAAGCCGGTCTCGACATCATCGCGAAGCCTCCCGGCAAGAAGGCGCAGTCGCTTTCGCTCTTATCGGGCGGCGAGCAGGCGCTGACCGCCCTGTCTCTCATTTTCGCAGTGTTCCTGACCAATCCGTCGCCGATCTGCGTACTCGACGAAGTCGATGCGCCGTTAGATGACTCGAACGTGGAGCGCTTCTGCAACCTACTCGAGGAAATGACCCGCCAGACCGACACCCGCTTCATCACCGTGACCCATAATCCGATCACGATGGCGCGTATGGACCGCCTGTTCGGGGTCACGATGGCCGAGCGTGGCGTCTCACAGCTTGTCTCCGTCGACCTTCAGACCGCGCAGAGTTTCCGCGAAGCGGGCTAGTTTCGGGCGAGACTTCCGGCCCTCCCGAGACTCGCCGCCGCACCTTGTAAAAGTGGCGGTTTATTCAACAAATACAGAGTGTTAAGAGACGTTTACGTTTCTTGACACCCATAGACCCCCTCACTATGGTCCGCGCGGCTTCGGAGAGAAGCCGCTATTTTCCTCGACTTTTGAAAGGTTTCCGATGACCGGCGACCAGAGAGGAAACGGCGGGGACGATCTTTCCGGTAGGCTGCGACGCCTCGACGAAAAACTCGACGCGCGAGAAGCGGAGGAGATGCGGAAACAACCCGCGCCTTCGGCCAACGCTGCGGACCGTTTCGGTGGCGTGGTCGCAGGCTTCGCTGTCGGGTGGGCGTTCGACAAGCTCACCGGATGGTCGCCGTGGGGGTTGATCGTTTTCCTTCTCCTCGGCTTCGCAGCCGGCGTTTTGAATGTGCTTCGCTCGATCGGCGCCTTGCCGAAATACGGCGAGCGGCGGGACAAATAACTGGCGCGCACCGCGCGCGATAAGAGACCGGGACCGATGGCTGCTGATCCGATTGCACAATTCCAGATCAAGAAGATCATGACTTTGGGCCACATCGGCCCTTACGAGATCGCGCTCACCAATTCGGCGGTCTTCATGATCGCAGCGGTCGTCTTCATCGTCGGCGGCATCATGCTCGCAGGCCGCAACATAATTCCGGGCCGCGCGCAGTCGCTCGCCGAGATAACCTACGAGTTCGTGGCGGGAACGGTCCGAAGTACCGCCGGCAACGAGGGGATGAAATTCTTCCCGCTCGTGTTCTCGCTGTTCACGTTCATTCTCGTGCTGAATATGTTCGGCATGATCCCCGGCTTCTTCACGGTGATGAGCCACATCGCAATCACCGGTGCGCTCGCCGCGCTCGTCATCCTCACCGTCATCATCTACGGCATCTACAAAAACGGCTTCAAGTTCTTCAAGCTGTTCTGGCCGTCGGGCGTGCCGATGTTCGTCATGCCGCTGATCGTGGTGATCGAAATTCTGTCGTTCCTTTCGCGCCCGCTTTCGCTCTCGGTGCGACTGTTTGCGAATATGCTCGCGGGTCACATTACGCTTAAGGTTTTCGCGAGCTTCATCGGCTTGCTCGCGACCTCGCTCGGCGTCGCCGGCTGGCTCGTCGGCATCCTTCCTTTCAGTATGCTGATCGCGCTGACCGCACTCGAATTCCTGGTCGCGTTCCTGCAGGCCTACGTCTTCACCATTCTCACCTGTCTCTATCTCAACGACGCAATTCACCCCGGCCACTAACGGCCGAACAGTTCAACCAGAAAGCCTCCAGAGGAGTTTCGTTATGGATCCAGTAGCAGCAAAAGAACTTGGCCGTCTGATCGGTGCCGGCATCGCCGCGATCGGCATGGGCGGCGCCGGCGTCGGCGTCGGTCTCATCTTCGGCAACTATCTCTCCGCCGCGCTCCGCAACCCGGCCGCAGCACAGGGCCAGTTCGGCAATCTGATTTTCGGCTTCGCCGTGACCGAAGCGCTCGGCATCTTCTCGCTCTTGATCGCGCTCCTCCTCCTGTTTGCCGTCTAAGCGAACGAAAAGCGAGCTACCGTAATGGCGACGAACACCACCACGACACAGGCCCAGACGAAGGCGCCGTTTCCCCCGTTCCAGGGCGAAACGTTTCCTTCGCAGATCTTCTGGCTCGTGCTGTGCTTTGTCGCCCTCTACGTCTTGCTTTCACGCGTCGCGCTGCCGCGCCTTGGCGGCGTGATTGCCGGCCGTAACGCGAAAATCGAGAGCGACCTCGAAACCGCGAACCGCGCCAAGAACGAAAGCGAAGCGGCACAGGCTTCTTACGAGAAGGCCCTCGCCGACGCCCGCGCGAAAGCGCAGGCACTCGCTTCCGAGTCTCAGGCGAAGGCAGCGGCCGAAGCGGAAGCCCAGCGCAAGCAGCTGGAGGCCGGTCTCAAGACCAAGCTGGATGCCGCCGAAGCGCAGATCGCATCGACCAAGTCGGCAGCGATGTCGAATGTGCGCGGCATCGCGGTCGATACCGCCGGGCTGATCGTGGAACGGCTCACCGGCAAGGCTCCGGCGAAGCAATCGGTGGAGCGCGCGGTCGACGCCGCGCTGCATTGAGGAGAGCTACCTTGGATTTTCTGTACGGAACCGACTTCTGGGTTGCCCTCTCCTTCGTGGTCTTCATCCTGATCGCGCTGAAATTCGGCGTACACCGCACGGTCGCAGGCGCACTCGATAGCCGTGGCACCGCGATCAAAGCCGAACTCGAAGAAGCCAAACGCCTGAAGGACGAAGCCGAAAAGCTCTTGGCAGAATACAAGCGCAAGGCACGCGAGGCCGAAGGCGAAGCGCAGGCAATTATCGCGCAGGCGAACTCCGAAGCGAAGCAGATCGCAGCCGAAGCCAAGACCCGCCTTGAGGAATTCGTCGCGCGCCGTACCAAGATGGCGGAAACCAAGATCGCGCAGGCCGAACAGCAGGCAATGGCCGAAGTTCGCTCGGCTGCCGCCGATGCAGCCGTCAAAGCCGCCGAAACCATCGTCGCGGAAACCGCGAAGGGTGCCGAAGGCAAGGCGTTGCTCGAGAGCGCGATCAAGGACGTGAAGTCCCGCCTCGGCTAACACCTGCAACCAGACAAAGAAAAACGGCCAGCCGAGAGGCTGGCCGTTTTCTTAGCGTTACGCCGTTATTGCCGCGGCGGAGGATCGAACGTCGGCACGTTCGAAGGCGCCTGTTGCTGCTGCGGCTGCTGGAACGTCGGCTGCTGTTGCGAACTCGGCGGCGGCTGGAACGCAGGCGGGTTCTGCTGCTGCGATTGCGGCGGCGGAGCAGCCTGCTTCTTCGGCGCGGGCTTCGGTTTCGGCTTCGGCTGTGCCTTCGCCTTGGCGGCCGGCGGCACGCCTTGCGGATCGAAGCCGACATAGATCACGTATTTCTCGATATTCTTGTCTGCCGGCAGCGGAAAGGTCAGGTCATCCTCGATCTGCGTGAAGGGCACCTGCGTCGATCCCGGCGGGACGTTGACCTGAACTGCATAGAACTTGGAAGCGATTGGCCGCGGCTGCGGGCCTTCCTGCACGAGCGCAATACGCAGCGGCACGCTGACCGTGCCGGGCGTGCCCTTCGGTCCGACAACAAGCCGGCCCTCGACGCCGACCTTGATGGTCATGGTGCTGCCGAGTACGGCGCATTCGCGCGCAATCTGCACGATGCTCGCCTGATAGCGCACGTTGGTCGGGCCCTGACCCGCGTTCTGCGCCCAGGCGCTCGCGCCCTGACGAATGTTCGCGCTCGGGCAATCGTCGTCCGCATTCACCCGCGCAGTCGGATTTGCGTTCGGATTATCGGGGTCGGCGGGAGCCGGACCCTGCTTGAAGAGATCGCCAACGCCCATGTTTCCGATGGGGCCTACGACGTTCTCGATCGTGCTGCACCCAGCCAGAAGACCGACAAGCATAGCGGCCGCCCAGCCCTGCATATGCAGGCTTTGCCTGGAAGTTTTACGCATACTTACCCACTCCCTCAGTACGCCCATCATAACAGCGAGACGGGCGCTCGCGAACCCTTAGAAATTAGCCGCCGTTGGATTTGGATAACGGCGCGGGTCTCCCCACCATAATCACGAGAAGCTTGCTGTCCGCCAAAAATCTCTTTGCAGCGCGGCGTACATCTTCGGCGCTAACCGCGTTAACCATTTTGTTCCGGCGCTCGAAATAGTCGATTCCAAGCTCCTGAAGCTGAATTTCAAGAAGCTGCGATGCGACCTTCGCGGAGGTATCGAAATGCAGCAGATAGGAACCGGTCAAATAACTCTTGGCCTGCGCCCGGACGATTTCTTCCTCGATAATCTGAAGCGCCTCTGCGGCGCGGTCGTTGCGCGTCGAGGTCCCACCCATGAACATCCCGGAGTGATCGAGCGTCGCGAGGTATGAATATACCGAGTAGGCAAGCCCGCGCTTCTCCCGGACCTCGCGGTAAAGCCGCGAAGAAAACGAACCGCCGCCGAGCACATGGTTCAGCACGAATGCCGGCATGAAATCCGGATCTTTGCGCTTCAGTCCGATGCCACCGAAGGTAATCGTGGTCTGCGGGATATTGAGATCGACAACTTCCCGGCGGCCCAGCGATTGCGGCTTCACTTCCGGAATTACGGCAAGTTCGGCCTTGGCAGGCAGCTTCGCGAAGGCATGATCGATCAAGCGGGCAAGCTCCGCGCTTTCTATCGAGCCAACGACTGCGATCTTCAGGTTCGAGCGCGCCAGATTCTTCTTCGCATAATCGAACAGCATCGAACGCTCGATCCCGGAGATCGACTTCTCGTCGCCTTTGACCGCGCGGCCATAAGGATGGTTCGGAAATGCCTGCGCAAACCAGCGTAGCCCCGCCACCTCATCCGGGTTCGTGAGCGAGCGCTTATAGGCCGCGAGAATGCTCGCGCGAATGCGGTCGATCGCTTCCTGCTCGAACCGCGGCGTATTCAGCGACAGGCGCAGCAGTTCGAAGGCTTCGTCGCGATGTTCGCTCAACACCCGCACCGTGCCGCGGAAGGTATCGCGGTCGGCATTATAGCTCAGCGAAATCGCGCGGCGCTCGAGACGCTCCTGAAACTGCTTCGCGTTCAATTCGCCCGCGCCCTCGTCGAGCATCGCAGCAGTCATGTAAGCGAGGCCCGCGCGATCCGCTGGGTCCTGCGAGGCGCCGCCGTCGAAGGCAAAGTTGATCGAGAGGATCGGAAGCGTGTCGTCGCGCACAAACCAGACTTCGATGCCGGCCGGCGTCTTCAACCGTTCGATCTTGCCTACCTGCGCATCGGCAGCGCTTGACGCCGTGAACAAGGCGAGAGCCATCGCAATACCCTTCAAGAAACTATGGCGGAGGCTCGCCTGGCGAAGCGGCATCACGTGCGCTTCTCCGGCGAAGCCTGTTGCGGACGAAGCAGATAGCCGGTCACGGCGCGGCGCAGATCCAGCCAGTTTTTCGCGGCGGCCTGCACATCCGCCGGCGTTACCGAGCGGACCTTTGCGGGCCACTCTTTCACCGAACCGGCGGTGAGACCGGTGGTCAGCGCGGCACCATAAATGCGCGCGAGCGTGGTCTGATTGTCCTGCGAGAATATCGTTGACGCGATGATCCGGGTCTTCACGCGCTCGACCTCTTCGGCTTCGACGCCGTTTTTCGCGACTTTCTCGATGACTTCGTCGAGTGCGGCTTCCAGCGCTTCCAGCGTGGTGCCGGGACGCGGCGAGGCATAAACTCCGAAGCGCGTCGCGTCTAACGACGTGCCTTGATACCAGGAGCCTGCATTCGCAGCGATCCCCTTTTCGACGACCAATGCGCTATAAAGGCGGCTGGTCTGGCCGCCGCCAAGCACGTGCGAGAGTATTTCGAGTGCCTCCGCTTCGTTGCCGGTCGCGGTGCGATAAGACGGAACGAGGTAATAGCGCGACATCGAAGGCTGCTGCACGCGCTGATCGGTGAGCGAGATGCGGCGATGTGCGCGCGGTTCCGGCTCGACCGGACGGACACGCGGAGCGATATCGGCCACGCGCGGCACCTTGCCGTAGATTCTCTCGGCAAGTTCGCGCGCTTCCTTGTCGTCGATATCGCCCGCCAGAATAAGCACCGCGTTATTCGGCGTGTAGAAGCGTTTATAGAAATCGAGCGCATTCTCGCGGCTGAGCTGCCGGATTTCATGCATCCAGCCGATGATCGGCCGGCCATAGGGATGATTGACGTAGAGCGCGGCGCTGAGCGCTTCGGCGAGTTGCGCGCCGGGGTCGTTGTCAGTGCGTGTGCGGCGCTCTTCGATTACGACTTCGCGTTCGGGCAACACCACTTCGTCGGTCAGGCGAAGCCCGGTCATGCGATCGGCTTCAAAGGTCATCACCTGTTCGAGATTTTCCTTGGTCACGCGCTGGAAATAGGCGGTGTAGTCCTGCGAGGTGAAAGCGTTTTCCTGCCCGCCAATGGTGGCGACGACTTTCGAGAACTTTCCGGCCGGATTCTTTTCGGTGCCCTTGAACATCAGGTGTTCGAGGAAATGCGCGAGGCCCGATTTTCCCGGCGTCTCGTCGGCCGAGCCGATGCGGTACCAAACCATGTGGGTCACGACCGGCGTGCGGCGATCGGGGATCACCACCACTTCCATGCCATTGGCGAGTTTGAACTCGCTCACCTGCAAGCCTTGCGGCTGCGTCTTCGCGGTCCCGGGCAAGAGAACAGCCGCCGAACCGGCGGCCGCGCAAATCGCAATCGCGCTCATAACGACCCTTCGCACGTTTTGGGCTACTCCTTCATATCAGGCGCCGGAAGCGCCAGCCGCGTTTCGTATTCGCGAAACACGCCTTATTGGCGAGGGCCCGAATACTCCGGCATATTGGGATGCACGATTCTCGTATCGTCGCGTCCATTCTTGTCCTTCGACACCGTGCCGTAAGGCGCGTTCTTCGAAGGCGTCAGATACCCGGATGGCGGTTGCGTCAAAGTCTGACGCTCAGGCTCGCCGGTAAATTCAACCGGCTTCTCTTTCTCTCTGCCGATCATGGGAAGCATTTTCGTTAGCGTGGGAACGCCAAGCTGCTGAATTGTCGACTGCGCCTCGTTCGCGGTCGCGTCGGTTCCTGAGCCCTGCTTGTCTCTGCCTTTCACGGCAGCCAGTTCCGCCGGCGTCAACGTGCGGCCGCTGTAGGTCGGATCGTCTTCGGCGCGCGAGAACATTTTCTTGGGGTTCTTTTTCCGCTTTTGCGCGGCCTTTACTTCCGGATCGAGCGGGAAGTCGGGATTACGCTGACGCGCGGTGTAGGGCTCGACCGGCGGAGGCAGCGTCAGCGCGGTTTGCGGCGGACGCTGGTTATCGGGAGCCGCGGTAATGTTCTGCGCCGGCGGCGCGTTGAAGTCCCAAGGATTTTGCTGCGTGGTGTTCGCGTTCGGCGGCAGTGATGGCGCGACCGGCTGTACGTAAGGCGAGATCGGCGGTACCACGAGCGGCGGGCGCTCCTGATAGTCGATCTGCGGCCCGGGTAGTTGCAGGAGGCCGACAGAGCCCAGCAGCTTGCTCATGAAATTAGGTTCGTTCTCGTCGTCGTCCTCGGCAAAGGACGGCTGCACGGCGGCAAACATCGCCGCCATCGCAAACGCGAAGATGGCGAGACTCGTGAGATAGCGCCGCAGCGACATTGGCTAGCCTCTGATACTCAACAGGACGGGACCCAAAGGCTGGGCCCGAAGGCCCGCTCAAATCCCGCGCTTTGGCGGCGATTTCAAGGCGTTAGGCCTTAACGCATCGTACAGGAGACCCACCACCCCGGCAACGATGGCTGCATCCGCAAGGTTAAATACGTACCAGCGGAACCCGAAGGCATGGAGCGCGACAAAATCCACCACCGCGCCCTGAATAGCCCGATCCAGGGCATTTCCGAGGGCTCCCCCGATCAGAAGCCCAAGTGCCGCCGCCACTACAGGCGAGGCCGCCCGGCGCAACCAGAAGAAGAACAGGACCGATGCCGCGATCTTGATCGAGAACAGGACCCATCGGCCGAGTTCCCCGTCCTGTGGAAAAAGCCCGTAGGAAATGCCCCGGTTCATCGCGAGCACGAAATCCGCGAAGGGCGCGACATAAATCTTACCGCGAGTCGCGAGATCGAGACCGTAGAGCACAGCGTATTTCGTGATCTGGTCGAGTACGAAAACGGCGGCTGCGATTGCGATACCAAAACCGAAATAAGGCCCGTTGTTTTCAAGCCATGCGTAGGCTTCGGGCAACCGCCGTTCGCGCGCCGCTGCAACGCGCGGACGGGAGCGTTTCTTCACGCGCTTTTTCGCGCGCGGTTTTTTACCCGGCTGCTTTGCGCGCGGCATGATATTCGCGAAGCGCGTCCGCATCGCGCGGGGTTACGTCCGGATGTTCCTTGTCGCTGCCGACAAGCTTCGAAATCTTCCACGATCTCGCGCACTTCGTGCCTTCGGCGCGCACGGGCACGACGGCAACGCCCGGCACTTCCGGCATACGGAATGCATCGCTCGCGCCCTCGCCTGCCTCCACCTTCGCATCCGAGGTAATGCAGACTTCCGCCATGTCGATGCCCTTGCAGGCCTCGAACAATTCCTTGTCAGCAATAAAGATGTGCGGCGCCGCTTCGAGCGAAGAACCGATGCGCTTCTGCGCACGCTCGATCTCTAACGCGCCGGTGACGGCACGACGTACTGTGCGGATTTTTTTCCACTTCTCGGCAAGTGCCTCGTTCTTCCAGTTCACTGGCACTTCCGGGAAGGTTTCGTTGTGCACGGAGCCGTTCTCGCTCGGGAAGCGCGAGAGCCAGACTTCTTCCGCGGTGAAGCACAGGATCGGCGCGATCCATGTCGTGAGACAGTTGAAGGTGTGGTCGAGCACAGTGAGGCAGCTCTTGCGTGTGACCGACGAAATCGGATCGCAGTAAAGCGCGTCCTTGCGGATGTCGAAGTAAAATGCCGACAAATCGACCGTCATGAACTGCACGAGCGTTGCAAACACGCGCTTGTAATCGAACTCGGCGTAGGACTTGCGGATGACCGCATCCATCTCGGCAAGGCGATGAAGCATGAGCTTTTCAAGCTCAGGCATCTTCTCGAAGGCCACGCGGTCGGCCTCCGTGAACGGATGCAACGAGCCGAGAATCCAGCGCAGCGTATTCCTGAGCTTGCGGTAGGTATCGACGGTGGTCTTCAGAATCTCCGGGCCGATTCGCTGGTCGTCGGAATAGTCCGTTGCCGCGACCCACATACGCAGAATATCAGCGCCGCTTTCCTTGATGACCTTCTGCGGCTCGACGGTGTTGCCGAGCGACTTCGACATCTTGCGGCCGTGCTCGTCCAGCGTGAAGCCGTGGGTCAGCACCACGTCATACGGCGGTCGGCCTCGCGTGCCGCAACTCTCCAGCAAAGACGAGTGGAACCAGCCGCGATGCTGGTCCGAGCCTTCGAGATACATCACCGTGTCTTTGCCGCCGTCGCGCTTGCGCGAAATGCCCGCGAGCGACGGAAAGTGTTTCGGGTCTTCCAGCGTGAAGGCGTGCGTCGAGCCGGAGTCGAACCAGACGTCGAGAATGTCGTTCACTTTTTCAAACTTCGCAGGCTCGAAATCGGGTTTGAGGAAACGCGCGCCGTCTTTATCCGCGAACCATGCGTCCGCGCCTTCCTTTTTGAAGGCGTCAGTGATGCGCTTGTTCACGCGCTCGTCCTGTAACGTTTCGCCGGTGTCTTTATTTACGAAGACCGCGATCGGCACGCCCCAGGCGCGCTGGCGCGAGATCACCCAGTCCGGGCGGTTCTCGATCATGCCGTTGATGCGGTTCTCGCCCGCGGCCGGCACCCACTTCACGTCCTTGATGCCTTGCATCGCTAGGCCGCGCAGCGTCGCGTTGAACGCAGGGATTTTCTTGTCCATCGCAATGAACCACTGCGGCGTGTTGCGATAGATCACCGGTTTCTTCGAGCGCCACGAATGCGGGTATTGATGCTTGAGGCGCGAGCGCGCGATCAACGCATTTGATTCCGAGAGCGCCTTGATGACGGCGTCGTTCGCGTCACCTTTATTTCCCTTGTCGTCGATGACGCGCTTGCCTTCGAAGCCGGGCGCTTCTTTGGTGAAGCGGCCGTCGGCGTCTACAGTGAACGGGATATGCGTGTCGATCTTGCGTTCGGCGAGCATCTTTCCGCTTGCCATCCAGATCTCGAAGTCGTCACGGCCATGGCCCGGCGCGGTGTGTACGAAGCCGGTGCCGTCTTCGTCGGTGACATGATCGCCGTCGAGTAGCGGGACTTTGAACCCGTAACCAGAATTATGAAGCGGATGCTTGCAGTAAATCGGAAAAAGCTTGTTCGGCACTAGGTCGAACAATTTCTTGAACGCCGTCACCTTTGCAGACTTCATAACGTTGTCCGCAAGTTTCTCGGCAAGTATCAATCTTTCGCCAACTTTCGCCCAGTTTCCTTCAGGCGCTTCTGTAACTTCATAAAGTGCGTAATTGATCTTTTTTGAATAGCTGATCGCGCGGTTACCGGGGATCGTCCAAGGAGTTGTTGTCCAGATAACAACGGATGCGCCGAGTAACTTTCCTGCTTCAGTTTCTGAACTTGCGCCATCCCACATCCAAGTAACAGGAAACTTCACCCAGATCGTATCGCTCGTTCCGCGAGCGCGGTCTTCTCCACCACCGACCACATCACCGGCTTCGAGCCGCGATAGAGCGTGCCGTTCGATGCGAACTTCATCAGCTCGCGCGCAATCGTCGCCTCCGCCTCGAAGCTCATCGTGGTGTAGGGATGCTTCCAGTCGCCTTCGATGCCGAGGCGCTTGAATTCCTCGCGCTGCACTTCTATCCAGTGTTGCGCGAAATCGCGGCACTGCTTGCGGAATTCGTTGATCTCGACCTGGTCTTTATCCTGACCCTTGGCGCGATACTGCTCCTCGATCTTCCATTCGATCGGCAACCCGTGACAGTCCCAGCCCGGCACGTAATTGGAATCGTAGCCGAGCATCTGGTGCGTGCGCGTCACCAGATCCTTCAGGATTTTATTGAGCGCATGGCCGATATGGATGTTGCCGTTCGCATAAGGCGGACCGTCGTGCAGCACGAACTTGTCGCGGCCCTTCGCGGTCTTGCGCATCAGCCCGTAGAGATCGATCTGCTGCCAGCGCGCCAAAATCTCCGGCTCCTTCTGGGGCAGCCCGGCGCGCATCGGAAAATCGGTCTGGGGCAGGAACAGCGTCTCCGAATAATCGGGGCCGTCCTTCTTCTCTTTGGCCATCGTTTCTCGAGAATCTCTTGAATGTGGGCCGCCTTCTAGCAGCCGGAGTCAGGCGTTTCCAGCCTGACGGAGGATCGCCCTCGCCTGCTCGCTGTCGCGGTTCATCTGCGCAATCAGCGCATCCAGACTCTCGAATTTCGCCTCGTCCCGGATGAAGCCTGCGAACTCGACGGTCATCTCCTGCCCGTAGAGATCGCCCGAGAAATCGAACAGGAAGGTTTCCAAGAGCGGCGCGCCGTTATCGAATTGCGGGCGGCGGCCATAGCTCGCGACCGCATCAAAACTTTTGCCGCCGGCATGAGCGCGCACGGCATAGATCGCGTGCTTCAATTGGCAGGGCGGATCGAGCCGGATATTCGCGGTCGGAAAACCGAGTTCGCGTCCGCGCTTCTCGCCGTGGATCACTTCGCCGCTCACGAACCACGAATGACCGAGCAGATCGTTTGCGCGGGCAATGTCCCCCGCGCTCAAGGCGTCGCGAATCTTGCCCGAGGAGACCGGCGCACCGTTATCGTTCAGCGGCGAGACGATCTCGACCGTGAAACCATGACGATTGCCGGCGTCGATCAGAAATTCCGGCGTGCCCTGCCGTTTCGCGCCAAAATGAAAATCGTGACCGACCGCGACACCCGCGATGCCGAGCCAGCCCACGAGAACCTTCGTCACGAACTCTTCTGCGGAGAGCGAAGCAAGCTCCCTGTTGAACTGCATCACGACAGCGCCGTCGAGATTGTTCGCGGCGAACAAACGCAGCTTCGCGCTCTCGTTCGTCAGGCGAAACACCGGTGCATCCGGCTTGAAGAAAGTCCTTGGGTGCGGCTCGAAGGTCAGCGCGAGCGCGGGCGAGCGGTTGGTCTTCATATGCGCCTGCGCGCGGGCCGTTTCGATCACCGCGCGGTGGCCGCGATGCACACCGTCGAAATTTCCGATCGCGACAAAGCTCCGCTTCAGCGCGGACGGCACTGCTGCGCCGTCGCGAATGACCGGAAAGCCTGCTGGCAAGTTCGGCGGAACGCTCATGTCAGAACTGGAAATAGATGAAAGGCGGCGCTTGGCCAACCTGCTGGAGTGCTGCGGTCAAAATGAGCAGGCCGCCCGAGACCCCCCACGTGGCACCGCGCGCAAAGGCTTGCCGTTCGAATAGCGGAATTGCCTCCGGCAGCGGCTTCATGCGGCTCAGGAGAACCGCAGCCACGGTCGCGAGCGCATAGGCCGCGAGGATTACCCAAAGCGCGGCATCAGCCGAGCCACCAACAAAGAATTTGTCCGTGTCAAACTGATAGAGCTTGCGGATGCAGCTGTTGATGTCGGCGAGCGAGTTCAAGCGGAAGAAAATCCACGCAAAGCATACGGCATGAAACGTGAGCGCGATACACGCTACGGTCCATAGCTGTGCCGGCAAACCTTTCAGCTTCTCAAACCGCGCGTGCAGCGAGGTCTTTGCCCAAAGATAATTGATGCAGAGGAAGATGCCGTGCAGCCCGCCCCAGATCATGAAGCTCCAGCTCGCACCGTGCCATAGGCCGCCGAGCAGCATCGTTACCATGAGTGCGGCAAGCGTGCGGCTCACGCCGTACTTCGAGCCGCCGAGCGGGATATAGAGATAGTCACGCAGGAAACGCGACAGCGTCATATGCCAGCGGCGCCAGAAATCCTGTACCGAGGTCGCGAGATAAGGCCAGTTGAAATTGTCCGGCCAGCGGAAGCCGAACCAGAGACCGAGGCCGCGCGCGATGTCCGTATAACCTGAGAAATCGAAATAGATCTGCAGCGCGTAAAGATAGACATAAGGCAGCGCCCACACGCCGGCGGTACTCGCACCGGAAACGTCGGCGAAGAACGGATCGATTGCAATGGCAATCGAATCCGCAAGCACCAGCTTCTTGAAAAATCCGCGCGCAATCAGGAAAGTGCCTTCGAGCGGCGCTTCGGGTTTCGACGGCAACTCGCCGGGGCGGAGGTGCGAAAGAAATTCCTTCGCACGCAAAATCGGCCCTGCCACCAGATGCGGGAAGAATGTCGTGAAGAGGCTGAAGCGGATGAGGTTCGGTTCGGCTTTCACCACGCCGCGATAGACATCGACCATGTAGGCGATGCCGGAGAACCCGTAGAACGAGATCCCCATCGGAATGAACCAGCCGTCGATGGCCTCGGTGCCGGGGATTTTCCATCCGGTGAGCGAATTGATGGTGACGATCAGAAGCGGCGTGTATTTCCATGCCGCTAACACGCCGAGATTAAAAGTAATGCCCGCGATCAGCGCTAGTTTCTTTTGGCTCACGTTTTTCGCGCGCTCGATGGCGAGCGCCGCCGCCCAGTCCGCCAAACAATAAGCGCCGATCAGAAGAATCAGCCACCAGCGGTGATAGCCATAGAATAAAAGGCTCATCACCAGCATCGCCGCGATCTTCAATTCGTAGCGGCCGCGCGTGAAGTGCCACAGCGCGAGGAAGATCAGCAGGAAGTAGATGAACTCCCTATCGACGAAACTCATTGTTTGCGCTCGCTGTTCAATGCGCCGCGCTTTGCGAGTTGCTCGACGTGCTCGCGCAATCCTCTCGCGACGAGGCCGTAACCCAGATCGGTATAGTGCCAGTCGGGCACGAACAGCGCCCAACGGTCGGGCTGCGCGCGCAGCATTTCAAGCGGATCGTACATATCGATGCCCGCTTCCTTTGCGATCGTGGCAAAAGTTTTCTGCATCACATTGTTCGAACCGTCATAGAGCACCTGGCGGCGATCCGGCAGCACGACGACGGTAACCGCCACTCCCTTTTCGCGCGAGAGCTTGCCGAGCTCGCCCAGCATCACGCGAAAATCGTTCTGCACCGTCTCCGGCACATTTTCCGTAATCGTCGAGAGACGGAAATTCGGCAACGCATTGTGCCGCCGCGCGCGCACCCAGCCGATCAACGCAAGCCTGCTGTGATCCACCACCCAGTCAAACGGACGCGGCGGCTTGCGGACCGAGTAAACGATCTTGCCGTTGGCGTTGATGTTGAAATACGAGAGCGGCGTTTCGGTGTAGCGCGCGATTTCGAGCGGGATCAGCACGAAGACAAGACGTTCGGTTTTGATGCCGTAATCGACGATCATGCGCGCCAGTTGCACGCGCATATTCAGGCGGTCGTTGATCTCGCGGAAGAAAAGAATGCGATGCGAAGGCATCGATTTCGCAGCCGCGTCGTAAATGCCCCAGCCGAACGAAACGCCGAAGAAAACCCAGGTCGGCTTGTCGGAAGTCTTGGGGGTTTGCGTGAGCTTCGGAGTTTCCGCCGGCTCATAGAGTTCGGGCGACCGATAAGCCATCCGCAAAATGGGATCGCTTCGATACGCCCCCTTGAGCGAAGGATCGCCGTCGAGAAACGGCCGGATGTTCTGCGGCGGACGAATGTGCAGATAGGCCTCGCCGAGCGCGAGCGGCAAAACGAGCCCCGCGATTACGCCAGCGGCAACTAACCAGCCTGTGCGCTTCGCGATCCGATCGTTCATTGGGGAAAGGTCTTGTTACCGGGGGTGTACCGGTTAAACCCGCCTCAACGGAAGCGAGTCAAGCAAACGCGCGAGTGCGAGAGCTCAGGCCTGCGGCGGGATGGGCTTGCGCGGGACCGATACGGTGGCCTGCCCGTCGAGCACCCGCTGGCCGTCCACCTTGGCCTCGCAATAGAGCACTACGCGGCGGCCCTTCTCGACCAGTTCGACCACCTCGGCGCTAACGGTCACAACGTCGCCGATCTTCACGGGACCGTGGAATTCGATGGTCTGGGAGATATAGACCGCGCCTGGCCCTGGCAGCTTGGTGCCAAGGATCGCGGAGATCAGGCTCGCCGTATAAAGGCCGTGGGCGATGCGCTGGCCGAATACGGTCTTCTGGGCATAGAGGTCGGACAGGTGGACCGGATTATGGTCCCCGGTGAGCTCGGCGAAGCCCACGATGTCCTCATCCATCACGGTCCGCATGATGCTTTCGCGCATACCGACCTTGATGTCCTCGAAATAGAGCGGCTGAAATGCCGTCACATCCAACATCTTGTTCAAACCCAGACCCCGCCAAACCGTTGCACCGGGCCGTCTTTTGGCAAGGCACAATCAGATCCCGCACTGCAATAACCCATGGAGGGGAAAAAGGGAATTAACCCGATGGCAAGCCCCCTTTGGTACCCCAGTGAGGCAAATAGGCCGCTAGGACGGCGGCCGGGGACTATTCGCGGAGCGCAAACTATGGCCACCGATACTGGTATGCCGATCCTCGTCGTGGACGACTACAAGACGATGATCCGGATCATTCGAAACCTCCTGAAGCAGCTTGGCTTCGAGGACGTGGATGAGGCCGCGGACGGCAAGGAAGCGCTCGGCAAGCTGAAAGAGAAGAAATACGGCCTCGTGATCTCCGATTGGAACATGGAGCCGATGACTGGCTACGAGTTGCTGCGCGAAGTGCGCGCCGACCCCGATCTCGCGAAGACGCCGTTCATCATGGTGACCGCGGAATCGAAGACCGAGAACGTCGTCGCCGCCAAGAAGGCCGGCGTGAACAACTACATCGTCAAGCCGTTCAACGCCGCCACGCTCAAGAACAAGATCGACTCGGTCTTCACCCCGGCGGCCTAAGCAGAATAAAAAAAGAAGGCGTCGCGTAGCGTACCCATGGGCATTCCGGAAAATACCGAGTTGGAGAACGAACTCCGTAAAATCGCGGACTACATCGTCACGCTCCGGCGCGAGATTTCTGTGCTTCAGGCAAACGAAATTCATATGCGGAAGATTCCGGCCGCCGGTCAGGAACTCGCCGCCGTCGTGAGTTCGACCGAAGGCGCCACCAACGAGATCATGGCAATTGCCGAAGCGGTGCTTTCGGCCGACGCCAGCGACCCGGTGGCGTACAAGGCGCTCGTCGACAAGGAAATGATGGCGCTATTCGAGAGCTGCGCGTTTCAGGACCTTACCGGGCAGCGCATTTCGCGCGTCGTGAAGACGCTGGAACACATCGAAGCGCGCGTCTCACGCTTTGCGAACTACACCGGCGTCGAAGACCAGCCGGGTCACGCGAATGAACAGGAAGCGGATGCCGCCGCACGGCGCGAGAAACTGCTCCTGCATGGCCCGTCGATCGCGGACGACGGCAATACCCAGCCGATGATCGACCGTCTGCTCGCAGCGCTCAAAAGCCAATAATTACCACTTCAAGAGGTGCATCATGCCGACAGGCCAGGCCGCCTGTTCGGCGAAGATTTCGCCTGCGCGATTTTTCTCTTCGGAGAAATCCTCGGCGTGGATGCCGCCCGTGATGAAGAGGCAATCGATGCCTTGCAGCGCGGCACCCTTCAGGTCGGTGCGCGCGCCGTCGCCGATCGCTAGCATCTCTTCTTTCCTGATGTTCTCGCCACGCATCTTTTCGGCGACCGCAACGACCTGATCGTAGATCGGCGCATATGGCTTGCCGGCGTAAATCGCCTTGCCGCCCATCTGTTCGTAGAGCTGCGCGAGCGCGCCCGCGCAAACGATCAACTTGTCGCCGCGCTCGACCACGAGATCTGGATTGGCACAGAGCATCAATACATCTCGTTTGATCAACTTCTCGAACATTGCACGGTAGTCTTCGGCGACTTCGACTTCGTCGTTGAATGGCCCGGTGACGACGGCGATGTCGCATTCGCCCTCTCCGACCAGCTTGTTTGGCAGGCCGTCGTAATTCGGGAGATCCCGTGCCGGGCCGAGATGAAAGAGTTTTGCCTCCGGGCGGGATTCGAGTTCGGTGCGCGCAACATCGCCGGAAGCGACGATGGTGTCGTAGCAATCCGCCGGCACGCCCCATTTCGCAATCTGCTTTGCAACCACGACGCCGGGACGCGGCGCATTGGAAATAAGAATGACCGTCGCTCCGTTTGCCCGCGCGGTCTTCAACGCCTCGCAAGCGGCGGGATAAGCGGCGACGCCGTTATGCACGACGCCCCAGACATCGCTGAGCAAGAGCTTGTAGTTCGGCGCAATGATGCCAAAGCCGCCGAGAACGGGCGGCAGTGCTGAAGAAATGTCAGGCGAATTGTTTTTCATGGCGCGCGGAAGTCGCACGAATGTGCGGTGCGCGCAAGAAGGCCCTTATTCCGGCAAATGATTTCAGGCGCGGCGAACGGTCCGCGCGGCGAGTTTGGAAATGTCGTTCTGCCGCGAAACCGTTTCCACAGGCTTCATTTCCGGCGCGGGGAATTCCGTAACTTCGGCCTTCAGAAGGTCCGAGCGGATCGGACGCGGCGGCGAGAACAGGGTGCCCTGCCCGAAGCCGAGATTGTAATCCAGAAGATCGACAGCCGTGGCCTCGTTCTCGACCTTCTCCGCGATCAGATCGATGCCGTAACGGCCAAGCAGATCGACGAGGTCGGCGGGGTGCACCTGCGCGCCGGTCTGCGGCACGCGGCCGAGCAGAAGCTCCGCGGAGATTTTCAGGTAGCGCACGCCGCGCTCCGCCATCGCCTGCGGGTCGATATGAAGGTCGCTGACATGATCGATCGCGAAGCGAAAACCGTGCTCGCGAAGCTGATGCAGACTTTCGCGATGAACCGCATTCGGCGAGCGGAAATCGCTCTGCGCGATCTCGACGAACAGCGAAGGCGCGATCGACTTGTTTTCGTCGAGCGCATCCATGATGGCAGTCATAGCCGCGCGATCCGAAAGCGTCTCGGGAGCGAGGTTAAAGAAGATGCCGACGTCGCGGGATTTTGCCGCGAGCCGCCGGAAAACCTGTAGCGAGGAATTCACGAGGTTTTCGTCGAGCGGCAGCACCGCGCTGCTCCTCCGAGCGGCCCCGATGAAATGCTTCGCCTCGATCAATTTCCCTTCCGGAAGCCGCAGCCGCGACACCGCTTCATAGAAACGTACCTTGCGCTGGGGCAGCGTCACGATCGGCTGAAGATGAACGTCGATGCGTTCGTTCTCCAGCGCATCGCGAATGAGAACCGCGACCTCGTTATCCTTGAGTTGACCGAGCGGATTGACGGCGGGCGGCGGCGCCGGTGTTGCGGACGGTACCGTACCCGTTGCGACAGCGGGCGAGTTGCCGAAAATCTGCTTTTGCGCGAGCAGGCTATCGTGTTCGCTCACGGTCTTCGCGAGGTCTTCGACCAGTGTCGCGAGATCACCGATTTCCTTGGTAATCGGATCGGTGTGTGATTTCAATTCCTGCGCGGGCGCGGTCTCGACCTTGTCGATCCGGATGTTCAGATCGGAAACCTGCCGCGCGATTTCGGCACAGGCGCGGGCCAAGCTTTCGATGCGCTCGTTCGTCTCGGCACGGTCGCGGGCGCGGGCGGAAACCGATTCCACCGCCAGCAGGCCGAACAGAAGCGCAAGTGCGCAGAAGGCGGCCTCGACCGCGCTGATGCCGGCCGCGTAATGCAAAGCGGCCCCCGCAGACGCTGCAATCAGCGTCATGCAGAACGCAATGAAGTAAAAGCCTTTGCCGAGCATACGCTGCTAGGAGCCCGCCACTCCTGCTAGATCGGGAGACCGTTCCCCCGAATCTCCTAGCGAATCATAGGCGAAGGGCGACTCCCAAGGAAGCGCGGCCTATTGAATCGCTGCCCTAAACTGGAAAATGGCCGCAATCGCGTTACATTTGGCTCACGGGCGACGGCACGACCGCAAGGAAGAACGATATGACCACCTTGATCCTCAACCGCCGCAAGCTTCTCGTTGCCGGCGGCTCCGTTTTGGCCATGAGCGCCTCCGGGCTCTTGCTACCCGCTACTGCGCAGGGTTTGGCGCCGACCGAGTCGATGCCGGGCGGAGCCAACAATTACCGCGCCCACAAGGGGGCGCCGATCGTGGAGCGCATCGGCAAAGGCGGATTCGTGATGTCGGGCACCGTGCGCCGCGCCGGCGACGGGATGCCGTTGCCCAAACAGCGTATCCAGATCTGGGCACATACGGTCGAAGGGCAGGAGCACGAGCCGCAAAGTCATGGCGCCACCCTCACCGACAAGAACGGTGCGTTCCGTCTCGAGATACCGCAGATCATTCCGATCTTTGGCCAGCCGCACGGTCACCTCGCCTATGACAGCGGCGAATTCAAAACCGTGTTTCTGCGTCCCTTCATGCGGAGCGCGAAGGACACCAGCCTGGAAGCGCATTTTGTCCTGCAGCCGGCCTGACCACGATAGTGAACGAAGAGATGGGGCTGGCCCGTAGCGCATTGATCTGGGCCGTGCTCGCAGCCGCGATCGGGGTGCCTGTCCTGCTCGCGGCGACAAGCCCGTATCTCCAATGGCGCGATGCAATCTATATCGCGGCCTGTTTTGCCGGAATCGTCGGCTTAAGTCTTCTGCTCGTGCAGCCGTTATTGATCGCAGGACTACTGCCGGGGCTGCCGGCTTTTCGCGCGCGTCGCGTGCATCACTGGGTCGGCGGTGCGCTTGTCGTCGCGATCATCGTCCATGTCGCGGGGCTTTGGATCACCAGTCCGCCGGATATGCTGGACGCGCTTCTGTTCCGCTCGCCGACATTGTTCTCGCCCTTCGGAGTCGTCGCGATGTGGGCGATCTTCGCCACAGCAACGCTCGCTCTAGTCCGCCGCCGCCTTGGACTGCAAACGTGGCGTTTCACGCATCTATCGCTGGCGGCGGTAATTGTTGGAGGCAGCGTCATCCACGGAATGCTGATCGAGGGCACGATGGAGACGATGTCGAAGGCAGCACTTTGCGCGCTCGTGATCGCCGCGACCATCAAGGTCATGGCTGACCTTTGGCCGCGGAAGAAGCGCGCACAGCGGCCTACTGAATCGCCTTGATGACCTTGCCGAGCTTCTCGAAAATCTCGCCAATCTGGGCTTCCGAGACGATCAGCGGCGGCGACACACAAAGCGTATCGCCCGCAGCCCGGATCATCATGCCGAGGTCGTGGAAGGAGTGTTCGAGCGACTCGAAGCCGCGTTTGCCGGGAGTGTCCTTGCGGGGTGCGAGGTCGATCCCACAGGTAAGGCCGACACAACGAATGTCGAGCACGCCCGGCAGGCCCTTCAGCGACATCGCGGTGTCGCACCAGAGCGGCTCGAGCTTCTTCGCGCGATTGAAGAGGTCTTCCTGCTTGTAGAGATCAAGGGTCGCGATACCTGCCGCCACCGCGAGCGGATGCGCAGAGTATGTGTAGCCGTGAAACAGCTCGATCACGTGCTCGGGGCCTTTCATGAAGGCGTCGTAGATTCCCTTGCGCGCGACCACGCCGCCCATCGGGACCGAACCGGCGGTGATGCCCTTCGCAAATGTCATCAAATCCGGCACGACGCCATAGCGCTCGGCGGCGAATGCGTGACCTAAGCGGCCGAAGCCGGTAATGACTTCGTCGAAGATCAGAAGAATGCCGTGCTTGTCGCAGATTTCGCGGAGCCGCTTCAGATAGCCTTTCGGTGCGGGCAGCACGCCGGTCGAGCCTGACATCGGCTCGACGATAACGGCGGCAATGGTCGATGCGTCATGGAGCGCGACTAGTTTTTCGAGTTCGTCGGCTAACTCCGCGCCCCATTCCGGTTCGCCCTTCGAGAACGCCTGCTTGTCTCTATTGTATGTCGCAGGAAGATGATCGACGCCTGCAAGCGCGTTGCCGAACTGTTTCCGGTTCGCAACCATGCCGCCGACGGAAATGCCGCCGAAGCCGACGCCATGATAGCCGCGCTCGCGGCCGATCAGCCGCGTGCGTCCGGCATTGCCGGAGACATTTTGATAGGCGAGCGCGATTTTGAGCGCGGTATCGACCGCCTCTGAACCTGAATTGCAGAAGAATACATGGTCGAGATCGCCGGGCGCCAGCTCCGCGATACGTGTCGCCAGCGTGAATGCCTGCGGATGCGAAAACTGGAAGCTCGGCGCAAAATCCATTTCGCCTGCCTGCTTGCGGATGGCCTCGACGATCGGCGCGCGGTTATGGCCCGGATTGATGCACCAGAGACCGGCCGCTGCATCCAGCACCTTGTGACCATTCGCCGCCGTGTAGTGCATATCCTTCGCAGCCGTGACTAAGCGCGGACGCTTCTTGAAGGCGCGGTTCGCGGTGAAGGGAATCCAGAAGGCTTCGAGGTCGTTCGGCGCGTGTTTGGCGTCGATATCGTAGGCATAGGCCATGGGCTTGCTCCTTGAGCAGGCACTTTATGTCATTCCGAGGCGCGAGCGTAAGCGAGCGAGCCCGGAATCCAGGGCGACTCGCGAAAACCCTTCTGTACAGCCCTGGATTCCGGATCGCGCGAAGGCGCGCGTCCGGAATGACAAGTAATGACAAGGGTTTGTTTACCCTGTTTTGGCACTGTGAAGGCCTTAGAAATAGGGCGCTTCGGCTACCGGCGCCTGTAACCAGTCCGCGTCGAGGGGTCGCCCGGTAATGGTAAGGAAAGACGGCTCGCAAGAGCCTAATTGCGTAAGCGTTGCGTCAGTCACCGCCCGCATTCTCGTCATCGATCACGATCCGGCCATGCGCCGCCTGCTGATGAAAGCGCTGGCGAGCATCTTGCCGTTGCCGCTCGAGATTTCAGAAGCCGAACGCGCCGAAGACGGCATCGCAGCCGCGCAAAAGATTTCATTCTCGTCGGCGGTCGTCTCATTCGACCGCCGCGCGCTCTCCGCCAATATGGAAATGGTGGCGAGCCTTCGCGAAGCCGGTATCCACGGGCCGATCATTGCGACATCTGCGACAGGTTCCGTCACCGCCGCGGTCGAGGCAATCCGCGCCGGCGTCAACGACTTCGTCGTGAAGCCGTTTCAGCCCAAGGAATTCGCGCGCAGGATGCTTGCGCGCATCAGAGAATTTGAGTCGGCGCGCATCGACGTGGCGCAATTGCCCGCGCACGAAACCGAAGAATCTTTCGAAGGCTTCATCGGCGTATCTTCGGCGATGAAAGAAGTCTATGCGCAGATCGAGCGCGTGGCCTGGAAAAGAAGTCTGCGCAGAGGCGCTGCATATCCGCTCGCGCAATCATTCGGGGCCGTTCATCGCGCTGAACTGCGGCGCAATCCCGAAAGAACTGATGGAGAGCGAAATCTTCGGCCATGTGAAGGGCGCCTTCACCTCCGCGCATGAAGACCGCGCGGGTGCGGCGGAGCTTGCAAACGGCGGCACGCTGTTCCTCGACGAAGTCTGCGAAATGGATTTCGCGCTGCAAGCGAAACTCCTGCGCTTCATCCAGACCGGCACCTTCCGCCGCGTCGGCGGCACCAAAGAAATGAAGGTCAACGTCCGCTTCGTATGCGCGACCAACCGCGATCCGAAGGAAGAAGTTGCCGTCGGCCGCTTCCGCGAAGATCTCTATTACCGCCTGCACGTGCTGCCGATGCATCTGCCGAATCTGCGCGAGCGCGGCGACGACATTCTGCTGCTTGCGCGGACTTTCCTCGCGCGCTTCGCGGAGGAAGAAGGCCGCCACTTCCACGGTTTCGACGCGGACGCGGAAGCGGCACTTATTTCCTATCGCTGGCCCGGTAACGTCCGCCAGTTGCAGAACGTGATCCGCCGCGTCGTCGTATTGCACGATGGCGACTTTGTTTCCGGCGCGATGCTGGACCTGCCGAGCGGCGCCTCACACGAGGCCGCGCGCGACACCGGCCCGCTTCCGCGTATGGGAAGCCCGTCGATCGAGCCTTACTGGATGCAGGAGCAGCGCATTATCGAAGAGGCGCTCAAAGCCTTCGATGGTAATGCCCAGAAGGCGGCAGCTGCCTTGGAAATTGCGCCTTCCACGATCTATCGGAAAATGCAGAACTGGACGCAGGAGGGCTGATTTCAGCCTCTCCTTGCCGCCCTGCCCTCACTCCTTTAACACCGCGCTCCATGGCGGCTTTCCGCCGCTCTAGGGGCTTCTCATGGCACTGATTTCAAACATTCTCGTCGGCATCGTCGCCGCGCTGCACGCCTATTTTCTCGTGCTGGAAATGTTTTTCTGGACCAAGCCGCTCGGTCTCAGCACCTTCAGAATGACGCTCGAGAAGGCGCAGGATTCCGCGGTGCTTGCCGCGAACCAGGGTCTCTATAACGGCTTCCTCGCGGTTGGCCTCCTCTACGGCATCTTCGCCGCGAACGCCCAAGTCTCATTCCAGTTCAAGGTATTCTTTCTTCTGTGCGTGATCGCCGCCGGTCTCTATGGCGGCTACAGCGTGTCGCCGCGCATTATCTATGTGCAGGCCGTGCCCGCCGTGATCGCGCTCATCTTCGTGTGGCTTGCGAACAGATAAAATGAGTTCGGACAGTCTCGAAGACCGCGGGCCGGAAGAACTACGCGCGCTGCGCGTAATGACCGACGCCATTCGCGGCGTGTATGAGCGCTATGGCTTCGAAGCGGTCGAGACGCCCGCGATTGAATACACCGAAGCGCTCGGAAAATTTCTGCCCGACAGCGACCGCCCGAACGAAGGCGTGTTTTCGTTTCAGGATGACGACGAGCAGTGGATGTCGCTGCGCTACGACTTGACCGCGCCGCTCGCGCGCTATGTCGCGGCGAATTTCGATCAACTACCGAAGCCTTATCGTTCGTATCGTTTCGGCAATGTGTTTCGAAACGAGAAGCCGGGTCCGGGCCGCTTCCGCCAGTTTCTGCAATTCGACGCGGATACGGTCGGCTCCGCAACGGTCGCGGCAGACGCCGAGATGTGCATGATGGCCGCCGACACGCTGGAAGCGCTCGGGATTGCGCGCGGCGATTACGTAATCAAAGTGAATAACCGCAAGGTGCTTGATGGCGTAATGGACGCACTCGAAATAACCGACCCAGTCCAGAAACTTTCCGTGATGCGATCACTAGACAAGTTGGATAAGTTTCAGTGGCCGGAAGTTGAAAAACTTCTAGGCGCCGGTCGAAAAGATGAGAGCGGAGATTTCACTCCAGGAGCGAAGCTAAGCTCTTCACAGATAAATAAGCTCAAGTCGCTAATGGACGCTTGGGAAACAGTGCGCCTTAGGCCAAGCAACGCATTCGGCACTGATGTGCTGAAGAAAGTAATTGGCGACAAAGTGCCTGAAATTTTGATCGCCGGGCTTGCCGAACTAAAGGCAATCGACGAACTCGTTTATTCATCCGGCTACGGCCAAGATCGGATTCGAGTTGATTTGTCCGTCGTGCGCGGTCTCGAATATTACACCGGCCCGGTTTACGAAGCCGAACTCACCTTCGAAACCAAGGACGAAAAGGGAAATCCGGTTCGCTTCGGCTCGGTCGGCGGCGGCGGCCGCTATGACGGGCTGATCGCGCGCTTCCGCGGCGAGGCCGTGCCCGCGACGGGCTTCTCCATCGGCGTGTCGCGCCTGATGGCGGCGCTGAAGGCGCTGAAGAAAATCGACGACAAGCCGGGGTTCGGTCCGGTCGTGGTTACGATCTTCGACAAGGACCGCGTCGCCGATTATCAGAAGATGGTCAAAGAGCTGCGCTTGGCCAACATCCGCGCCGAACTTTATCTCGGTAATCCGAAGAACTTCGGCAACCAACTCAAATACGCGGACCGGCGCAATTCGCCGGTTGCCGTGATCCAGGGCGGCGATGAGCTTGCAAACGGCGAAGTGCAGATCAAAGACCTGATCGAAGGCAAGAAGGCCGCGGAAGCGATTGCCTCCAACACCGAATGGCGCGAGTCGCGCTCTGCTCAGCTTTCGGTCTCCCGCGAGAAGCTGGTCGAGACCGTCAAGGAAGTTCTGAAGCGACACGGCATCCATTAACCGCCGTCCGCTAACCTTCCACCGGGGCCGCGATAGCGCCCCATCCCATCCCCTGCTACAAGCCCGCGCCATGACGACAGGCATTCAAAAAGGCAAAAACGGCCGCGCCGACGCACTCGTAGAACTCTACGAGCGCGCGGGCTATGCGCGCGTCGAGCCTGCCATTGTGCAGCCCGCCGAGATTTTCCTCGAACTCTCGGGCGAAGAGCTGCGCCGCCGTCTCTTTATCTTCTCGGATTCCACCGGCCGCGAACTTTGCCTCCGCCCGGACATCACGATCCCGGTCTGCCGCGCGCACATCGCGAAGGGCGGCAACGGTTCGGCGAACTATTGCTATCTCGGCCCGATCTTCCGCGACCGCGGCAGCCGCAGCGGCGAAATCATTCAGGCCGGCATCGAACAGCTCGGGCGCGATGACAAAAGTGCCGCCGATGCGGAGTGCCTTTCGCTCGCACTGGAATCGACAAAAGTGTTCGGCATCGACGCCCCCGCGATCCGCATGGGCGATGTCGGGCTGTTCTCCGCGCTCGTTGCAGCGCTGAAATTGCCGCCGGCATGGCAGCGGCGTCTGCTCAAAGACTTCAACCGCACCGGCACGCTGGAAGCCGATCTCGCGAGCTTGCGTAACAAATCCGATCCGCGTGCCGCGCACGCGGGCGTGCTCGCGGCACTCGAAGGCTCGGACCCGAAAGCGGCGCGTGCTTTCGTCACCGATATTCTTTCGATCGCAGGCATCTCCGCGGTCGGCGGACGCACGCCGGAAGAAATCGCGGAACGCTTTCTGGAGCAATCCTCGCGCGGCGCCACGTCCGGTCTCGCGCCGGAAGCGGCAGGCGTTCTGGAGAAATATCTTCGCATCGCAGGCGACCCGGATGAGGCGCTCGCCGCACTTCGCGCACTTGCAGCCGAAGCCAAGCTCGATCTGTCCACAGCACTAGATGACTTCGAGCAGCGCACGGGCTTCATCGCGGCGGCGGGCATCGACGTTTCGAAAATTCGTTTCGCTACCGCGTTCGGCCGTGCGCTCGATTATTATTCGGGCATGGTGTTCGAGATTTACGATCCTTATGAGCGGGTGAATACGCGGCTCGTCGCGGGCGGGCGCTACGACAAGCTGATGACGCTGCTCGGAAGTAACGCGCCGGTTCCGGCGGTCGGCTTCGCAGCATGGATTGCCGAACTTGAGAACGCGGGAGGCGCAATATGAGCGCGCTCATTCTCGCCGTTCCTTCCAAGGGCCGCTTGATGGAGAACGCGCACGCGTTTTTCGCGCGTGCGGGTCTTTCGCTGGTGCAGGGACGCGGCGGACGCGACTATCGCGGCACTATTCCGGAACTTCCCGATGTCGAAGTCGCCTATCTTTCGGCTGCCGACATCGCCGCCTCGCTCGCGCAAGGCTCGGTCCACATCGGAATTACCGGCGAAGACCTTGTTCGCGAATCCATTCCGGATGCGGACAACCGTGTCGTGCTGCTGGAGGGACTGCGTTTCGGTTTTGCCAACGTCGTCGTCGCCGTGCCGCAGGCTTGGATCGATGTCCGCACGATGGAAGACCTCGACGACGTCGCGACCGCGTTTCACGCGAAACGCGGCCAGCGTATGCGGGTTGCCACCAAATACGTGAACATGACGCGCGCCTTCTTCGCAGGTCACGGCATCGCGGATTATCGCATCGTCGAAAGCCTTGGCGCGACAGAAGGTGCGCCTGCTGCCGGCACCGCCGAACTGATCGTCGATATCACGACGACCGGCTCCACGCTTGCCGCGAACGGCCTCAAGGTCGTCGACGACGGCATCTTGCTGCGCTCGCAGGCTAATCTTGTGGCATCTATCGATGCCGAGTGGAGCGTTAAGGCGCGCAAAGCCGCGCAACTTTTACTCGACCGTGTCGCAGCGGAGCGGCGCGCCCGCACCATGCGCGAAGTGCGGATGCGCTTCAAAGGCGCGGACGCCGAGATGCTGGCGGAGGCAAAAGGCAAATTCGGCGTGCAGGCGCCGTTCGGCGGACCGACTTCGTCGGGAATGCTGACACTCTTGTGCCCGCCTTCGACGCTGCACGATTTTTCGATCTTTCTGCGTGAGCGGGGGGCGGAAACCGTGATCGTGTCCGCGCCGGAATATGTCTTCGCGCAGGACAATCCGCTGTTCGACAAGCTCGTGTCGCGCTTGAAGTAATTACTGCGGCGCGCGGAAGACGATGAAACGCGCGAGCGTGAAGTTCACTACAAAGCCGAAGCCGATTGCGATGATCTTCGCGACGAGTAGCGGCACATAAGGTGCGGTGAGCAGCAGCGCCGTCGTATTCGCGACGAACCCGCCTATCTGCGTCGCCGCGAAGAAGAAATAATCTTTCAGCCGCAGCGGCTTGCCGAAGGTAAAGCGCGAGTTCAACACATAGGAACAGCTCACCGCCACGATCCAGGCGCAGACATTCGCGACGATCAGGTTGTCGGTGAGAAACTTGAGCGCCGTGAAGAAAACGGCGGTATCGACGCCGGCGTTGACGAAGCCGATCAGGCCGAAACTCATGATCTGTTTGATAAGCGCGCGCATGGAATCACTTGAGGTACGGCGGTTTCCTAGCACGCCAAAGGCCTTGCACCGCGGGCGTTTTACCGCGTTCTGGCTTTCCGCTAGGAAACGGGAAAAGGAAGGGTGAAACTGGCTTCTTCGAGGTCAGGCAGGCCAATGAACGCGAAGCAAGGCATGAAAAGGGCGGAAGGGCTCACCATCGTCGTCCCGGTCTTCAACGAGGCCGCGGGGCTGGCAGCACTTCACGCCAAGCTGATGTCGCTTGCCACGCGCCTGCGCGACCAGCGCGGTCTGAAGCTAGAGATCGTCTATGTCGACGACGGCAGCCGCGACGACAGTTTTGCAATTGCGCGCAGTCTTCCGGCAGACGCCGCTGATGTGCAGGCGCTTTCGCTCTCGCGCAACTTCGGCAAGGAAGCGGCGCTGCTCGCGGGGCTAGACCACGCGCGGATGGGTGCGATCCTGTTCATGGACGGCGACGGCCAGCATCCGCCCGAGCTTGCGGAAAAGCTCGTGGCCCTCTGGCAGGACGAGCATTACGACGTCGCCTACACCGCCAAGGCGCATCGCGAGGAAGAGCCGGTGACAAGGCAACTGTCCGCGAAGATTTTCTATCGCGTGCTGAATTTCAACGCGCGCCAGCCGATTCCGGAAGATGCCGGCGATTTCCGCCTGCTGTCTCCGCGCGCCGCCGACGCGCTGCGCCAGATGCCGGAGCGCAACCGTTTCTTCAAGGGACTTTCAAGCTGGATCGGTTTCCGGCAAATCCGCGTGCCTTACGAGCCCGCGCCGCGTGCGCATGGTGCGTCAAGCTGGAATATCGGCGCGCTGCTCGGGCTTTCGATCGAAGGCCTCACCGCCTTTTCGGCGGCACCACTCAGGATCGCGAGCCTTTTGGGTGTGTTGCTGTCGGCGACTGCATTTTTGTTCGGTAGCTGGATTTTATTCGAAACCATCGTGCTTGGACGCGGCGTGCCGGGTTATCCGTCGGTGATGGTCGCCATTATGGTGATCGGCGGCGTGCAGTTACTCGTGCTCGGTGTCATGGGCGAATATATCGCGAAAATTCTCTCCGAACTGAAACGCCGGCCTTCCTACTTCGTTGCCGAAAGCGAATTGCGCGAATTGGACAGCACGAAGAAGCCCGTGTCGCGCGAGGCCGCCGAGTGAAGCGCGTCGTCGTCTGCGCCGACGACTACAATATTTCGCCGGGCGTCTCCAAAGCCATTCGCGAACTCATTGCCGGCGGCCGCCTGAACGCAACTTCGGTGATGACGATTTTTCCTGGGCTGGAAGAAGAAGCCAAGGCGCTCGCTAATACGCCCTCGCCGACGCCCGTGCAGATCGGCTTGCATCTCACGCTTTCCGGAGGTTTCGCGCCGCTCATCTCGCCGCCGATGGCGACGAAAGACGGCAAGCTTCCGCAGATGAATGCGCTGCTCTCGCCGCTTTCGTATTTTCAGGTGAGCCGCAAATCCGTTGCCCTTGAGATCGAAGCGCAGATCAAAGCCTTCGAGCGCGCGTTTGCACGCCTGCCCGACTACATCGATGGACACCAGCACTGTCAGTTGATGCCCGCGATTCGCAAAACATTCGTCGCGACGGTCGCGAAACTCGCGCCGGACGCCTGGGTCCGCCAATGCGCGCCAGCAAAGACCTCCGCGCTGATCTCCGCCGACAACAAAACGCGCGTGATTGGAACGCTCAGTCTGGGGCTTGCGCGCCTCGCGAAGATATATGGTCTTAAGACCAATCCATCTTTCTCGGGCGCCTATGATTATGAAGGCCACGAAAGGTTCGAGAACCTGTTTCCGCGTTTTATCGCGGAACTGACCGACGGCGGCGTGGTCATGGTCCATCCCGGCTTCATCGACGACGTGCTGCGCTCCCGCGACAAATTGATCGAACGGCGCGAAGAGGAACGGTCCTTGCTTGCAAGCTACAGGTTTCACGCCGCGATGAAGGACGCAAAAGCCACCCTTGCCTGAGAAAGCCGGACTACTCGAGAACGCAAAGGCGAACTGGAAGACCTATTGCTGGCGTGCGCTGGGCGGCGGCATCGGCATCTATGCCATGCAATTGCTTGCCGAGATGGGGCATTTCCCGATCGCGCTTGTGCCGTTCGCGACTTCGGTCGTGAACGTGATCGGCCTACCGGATGCGCCGCCGGCGCAGCCCCGCGCGCTGATCGGCGGGCATCTGCTCTCGACCGTCATCGGCCTCTCGGTGCTTTCGTTGCTCGGGGCAGGCGCTTTTGCTGCCGCGCTCGCCGTCGCGCTTGCGATTACGGCGATGCATTTGACGCGCACCATGCATCCGCCCGCGGGCATCAATCCTCTGATTATCGTGACGTCTGCCTTGCCCTGGAGCTTTCTCTTTATGCCGGTGCTGGCAGGCGTGATCCTGCTGACCGTGCTCGCTTTTATCTGGCACGGGATCGAGAACCGCTTTGTAGATCACGAAGGCAAGTGGCCGGCGAGCTGGTACTAGGCTCTGCATTCTGGATTCGCTTTGAGCATGCGTAAGCGGTTTTGACTGCACCCTAAGCACCGCGGCGCTACGAGATTTCGTTATCGCCAAGAACATTCGTCGCGAATACAGAAAATTACCGGATGGCACGTCGCTTGCTCCGCAGTGCGGGAGTACCTGCATCCGCGAGCACATTCGCGGGCACGAATGGAGATTGGTATGCGCCGCCGCGACTTCACGAAACTCGCTCTTACCGCCACCGCCGCCACGATTGCCGCACCCGCCGTGGTGCGCGCGCAGACGACCTTCAGTTGGAAGATGACCAGTGCCTATGGCCCGAAGGCTGCGTTCTATTCGGTCGGCCCCGGCAGTGCGACCGATCTCTGCAAACGTATCGAGGCGATGTCGGGCGGACGGCTGAAAATTCAATTCTACGGCGCGGGCGAGCTGGTTCCGGCGATGGAAGGCTTCGACGCCGCCTCCGCCGGTACGGTCGAGATGAACTACGGCAATGCCTATTTCTCGTTCCTTTCGGCCTGAACTTTCAGGGCATGAACGGCTGGCTCTATGACGGCGGCGGCATGGGACTTTATCAGGAGGTTTACGACAAGTTCGGTCTGGTGCCGCTGGTATGTGGCAATACCGGCGTGCAGATGACCGGCTGGTTCAGAAAGGAAATCAAATCCGCCGACGACTTCAAGGGCTTGAAGATGCGCATTCCGGGCCTTGCGGGCCGCGTCTACCAGAAACTCGGCGTCGATGTGCGGCTTCTGCCCGGCGGCGAAATTTTCCCGGCGCTGGAGCGCGGCGTGATCGACGCTGCCGAATTCGTCGGACCCTATCTCGATCGTCAGCTCGGACTTCAGAAGGTCGCGAAGTATTATTACACGACCGGCTGGCACGAGACGGCAACCGTTTCCGAAGTCGCGATCAACAAAGTTGCGTGGGACAAACTGCCTCCCGATCTCAAAGCGGTCGTCGAGAACGCATGTGCTGCGTGCAACGTCATCAGCGAAGCCTGGTGCCAGAAGAACAACGCGGAAGCCTTCGAAGATCTCGTCAAGAACCAGGGTGTGATCGCCCAACCGCTGCCGGATTCCGTCGTCGCAGCACTTCGCAAAGGCACGGAAGAAGTGATCGCGGAAGCGGTAGCGAAAGACCCGCTCGTGAAAAAGGTCAACGACAGCTATTTCGCCTATCTCGCGAAGTATAAGTCATGGACCGCGCTCAGCGAGGGTGTCTATCACTCGAAGGTGCTCGCGTAATCCCATGAAGACCGCCGCGTCGATCGCAGGCGCGATCGACACCCTGATCGACAAATTCGGCATGGTCGCCGCGTGGACGAGCTTTGCGCTCGTCCTCGTCATGGCGGCCAATGTGCTGCTTCGCTATATGTTCTCGACCGGCTCGGTCTGGGCGCAAGAGCTGGAGTGGCACTTGCTCGTGCCGATCTCGCTGCTTGGTATGTCTTACGCGCTGCGTCACGGCGAACACGTGCGCGTCGATATTCTTTTTTCGAAGTATCAGGAGCGGACAAAAATCCAGCTCGAGATCGTCACCGCGCTGCTCTCTTTTATCGTTTGCGTCATCGTGATCCGGCTTTCGATTCCTTACGTGATGCAATCCTGGAATTACAGCGAAGGCTCCGCCAACCCCGGCGGAATTCCCTACCGTTACCTGCTGAAGGCAATCATTCCCTTCGGCTTTTTTCTGTTCGCGCTGCAATCGCTCGCCGACGCCATCAAGTGGTGGCTCAAACTTAAAGAACTGAAAGCCCCGCAATGACCGGAAATGAAGCCCTCGCGCTTGGAATGCTCGGCGCGTTTTTTGTGCTGCTTATGATCGGGCTTCCGGTAGGCCTAACCCTCGCCGTCTCCGGACTTGTCTTCGGTTACATCGGGTTCGGACCGCTGCTCTTTAATCTCATACCGAATCGTATCTTCGGCTCGGTCACAAATTACACGCTGCTTGCGATTCCGCTTTTCGTCTTCATGGGCGTTATGCTCGAGAAATCGCGGCTGGCCGAAGACCTGATGGAGGTCGTCGGGCATCTCGCAGGCGGGCTGCGCGGCGGACTGGGAATCGGGATCATTATCGTCGGCGTTGTGTTGGGCGCGACCACGGGCATCGTCGGCGCAACGGTGGTGACACTCGGACTACTTACGCTGCCGACGTTGCTTCACCGCGGCTACGACAAGGGACTTGCGACAGGCATGATCTGCGCGTCCGGCACACTCGGGCAGATCATCCCGCCAAGCCTCATTCTGATTTTACTCGCAGACATTATGAACGAATCCGTCGGCACGCTGTTCGCCGCAGCCGTAATCCCCGGCCTGCTGCTATCCGCGATCTATATCATTTACATACTCGCGCTCGGCATTTTCAAACCGGAGATGGTGCCGGCCGTGCCGCTGGCGGAGCGCCAAGCACTCCCCCGGATCGATCTCTGGAAAAAGCTAGCGCGAGTAGCACTCCCTCCGATCGCGCTGGTCGGCGCGGTCCTCGGCTCGATCATCGCGGGTATCGCGGCGCCAACGGAGGCTGCGTCCATGGGTGCGCTCGGCTCCATCGTGGTGACCGCTCTCGGCGGCCGCTTCACCTTCAAGATTCTGCGCGAGACAATCGAGTCCACCACGAAGATCACCGCGATGATGATGTTCATTCTTATCTGCGCGCAGATTTTCGCGATCTCGTTCCGCGGGCTCGGCGGCGAGAAGCTGGTGGAAGACGCTTTCAAATGGCTACCCGGCGGTGTCGCTGCCGAGATCTGGTTCATGCTCTTCATCATCTTCATCCTCGGCTTCTTCATCGAGTGGATCGAAATCTGCTACATCGCGGTTCCTCTGTTCCTGCCGATCATGCAGGCGCATGGGTTGGATCTCGTCTGGATAGCCTCGTTGATCTGCGTGATGTTGCAGACGTCATTCCTGACGCCGCCGTTCGGCTGGGCGCTCTTTTTCCTTCGCGGTGTCGCGCCACCAGAAGTGAAAACCAGCGACATCTACCGCGGCATCATCCCCTTCGTCGCGATGCAGGTGCTGGCTACCTTCATCGTGTTCCTATGGCCGGGGCTTGCGACCTGGCTGCCGCGCGCGATCGGCTGGTAGCAGCCCGGGCTACTTTTTTACCGCCGTGATGAAGGCAGCGCGGCCCACAGTCAAAAAATGGCTATAAACAACAGCGGTTTAACCGCTGTGGCTTTTCTTACCCACCCCGCGAAATTCGCCTAAACAAGCTCCCGAAGATTTGTCGCAGGGCGACTACGGGAGTACCCTTCTGGAATTCTTAGGGGCGTCCATAAAATGAAAAAAGCAATTTTCTCCGCGGTTGCGGCGGCTGTGCTTTTCAGCAGCCCAGCAATCGCCGCCGACATCCCGGTCAAGGGACCGGTTTACAAGGCAGCAGCCGGTTACAACTGGACCGGCTGGTATGGCGGTGTGAACGCAGGCTACGGCTTCGACCCTAACTACTGGCTCGAGAGGCCGGCCGGCACGCCCGACTTAATGTTGGACCTACATCCGCAAGGATTCTTCGGTGGCGTCCAGGTCGGTTACAACTGGCAATTCCGCCCGAACTGGCTTTTCGGTATCGAGGCCGACTTCCAGATCTCGGACATCAACGACACCTTCAATTTCATTTATCCCGGCGGCGGCGCGTCCTTCGCGACGCTTGCTATCGACTACTTCACCACTGTCCGTGCCCGCCTCGGCTACGTGATGGACCGCAACCTGTTCTTTGTCACTGCGGGCGGCGCTTTCGCCAAGTTCCAGGCCAACGTGTTTGCCGACTTCGACGCGAACGACGGCTTGATCAACGGCGACAAGTGGATTGCCGGTTATGTGATCGGCGTTGGTTACGAGCGGGCGATCTCCGGCAACTGGCGGTTTAAGATCGAGTATCTCTATATCGACTTCGCACATCTCGATATCCGCGGTATCGAAACCGGTGCTGGCACTTCGGTCGCGATCACCGGCGATCCCTATCTGCACATCGTGCGGCTTGGTCTGAATATGCGGTTCTCGACCGGCGGATAGAGCCGGCCGTATCTTCTACAAAAAAGGCGCGGATTTCTCCGCGCCTTTTTCGTTTCGATTGAAAGAACCGCTTAGAAGTCCATGCCTCCGATCGAATTCGGCTTTAGCCGATTTCGATAAATAAAAAACAAGGCGGCCGGAATGGACTAAAAGTCCATTCCGCCGCCGGGCATTGCAGGTGCTGCCGCATCCTTCTTCGGCAGTTCTGCGACCATGGCTTCGGTCGTGACTAGAAGACCGGCGATCGAAGCCGCATCCTGCAACGCGGTGCGGACGACCTTGGCCGGATCGATGATGCCGGCCTTGAACATATCGCCGTATTTTTCGGTCTGCGCGTCGAAGCCGTAATCCGGGTCGTTCTGCTCGGTGATCTTGCCGACCACGATCGAGCCTTCGACGCCGGCATTCTCCGCGATCTGGCGGATCGGCGCTTCAAGCGCCTTCAGCACGATATTGATGCCGGCCTGAACGTCCTCATTCTCGTCTTTGATGCGGCCGACGGCCTTCTTCGCACGCAGGAGCGCGACGCCCCCGCCCGGCACGATGCCTTCCTCCACCGCGGCGCGGGTCGCATTGAGCGCGTCATCGACGCGGTCCTTGCGCTCCTTCACCTCGATTTCGGTGGCGCCGCCGACACGGATAACCGCAACGCCGCCTGCGAGCTTCGCGAGGCGCTCCTGCAATTTTTCCTTGTCGTAGTCCGAGGTGGTTTCCTCGATCTGC
>LNEZ01000058.1 GCA_001464215.1 Rhizobiales bacterium Ga0077548 | reverse complement strand
GTGCGCGGATAGACGTAGTCCGTGCCCGCGAGCACCCAGCGCTCGATCTTGTATTCCTTGGCGAGATAGTCGACCGCCGGGATCGCCTGCTGGTTCGGCGCAGCACCTGTGTAGAACACGTTGCGCTCGGATTCTTCGCCTTCGTACTGCACCGGATAGAACAGGATCGAATTCAGTTCCTTGAACACCGGCAGCACGGATTTACGTGACACCGAGGTCCAGCAGCCGAACACGACCGAAACCTTGTTCGCGTTAATCAGCTCGCGCGCCTTTTCGGCGAACAGCGGCCAGTTCGACGCAGGATCGACGACGACGGCTTCCAGCTTCTTGCCGAGAACGCCACCCTTCTTGTTCTGCTCTTCGATGAGCATGAGCATCACGTCTTTCAGCGTGGTTTCGCTGATCGCCATGGTGCCCGAGAGCGAATGCAGGATGCCGACCTTTACGGTCTCCTGCGAGGCGGCGGGCGCCGCCGAAATCGAAACAGCCAGCGCCGCGGTACCGGCCGCAACGCTCAGCTTTTTGAAGAAATTGAACATGAAAGCTCCCCATGAGGTTCGAGCCGGATGGATCGAAGGCGCGCGAACATTGGCGGACGCTTACGCCAAGCAAGGGAGTTGCAATGCATATGCCAGCTTCTGGGATGAGCAAATCAGCCCATTTTACGGGCTTATGTGACAGCGCGGATTAGAACTTGGGCAGCCTTGTGCGCTCTGTATAAAAAATAGGCAAAAACAGCGAATTGTATTTCGGCGCGCTAGCGGCTCAGGCTTGCCATCCGCCCGATTGCCCCATCGAGGGTCGCGTCCTGCTTGGCGAAGCAGAACCGGACCACGCTGGTAACCGGGTCTTCCGCGTAGAACGCAGATACCGGGATCGCCGCAACCTTGTTCTCGGTGACCAGCCGCTGGCAGAAGTCGGTATCGCGCTCGTTGATGCCAAGTGCTGCGAGATCGACATTCATGAAGTAGGTGCCCTGGCTTTCCAGCGGCGCGAAGCCGAGCTTTTTCAGGCCGCCAGCAAAGCGGTCACGCGAACGGGCGAGCGTCGAGCGCATCGACGTAAAATAATCGTCGGCTTTGCCGAGCCCATAAGCCACTGCCACCTGCAAATTCGGCGGCGTAGTGAAAGTAATGAACTGGTGCGCTTTCGAGAGCCCGCGCATCAAGGCGGGCGCCGCACAGACAAAGCCTACTTTCCAGCCGGTGAGACAGAAGATTTTTCCGGCCGATCCGATCTTCACCGTGCGCTCGCGCATACCTGGCACCGACAGCATCGAGACGTGTTTCCGGCCATCGAAGACGACGTGCTCCCAGACTTCGTCGCAGATCGCGACCGCATCGAACTCCTCGCAGAAACGTGCGAGCAGCTTCAGGTCGTCCATCGAATAGACGATACCGGCGGGATTGTGCGGATTGTTGAAAAGCACCGCCTTCGTCTTCTTCGTAAAAACGCGCTTCAGCGCGTCTTCCGTGATGCGCCAGTGCGGTGGCTCGAGACGAACGAGTTTTGGAATCCCGCCTGCCCGCTTCACCATCGGCAGATAAGAGTCATAGAGCGGCTGGAACACAACGACCTCGTCGCCCGGCTCGATCAAAGTAAGTATTGCGCCCGTGAGCGCCTCGGTCGCTCCCGACGTAATCATCACTTCGGACTCCGGATCGAGCGAGACGCCCTGCCAATGTGCATAGTGCCTGCTGACTGCAGCGCGCAATTCCGGCAGGCCCATCATCGGCGGATACTGGTTCCAGCCTTCGACTACCGCTTCTGCCGCTTTCCGGCGCACATCTTCCGGGCCGGGATCGTCCGGAAAGCCCTGACCTAGATTGATCGCGTCATGTTCGCGCGCGAGCCGCGACATCACCTCGAACACCGTGGTCGGCAGATTGGCGAATACGGGATGCATCGAGGGATGTTACGCGGTCACGCTTGTTAGCGACAAATCAGACTTTTGCCTCGACTTCCAAGGTGATCGACGGCACGCCCGAGAGCGCTTTCGATACCGGGCAGTTTTTCTTCGCTTCTTCGGCGGTTTCCTTGATTTTCGCGGCATCGGCACCCGGCGCAACCACCGTCGTCTTCAGCTTGATGCCGGTGATGTTCGCGCCCTTCTCGCCGAGGATCACCTCGACCTCGGCCTCGGTGTGGATCGATTTCTGGTTGATACCCGCGCGCATCAGACCGAAGCCGAGCGCCATGGTGTAGCAGCCGGCATGGGCCGCGCCGATCATTTCTTCGGGCGTGGTCTGCGAGGTGCCGCCTTCGAAGCGAGCTTTCGCGCTGTAGGGCGAGCTTTTGAGAACGCCGGATTTGGTATCGAGCGTACCGGTGCCGTCTTTCGGCGAGCCTTCCCAGTGCGCGCTGGCATAGCTTTTCATTATTACGTCCTCCTTGTGGTTTCTGTTCTAACGCTGGCGCGTAACCTTGCGCGCCAGCCGCTTGGGATAGCCTAGCAGGCGGCGTAGTGAAGTCGAACGTATAGGCGCAAAGCCGCCTTGCGGTTCCTGCACGAAGTCGAGCCGGGCTTCAGAGACATTGTCGTCATCTATATCGCGCACCACAAGACGCGCATGACCGAAATCGATCCGGTTGCCGGGCCGAGGGTTGTCCTCGAAACGCCGATTGAAAAGTTCCGCGATTGTCATTTCGCGTTCGGCAGGCGGCACATTGAGATCGTACATATCGGCGACGGCACCCATGCGAACATCGCCCTTGAATGGAAATGCCGCGGAGGTTTCTTCGTCGATGTAACCTTCGTTCGGAGCGAACAGACGGTCCAGCCGTTCCACGCGCTGCGGCGGCGCAAGGAAATATCCGTAATCTCCCACGCGCAACGCACCCGCTTCCTGCGGCGACAGGATCGCCTCGCTGCGAACGATGAGCACGGGTTTTGCCCATGCGGGCCATGTGCCGTGTCCGACAACGGGGCTGCCCTCGACAATCGGGTAACCGACGAGTTCTTCATCCAACTGCCCGGGCAAATCGATTTCGATACGCTTCACCGATGGCGCAGGGTCGTCGAGTGCGACGCCGAGCCTGCGGCCCACAGCCGTCAGCGACCAGCCCTGCACGATCAAGGAAACCACCACCACTACGAAGGCGACACTGAAATAAACTTCGGCGCCGGGCACGCCGGAAAGCGTCGGGATTGCCGCCAGGAAAATCGATACTGCGCCGCGCAGCCCGACCCAGGATATGAACGCTTTTTCGGAAGTCTGAAATCCAAACGGCGCGAGACAGATCCAGACCGCAATGGGCCGCGCAACCAGAATCAGGAAGAAGGCCAGCGCAAGCGAACCTGCGAGATAGGGAATGAGCTTCGTCGGCGTGACCAGAAGGCCGAGCATGATGAACATCGCAATCTGGCAAAGCCAGGTGAGCGTGTCGTGAAATGTCGTAATCGACGCGAATGCGCGTACCGGGCGATTGCCGAGTACGATGCCGGCAAGATAGACCGCGAGAAATCCCGAGCCGCCGACCACTACGGCGAGGGCGTAAATAAATAGAGCGGAAGCTACGACCATCAACGGGTGCAGTCCGGAGGGCAGCGCGATGCGATTCAGCGCAAACGAAATTGCAAAGCCTCCGGCCACGCCAATCAACCCGCCGAGCAGGGCTTCGCGCAGCGCCGCATAGGCGATTGAGCCAACCGAAGTCTGTCCGCTCACCAACAACAACTGCACGATCAGAATCGTCATGAAGACTGCGATCGGGTCGTTGGTGCCGGATTCCATTTCCAGCGTCGCAGCTACGCGGCGCTTCAACTGCTGTCCGCCCGCGCGCAACAGAAAGAATACCGCCGCCGCGTCGGTCGAAGCGACAATGGACCCGATCAGCAAGCCTTCGAGAAAATTCAGATTCAGGACATAGGTCGCGACCAAGCCGATCAGGACAGCAGTGAGGACGACTCCGAGTGTCGCGAGCGTGATCGCTGGAAAGAATGCGCCGCGGAAAGCAGCAAATCGCGTCCGCAACCCGCCGTCGAACAGAACGATGGCAAGTGCCGCGGAACCGACGAGATAGGTCGAATAGAAGTCGTCGAACTTGATCCCGCCCGGCCCTTCTTCGCCCGCGAGAATTCCGACGAGAAGGAAGACGAGCAGCAAGGGAGCGCCAACGCGCGTCGCAATAAGGCTCGAAAACACGCCAAGCACGGCCAGCGCAGCGCCGACCAGAATGAGAGCATTGGCATAACCGATCGAACTCATTGGGCTCCGCAGCGGCCATTCATGACCGAGCCGGGCGAGCGGATTCACCACCCGGCCGGCCCTGATTTCTACCAGTTCATATTATGGGAGGTAGAACTGCGAAGGTCTCGAAACTTCTTGCGGATTTGTCCGGTTTTTTTGTCTTGTTTTTTTGTCTTGGCGCCGTGGTCTTAATGGTGGCCTCTAGTGATTGTGGTGGCCGCCGTGGCTCTTCTGCTGGCCCGCACCCATCGCACGCACCTCGAATTCGACCTCGACCGCCCCGGCCTTCTCGAAAACGAGCGTCGCCTTGTAGCGCTGGCCTGCGGTCAGCGGCTTCTTCAGCTTAAGCAACATCAGGTGATAGCCGCCCGGCTCCAGCTTCACGGTGGCACCCGCCGGGATCACGAGACCCTTTGCGAGCGGTCGCATTTTCATGACCCCGCCCTCGTTGGTCATCTCGTGCACTTCGGGCTGGCCAGCGAGATCGGTGCTGAAGGAGACCAGACGCTCCGCCGAAAGACCCTTGTTTGTAATCACCACGTAGCCGCCCGCAACCTGCGCACCGGCTGGCGTCGCCCGCGACCAGGGCGCGGAGATCACCAGATCGCCCTTGGCGATGTCGTTCGCGGAGGCGCCAGAGACAGCCGAAAGGGCAAAAGACAGGGACAGCAGCAGCGTCGGGAGGCGCATCTTGAAAACTCCGGATTTGGGAGCGGCAAACCCTGATCGGGGAACCTTGCGGGCAGCCATAGCCGAGGGGGCACGATCCCGCGAGACCCTTGATGCCGCAACGGGAGGCGCGCCCCCTTCACAAAAAGCCTTTAGATCAATGGATTTTGGGGCCTCCCAAGCCTGTTCCCGGCATTGAAAGCCCCCATATCGTCCGCTATACGAACCGCGACACAATAGAGTGCCGACAAGCCATTGGCGGCGGCTCTTTTTTCCTTTCCACCGCCAATCCGGCACCGAGCGGAGCAATATCCATGTCCTCCTCGACCTTCGATACGGTCGCCAACATCATCGCCGAAACCTGCGATATCCCGCGTGAGCAGATCACGCCGGAAAGCCACGCCATCGACGATCTCGGCATCGACAGCCTCGACTTCCTCGATATCGCTTTTGCAATCGACAAGGCGTTCGGCATCAAACTGCCGCTCGAGCAATGGACCGCCGAAGTCAACGACGGCAAGGCCACGACGGAGCAGTATTTCGTGCTGAAGAACCTCGCCGAGCGCATCGACGGACTCGTCGCCGCCAAGGGCGCGTAAGGTCTTCCATGCGGCTCGAATATTTCGAGCTCGTCGACAAGATCGAAGAGCTGAACCTTTCAGAGGGCCGCATTGTCGTGCGGGGCAATGTGCCTGACGCGAGCCCCGTTTTTGAGGGCCACTTCCCCGGTCACCCGCTGGTGCCGGGCGTGCTCTTTGTCGAGTTCATGGCGCAGGCGTCAGGCTGGATTCTGCTTGCCAAACTCAATTTCGAGAGAATGGGATTTCTCGCTTCCGTGAAAGAAGCGAAGATGCGCAACTTCGTGACGCCCAACACGCCGCTGTTCGCCGAAGCCGTTATCGAACACGAAGGCTCCGGCTACGGCGTCACCAAATGCAAAGTGAAGAAAGAAGACGGCACGCCCGTCGCCGACGCTTCGATCACGCTTCGCATCATGCCCTTCCCGTCTCCCGAATTTTCCGAGGTCATGCGCAAACGCGCGCGGGCGATCGGCTTGAAAGTGACGGCGTGAGTTAAGATGGATACGAGCCGCGAAACCTGGATTACCGGCATCGGTTTGCTTTCTTCGCTTGGCGAAGGCTCCGGCGCGCATCTTGCGCGCCTGAATTCCGGCGACGTTCCGGTCACCGATTTCAAAACCTATCCGGGCTTTCTGTTTCACCCGCTCGGTCCGGTCGATTTCGACAAGCAGATTCCGAAAAAAGGCGACCAGCGCCAGATGGAACTGTGGCAGCGCATCGGCACCTATACCGCCGGTCTTGCGCTCACCCACGCGGGCGTTGCAGGTAATCAGGAACTGTTGAAGCGGATGGACATGATCGTGGCTGCCGCGGGCGGCGAGCGCGACGTCAATGTCGATGCGTCGGTCGCGGACGAGTTGCGGCAGGCAAACAATCCTGAAGTTCGTTTGAACGAGCGCCTGCAAAACGAACTGCGCCCGACGCTTTTTCTCGCGCAGCTTTCGAACCTGCTCGCAGGCAATATCTCGATCGTTCATGGCGTGGTCGGCTCTTCGCGTACCTTCATGGGCGAAGAAGGCTCCGGCGTGCAGGCGATCCAGACCGCGCACGCGCGCATCAAGGCGGGACAAAGCGATCTCGCGCTTGTAGGCGGTGCCTATAACGCCGCGCGCCCGGATATGCTCGGCTTGTGGGAATTCGCGTCGATGCATTATCGCGACGAATACAAGCCGGTGTTCGCGCCGGACCGTAAGCCCGGCATGGCGACCGGAACCGGAAGCTGCTTCCTCGTTCTGGAATCGCGCAAGCACGCGGAAGCGCGCGGCGCGAAGCCGATTGCAAAGATTACTTACGTCGAGGCGGCGCGCGCGAAACGCGACGCGGGCGGCGTTCGCGCCTCCATCGGCGCGCTTCTCGAAAACGCAAAGACGCACACCAAGGCCGGCGCGATTTACACCAGCGCAACCGGCGTCGAGCCGGTGACGAGCGAAGAAGCGGAAGCGCTTAAATCCGCGAACCTGCCAGTGCGCGCAATCGTCAGCCGTATCGGCCAGACCTTCGAGTCGATGTTCCCGTTCGGGATCGCCTTCGCGGCGCTTGCCGTTGCCAACGGAAAACTCGCGGCTGCCATGCCTAACGTACCGCTCGAAAGCACCGGCACGGATGGCGTAAAGTCGATTATTGTTGCCACCGTCGGCCATTGGCGCGGCGAAGGTGTTGGAATCGTCGAAGCGATCTAGCGAGGCTGTCATGGCGAAGAACGGATTTCTGGACTCGGCGGGGCGGCCCATCGTTGTCGTGACCGGTATGGGCGTCGTCAGTTCGCTCGGTCAGGGCAAGGAAGACAACTGGAAGAAGCTGACCGCCGGCACCTCCGGCATTCACCGCATCAACCGCTTTCCGCTAGACGGCCTGAAGACCACGATCGCAGGCACTGTCGACTTCCTGTTCGACAAGCCGGTGAGCGCGCCCGAATTGTCGGAGCGTCTCGGCACGCTCGCCGTGGAAGAAGCGATCGCGCAATCGGGCATCGGTTCGAATGGAAACTTTCCGGGGCCCCTCTTCTGCGCCGTGGCGCCGGTTGAAATGGAATGGCCTCAGCGCCGCGCGCTCGCCGCCGAAGCCGATCCCGCCAAACCCTACACGCCGGAAGTGGCACTCGAGATGTCGGCGCACGGCAAACATCCGGACTGGCACGAGCTTTTCCTCTACGGCACCGTTGCGGATCATCTTGCCGACAAGTTCGGCACCAAGGGTATGCCAATTTCACTTTCCACCGCCTGCGCGTCCGGCGGCACCGCGATCCAGCTCGGCCTGGAAGCGATCCGCCGCGGCGATTGTGATGCAGCACTAGCGGTTGCAACCGACGGCTCGGTTCACGCCGAGGCGCTGATCCGCTTCTCACTCCTCTCCGCGCTATCCACGCAGAACGATCCGCCGCAGCAGGCGTCGAAGCCGTTCTCGAAAAATCGTGACGGCTTTGTCATGGCCGAAGGCGCAGGCGCGCTCGTATTAGAGAGCTTCGCGCACGCAACCGCGCGCGGCGCAAAGATCATCGGCGTGGTCGCGGGCTGCGGCGAAGTCGCGGACAGCTTCCACCGCACGCGCTCAAGCCCCGACGGAAAACCGGTGATCGCCTGTATGCATCAGGCGCTTGCCGACTCCGGTATGACTGCGGACGGCATTGATCACATCAACGCGCACGGCACATCCACGCCGGAAAACGACAAGATGGAAACGAACTGCGTGATGGCCGTGTTCGGCGAGCGCGCGAAGCAGATTCCGATTACATCGAACAAGTCGATGATCGGCCACACGCTGACCGCAGCGGGCGCGATCGAAGCGGTGGTCTCATTGCTCACGATCCAGCATCAGCGCATTCCGCCGACGATCAACTACTCCCTGCCGGATCCCACGATCCAGCTCGACGTCGTCGGCAACACGGCGCGCGATGCGAAAGTGCGGACCGTGCTTTCCAATTCCTTCGGCTTCGGCGGCCAGAACGTGAGCCTCGTGCTATCGGGAGAGCCCGCTTGAGCAAGACGCCTACATCACGCCGCGTGCTGGTGACGGGCGGGGGCCGCGGCCTCGGCGCGCAGATCGTGCGCGAGCTTGCCGGCGCGGGACACGAGGTCATCTTCACCTATCGCAGCGCGAGTACGGAAGCCGATGCGCTTGTTAAAGAACTTGGCGGCAAAGTCTCAGCCAAGGCTGTCGATCTCGCCGATGAACCGGCGGTCGAGAAATTTGCCGCTGAGATCGAGAACGAAGCGCCGCTCTCCGGCTTCGTCCATAACGCCGGCATGAGCTACGACGCGCTCGCCGCGGTGATGAACATTTCCGAGGCCGAGAAAGTGATGCGGGTGAACTTCTGGTCGTTCGTGCGGCTCTCGCAGTCGCTCGTCCGGCCGATGACCCGCGCGCGCGACGGCCGCATCGTCGTGATCGGCTCGCTTGCCGCACTCCACGCGAATGTCGGCAACGGCGCTTATGGCGCCTCCAAGGCCGCCCTCTTCGCCTTCGCACGCACGCTGGCTACCGAAACCGCGCGCCGTGGCGTTACCGTGAACTACATCGCGCCGGGCTTCTTAGATACCGAAATGCTCGCGCCTTATGCGCAATATCGCGACAAGCTACAGGCCGGCATCCCCTCCGGACGACTCGGTAAGCCCGAGGATGTCGCGGGTCTGGTGACATTTCTGATGTCGCCCGGCGCGGGCTATATCACCGGCGCGGTGCTGCCGGTTGACGGCGGGCTCTCCGCTGGCCTAGGCGTCCAACGCTAATCGTTCTTCTTCAAAGCCGGACTGGAATTTTTTATGCGCGCGTTGCGTCTGCTTGGTGACCGCAAACTCGAAATCTCGGAAGTGGACGCGCCCGCCGCGCCCGCGCCCGGAGAAGTGCAGATCAAGACCCACGCGGTCGCGCTCAACCACATCGACGTCTGGGGCTGGCGCGGCATGGCCTTCGCCAAGCGCAAGATGCCGATGGTGGTCGGCGCGGAAGCCTCCGGCGAAATTGCCGCGGTCGGCGAAGGTGTCACCGGTTTCAAGGCCGGCGATCCGGTCGTGCCATACGGCGCACTCACCTGCGGTCATTGCAAGAACTGCAAGAAAGGCCGCGACAATCTTTGCGAAAACGTGCAGGGCCTCGCGGGCTTTCATGTCGATGGCTATGCGCAAGACCTCTACAACTGGCCCGCGCGGCTCGTGGTCAAGGTGCCGAAAGGCGTTTCGCCTGCGGATGCTTCCTGTGCGCCCCTCACCTTTGCGACCGTCGAGCATATGTTCTTCGACAATGCCAAGCTGGAAAGCGGCGAAGTCGTGCTGGTGCAGGCCGGCGGCTCCGGCATCGGCTCTGCTGCGATCAGGCTTGCAAAAGCGATCGGCTGCACCGTTTACACAACCGTCGGCGACGACGAGAAAGCAGCGAAAGCAAAAGCGCTCGGCGCAGACGAAGTCATCAACTACCGCAAGGACCGCTTTGAAGGCGTGGTGCGCAAGCTGACCAAGAAGAAGGGCGTCGATGTCGTGTTCGAGCATACGGGTGCTGAAACCTGGAACGGCTCGCTACTTTCGATGAAAAAGGGCGGGCGTCTCGTTACCTGCGGCTCGACCTCCGGCCCGACCGTGCAGATGAACTTGATGCAGCTCTTTCAGCAGCAATACAAAATCTTCGGTTCGTTCGGCTTCACGATAAAAAATGTGAAGGATGCGCTCGACAAGATCGCGGGCGGAATTTCCCCCGTAATTGACGCCGAGCTTCCGCTTGCGGAATTCGAGAAGGGCCTCGAGCGGCTGGAGAGCCGCCGCGTGTTCGGCAAGATCGTGGTGCGTTTCTGAGTCATGGCGAGTAAGCGCCGGCTCCGATTCAACTATTGGGTCAAATCGAATCCGACGCGCTTCCGTATCTGGCTAGCGCTGACGGCTGCGATGCGGCCATTTACCTGGCTGCGCGATCTCTTAGTTTCGCTCCTGGTGCGCGGGATGATCGGTATCATTCGCGCGCTCGGACCCGACCGCTCGTCGAACCTGATGGGCGGGATCGCACGCAACATCGGCCCATGGCTGCCAAACTCGAAAATCGCGCGCACGAGCCTGAAGGCATCGTTTCCCGATAAATCTGTCGAAGAGATCGAAGCCATCGTCAGGGGCGTCTGGGAGAACCTCGGACGCGTGGCGGGCGAGTTCGTGCACCTGCCGAAGATGTGGGACTACGACCCTGCAAACCCGAATACCGGCCGGATCGAGTTTTCACCGCGCACAGCGGAACTTTACAATCTGCTTCGCGACGACGGAAAGCCCGCCATCTTCGTCTCCGCGCACTTTGCAAATTGGGAATTACCGGCAGTCGCCGCGTTCGCGCACGGGCTCGATACCGCGGTCGTCTATAAGGCGCCTACCAATCACGGCTTTGCAGAGCTTGTCCGCGAGACACGTACCGGCGCGATGGCAGAATTGATCAACTCGGCTCGGCATTCCGTCTTCACGATGACGAAGGTGTTGCAGGACGGCCGGCACCTTGGGCTTGTCGTCGATCAGCATTTCACAGGTGGTGTGCCAATCACGATGTTCGGCAGGAAGACGCTAGCGAGCCCACTGCCCGCAAGGCTCGCGCGCAATGTCGATTGCCCGGTTCACGCAGTGCGCGCGATCCGCCTGCCCAACAATCGCTTCCGGATGGAATTGACCGAGGAACTGCAGCTGCCGCGCGACGCCGAAGGCAAGGTCGACATCAACGCGGCCACGCAGAAAATCTCCGACGTTTTCGAAGGCTGGGTCCGCGAATATCCCGAGCAATGGCTCTGGCTGCACCGCCGCTGGCGGTGAGCAAGACTATTTCCCGGTTTTCACGCGCGTCCAGACCCGCGTCACCGTCCGCTGCAACTGCGCGGGGTAAGGCGTCACGGTGTAGAGCCGCTTGAAAACATCCGCCGACGGGTAGATCGCGGGATTATCAAGAATTTCCTTATCGACGGATTTCTGCGCGGTCATGTTTCCGCTCGCATAGGCAACGAAGTTCGTGTTCCGCGCGGCGATCTCCGGACGCATCATGAAGTTGATGAAGGTGTAGGCGGCTTCCGGATTCGGTGCATCTTTCAGAATCGAGAACGAGTCGAACCATATCTGCGCGCCTTCCTTCGGAACGACATACTCGATTTCTACCACCGGCTTCTTGGTTTTCTCGGCAGCTTCCTTCGCTCGTGCCTTGGCCTGAAATACGTCACCCGACCAGCCAACGACCAGACAGATTTCGCCGTTGGCTAGCGCGTTCAGATATTCCGATGAATGGAATTTCTGGATGTTCGGCCGCAGCTTCAAAAGAAGCTCGCCTGCTTTCTCGATTTCAGCGGCGTTCTTCGAGTCCGGGTCCATGCCGAGATACTTTAGCGCGGCGGGCAACAGTTCCTCGGCAGTGTCGAGCACATGAACGCCGCAGTTCCTTAGCTTCGCGAGATTTTCCGGCTTGAAGAAAATATCCCAGCTATCGACCGGCACATTGCCGAGGCGTTCCTTTACTTTCGCAACGTTGTAGCCGAGGCCCGTCGTCCCCCACATATAGTTTACTGCGAACTCGTTGCCGGGGTCGTAGGCGGCGAGACGATGTGTGATTTCTGGCCACGCGTGCGTGAGGTTCGGAATTTTCGATTTATCCAGCTTCTGGAAAACGCCGACCGACAAGAGACGGCGCAGCACGGTCGAGCCGGGTACCACCACATCATAGCCGGTCTTGCCTGCGAGCAGTTTCGCTTCGACGATCTCGTTGGAATCGAACGTGTCGTAGCGGACCTTGATGCCGGTTTCCTTGGTGAACTCTTCCAGCACTTTCGGGTCGATGTAGTCCGACCAGTTATAGACATTGACCACACGCTCCTGTGCGCTCGCGGCACCCGCCAGCAGCGCAAAGACAAATGCGGAGGTTTTCAGAATCCGGCTCAACATCGAGGGCGTCTCCCAAGTACGAAATTCGGGGGCGACGTTAGTCGGCAAATCGAGAGTTCTCAACTGGTGCGAGGGCGCGGATCAACCGGTTTCGGTATCGAAGCCGGCTGCCTTCCATGCGAGAATTCCGCCTGCCATATGGGCATCATACTGAAGCCCCGCCGCCTGCGCGGCCTTGGACGCAGTCAACGAGCGGCGGCCGGAACGGCACGTAAACACGAGCCGCTTGCCTTCCGGATCGGGTAAGGCGGCGGGATCAAAAGTAGAGAGCGGGAAATCGATCGCGCCTGGAATGCGCTCGGCCGCAAGTTCGTTCGGCTCACGCACATCGACCAGCAAGATCGAGCCGTCTTCAAGACCAGCCTTGACCTGTTCTACCGTGAGATCTTCGACCGCCGGATCGGACATGATGCGCTCCGAGTAATACAGAGTGTTAAATGCGTTGCCGCCAACAGCGGGTCAAGATCGTCTTATGGCCGGATGTTCGGCGGGGAGACCGGCGCCTCTTTCATCAACGTGATCGTCACGCGGCGGTTAGCCGCCATGTATGGATCTTCGGGAAACAGCGGATCGCTATCCGCGCGGCCCGCAACCATTGAAATCTGCTGCGCCCGCACGCCCGAGGATTGCAGGATACTGCGGACGATATTCGCCCGATCGGCCGACAAATCGAAAGCGCCGTAATCGCCCTTGGGCGGCGTGCGGAGCGCTGCCGTATGCCCGGTGACGATCACACGGTTCGGCATAGCGCGGATCGACTCCGCGATTTTGACGAGCAGCTTGCGTGTGCGCTCATAGGGTTCTTTCGCGCCCTCGGGAAACATGGAGCGCCCGTCCTGATCGACGATCTCGACGTTGAGGCCTTCCTTGGTCTCGGTGAAAAGAATGTGCTTCGAAAGTTCGGTGATCTCCGGCAGATCCTGCAACGCCTGGCGCAAGCTCGCCGCGGCCATCGCGAACTGGCGGTCCTTGATCGATTTCAGACCGGAGATGAGATCGTTATCCTGCTCGTCCTTGCCCGGCGTCTCGCTGGTCTCTTCAGGGCGAATATCCTTTTTCGCATTCTGCAGCTTCGGGCGGATCGGCAGACCATCGACCTCGACCATGCCGGTGAACCGGTTGTCGCGCTGCGTGCCGAAGGCATCGCGCATCGAGCCGGTCATCAGCTTCATCTTCTCTTTGTCCATGGTCGAGTAGGCCGCGATCATGACGAAGAACGCCATCATGAGCGCCATCAAGTCGGCGAAGGTCACGAACCAGCCGTGACCGCCACCGTGGCCTCCGCCATGTCTACGCTTTACACCCATACGCCTGTTCGCCTCTTACCCAGCTGCCGGTCAAGCCGGCGCGGTCTCCGGTGCGGAGTGATGCCGCTCAGGCAGATAAGCGACCAGCATTTCGCGCACGATCGCCGGGCTCTTCGCCTCGCGGATCATCAACACGCCGTCGATGATGAGCGTACGGTTGGTTTCCTCGTCGTGCAGCTTCACCTGCAACTTGTCGGCGATCGGCAGACAGATGAGGTTCGCAAGCAACGCGCCATAGAGCGTCGCAAGCAGCGCGACCGCCATGAACGGCCCGAGCTTCGAAGGGTCGGACATATTCGCAAACATCTGCACCATGCCGATCAGTGTGCCGACCATGCCGAAGGCGGGAGCGCAGTCGCCGATGGCGCGGTAAATCTTCTGGCCTTCGTCGAGATGCATGAAGAAGGTCTCGCGCTCGCGTTCCATCGCGTCGCGGATGAAGGCGGAGTCGTAGCCGTCCGCGACATAACGCACACCCTTGGCGAGAAACGGGTCTTCAATCTCTTCTTTTTCGAGACCGAGCGGGCCGGCCTTGCGCGCAACTTCGGCGAGGCGCGCGACCTCATCGACGAGTTCGAGCTGGGTCATGCGCCGCATCGTGAAGGCATATTTCGCGCCGAGCGGAAGCCCGTGCATGATAGAAGAAAACGGAAAACGGATCAGTGTCGCGGCGGTTGAGCCGCCGAAAATCACGATCGCGGCGTGATAGTCGATAAAGGTCTTAACGTCGCCGTCCAAAAGGATCAGCAAGGCCACGACTAAAAAGCCGAATACAATGCCTATGCCTGTTGCCAGATCCATGGATGGGTTCTCCCGACTTACGCGCGGGCCGCTTCTGGGCCGCAATACTCTTGGGTTCGGATGGTTAGCCGGACGCACCTAAGAAGGCGTTAAGTCACGGATTCTTCAGCATCAAAGGCTTGTCATCTCCGGCCTTTCGCGGAGCGAAGGGCTACGCTAGGACAAACCTAACGGTCCGTTAAAACGGTCAGAAGCGGCGATAAACGCTGCACTTTTCGGGAGGTACGCACCATGCGCGAGATCGGTCATTTCATCGGCGGCAAGCACGTCAAAGGGACATCGGGCCGCACCGGCGACGTGTTCCAGCCCATGACCGGCGACATCATCGCCAAGGTCGCGCTGGCCTCGAAGGCCGAACTGCGCGGGGCCGTCGAAAACGCGAAGGCGGCCCAGCCGGGCTGGGCCGCGACCAACCCGCAACGGCGCGCCCGCGTGCTCTTCAAGTTTCTCGAACTGATCGCAAAAGAGACCGACAGCCTCGCCGATACGCTTGCGCGAGAACACGGCAAGACGATTGCCGACGCCAAGGGCGACATTCAGCGCGGTGTCGAGGTCGTGGAATTCGCCTGTGGTATCCCGCATCTATTGAAGGGCGAGTTTAGCGACGGCGCAGGCCCGAGCATCGATATTTATTCCATGCGCCAGCCACTCGGCTTGGTGGCCGGCATTACGCCGTTCAATTTCCCGGCGATGATCCCGATGTGGAAGTTCGCGCCGGCGATCGCCTGCGGTAACGCCTTCATACTGAAGCCTTCCGAGCGCGATCCGGGCGTGCCGATGCGCCTCGCGGAGTTGATGCTTGAAGCCGGATTGCCCGCTGGCATTCTGAACGTCGTCAACGGCGACAAGGAAGCCGTGGACGCGATCCTCGACGATCCGGACATTCGCGCGGTCGGTTTTGTCGGTTCGACGCCGATTGCCGAGTATATTTACACGCGGGGTACTGCGAGCGGAAAGCGCGTGCAGTGTTTCGGCGGCGCGAAGAACCACATGATCGTGATGCCGGACGCCGACATGGGGGCTACGGCTCCGCCGGCGAGCGCTGCATGGCGATTTCGGTCGCCGTGCCGGTCGGCAAGGAAACCGCGGACCGGCTCGTCGAGAAACTCATTCCACGCGTAGAGAGTCTCAAGATCGGACCTTCGACGGATGCCGGCGCGGACATTCCGCCGATGGTCACACGTGCGCATCTCGAGAAGGTAAAGAACTACGTCGAGATCGGCATCAAGGAAGGCGCAAAACTCAAAGTCGATGGCCGCGGCTTCAAGATGCAGGGCTACGAAAAAGGCTTCTACATGGGCGGCTGCCTGTTCGACGAAGTGACGCCGGATATGCGCATCTACAAGGAAGAAATTTTCGGGCCGGTGCTCTCGGTCGTGCGCGCGAAGGATTACAATGAGGGTCTCGCGCTCGCGAATAACCACGAATACGGCAACGGTGTCGCGATCTTCACGCGCGACGGCGATGCCGCCCGCGACTTCGCGAGCAAGGTGAATGTCGGCATGGTCGGCATCAACTTCGCGATTCCTGTGCCGCTCGCCTATCACACCTTCGGCGGCTGGAAGCGCTCGGGCTTCGGCGACCTGAACCAGCACGGACCGGATTCGGTGCGCTTCTATACAAAGACGAAGACCGTCACCTCGCGCTGGCCCTCCGGCACCAAGGGCGGCGCCGAGTTCACCATTCCGACGATGAAGTGATCCAGATGGCCGAATACAAACTTTATTGCTTTGCGCAGTCCGGCAACTCTTATAAAGCCGCGCTGATGCTGAATTTGATCAACGCGGACTGGGAGCCGGTCGCGGTCGATTTCTTCGTAGGCGAAACGCGCTCACCGGAATGGCGCGCCTCCGTGAACGAAATGGGTGAAGCACCTGTGCTTGAGCACAAGGGCAAGCGGCTCACGCAGTCGGGTGTAATCCTGACGTACCTCTCGCGGCTTTCCGGAAAATTCAAAGCCTCAAACGAAGACGACGAACTCGAAGTACTGCGCTGGATCCTGTTCGATAACCACAAGGTTACGAACTTCATGGCGACGCACCGCTTCTTCCATTCACTGGCAAAGGGCGGCGACCCGGCGGTTGTTGCGTTCCTACGCGGACGCGTGCTTTCAAATCTGAAGATTGTCGACCTGCATCTTGCGAAGCAAGATTATCTCGTAGGCGACAAGCCGACGATCGCGGACATTTCGGTCGCAGGATATATTTACTATCCGGCTGAAGAGCACGGCTTCGACATCGAGAAAGAGTTTCCGAATGTCCACGCCTGGCGCGAACGTATCAAGAAGCTGCCGGGCTGGAAGCATCCTTACGATCTGATGCCGCAGCCGCCGTCGGCGCCGCAAAAGCCGTAACAAAAAACCCGCGGAGCGATCCGCGGGCTTTTTATTTTATATCGACACAGATTACGCGTCGCGCTTGATCGCAAACGGTCCCCAGGCCTGCATCGTCGCCATCGCCTCGATACGATTGATGTTCACGTGGCGCGGCATGGTGCAGGCGAAGAAAATCTGCTCGGCGATGTCGTCGGCTACCATCGGCTTCACGCCCTTATAGACGGCGTCGGCCTTCGCCTTGTCACCCTTGAAGCGAACGACGGAGAATTCGGTTTCGGCGAGACCCGGCTCGACCGAAGTCACGCGAACATTCTTGCCGAGGAGATCGCAGCGGATGTTCAACGCGAAGCGCGTCACGAAAGCCTTGGTTGCACCATAGACGTTGCCGCCCGGATAAGAGTAGTTCGCCGCGACCGAACTAACGACGACGACATGGCCTTCATCGCGCTCGACCATGCCGGGAAGCGTACTGCGAACGGTGTAAACAAGGCCATTGATGTTCATCGCGATCATCTGTTCCCAGTCGGCGATGTTCGCTTCGTGCGCAGGCTCAAGACCAACCGCGCCACCGGCGTTCGCGACGACAACATTGATCTTTTGAAAATCCGCCGGAAGGGATTGCAGCGCCTTCACGGTCGCGGCGTTGTCGGTGACGTCGAAGTTGAGGGTGTGGCAGTTCGCGCCCAGTTCTTTTTTCAGGGCATCGAGACGATCCTGACGGCGGCCGGTGCCGATCACTTTCGCGCCGGCCTGCGCGAAGCGCCGCGCGGTCGCGGCACCGAAGCCGGAAGTCGCGCCGGTCACCAGCACGGTCAAAGTTTTCGGATCTAACATCTGCGAAGCCATGAATTCCTCTCCTGCGAATAGCAGCGGTTCTATTCCGCCTGTTCGTTGGTCTGGGTCAGCGCGCGGTCAACCCGCCGTCGATGGGGATTTCCGCGCCGGTGATGAAGGCGCTCTCATCCCCTAGCAGAAATACCGCGAGGTTCGCTACCTCTTCCGGCTGGGCGAAGCGGGCAAGCGGGACATCCGCAGTCATGCGTTCGCGGGCCGCTTCCCGCGACTTCGCTTTTGCAAGCAAATCTTCCACCATTGCACCCTCGACAAAGGTGGGATGCACGGAATTGGAGCGCACCGGCGGCTTCAGCCGCGCGCCGTAAAGCGCCACCGATTTCGAAAGCAGCCGCACCGCGCCTTTGGAGGCGTTGTAGGAGGCGAGATTGTGCCCGGCGACCAGACCCGACACGGATGAGAGATTGACGATGGAGCCGCCGCGTACTTTCAAAAGCGGCATTGCATACTTGCAGCCGAGATACGTGCCGTCGACGTTCACAGCCATGGTTTTCTTGTAGCCCGCGAAGTCTTCGCTTTCGATGGTGCCGAGTGAAGCGATGCCGGCCGAGTTCACGAGCCCGTCCAAACGGCCGTACTGCTTCGAGATACTTTCCGCGACCGCTTTCCAGTTCGCTTCCGATGTCACATCGAGCGCAAAATCCTGACCTTTATGCGAAGCGAGATCGGTGCGGATCGCTTTGCCGCTTTCCCGCTCGACCATCTGCGCCACTGCATTGCCGATCGTGCCGGCGGCACCCGTGATCAGCACGACCTTATCCTTCATGCGAGCGGTCATTTTTACCTCAAACGAAAAACCCGCCGCGATCATGCGGCGGGTTTCGATTTTTGCAAGTAGGCAGGAAGCGCTTACTTCACCGGACCGGCGTATTTTGCCATCAAAGCTTCGACATCCTTGATCAGCGCTTCACCGTCGATGCCCTTGCCCTTCATGTCGGCAACCCAGGCGGCGATGACGGGCTTGGCCGCATCCTTCCAGCGCTGGGTTTCCTTAGGATCAAGCGTGACGATGTTGTTCTTGCGGTCCTGCGCAAATTTCAGGCCCGGAGCATCGCCTGCATCCATCACCTGACCGACCCACTTCGAGACGGATGGTCCCGAATTGTTGTCGATCACCTTCTTCAGTTCCGGCGACAACGCGTCGTACTTCGCCTTGTTCATCGCGAAGACGAAGAAGGCTACGTAGAACGAGCGGTTGCCGGAGAACGTGGTGTGGGTCTGCACGAGTTCTGCAACACGCAGCGGGGTCGTTACTTCCCACGGCACGACGGTGCCGTCGATCACGCCCTTCGAAAGCGCGTCAGGCATCGCCGGAACGGGCATACCGACCGGCGTCGCACCGAGCGCCTGGAGGAGCTGGTTCACGACGCGCGAAGGGCCGCGAACCTTCAGACCCTTCATGTCTTCGAGCTTCTGAACTCCCGCGCCCTTGGCGTGAATGAGACCAGGACCATGCGTGTGCACGGCGATGATCTTCACGTCCTTGAATTCGTCCTTCAGATGCTTCTCGTAATATTCCCATGCCGCCTGGCTCGACTGTTCGGCGTTGCCGGCGATGAAGGGAAGTTCGAAAGCTTCCGTGCGCGGGAAGCGGCCCGCCGTATAACCCGGCAGCGTCCAGACCACGTCAACGACGCCGTCCTTGACCTGATCGAACAGTTGCGGCGGGGTACCGCCGAGCTGCATCGAAGGATAGAGCTCGACCTTGATCTGGCCTTTCGACTCTTCTTCGATCTTCTTCGCCCAGGGAGCGATGAAGTTACGCGGCACCGGCGCTTGCGCCGGCAGGAATTGGTGAACGCGAAGCGTCACGGTCTGCGCGTCGGCAGAGCCGGAGAACGCAAGCGCGGCAGCGGCGATAACGAGACCGCTTAGGCGTTTGGTCAGATTCATTTTTTTCTCCAGATGGCTGTTGGTTTTTTGTCCCGCTTCTCCGAGCGGTTTTAACGTGAAGGATTACTACCCCACGAAACGAACGAGGTAGAGCGTAAGTATGGGGAAGAACAAAAGCAGCAGAACGCGAACGATGTCCGAAAGCAGGAACGGCATGACGCCGCGATAAATCTCGCCAATCGGCACGCTCTTCGCGATGTTAGCCACGACATAAACCGTAAGCCCGACCGGCGGCGCGATCAGCCCGACCGACACGACGACAAGCATCAGAATGCCGAACCAGATTGCCTTGAATTCGGCGGTCATGCCGAAGAGATCGAGGCCGAGAATGGTCGGGAGCACGACTGGCAAGAGCAGCAGCATCATCGCGAGTTCGTCGAGAATGCAGCTCAAGACCACGAACAGGAGCAGAAAACCGCTGACGATAATCAATGGGTGATAAGGCAGGCTGTTCGCCCAAGCCGAAAGATCGGCCGGCACCTGCGAGACCGCGAGCGCGGTGTTCATCATCGCGGCACCAAGCAACATTGTGTAAATCATCGCCGACGCCTGCGCCGCCGGCAGGAACGCGCTTAGCGCAGTCTTGAACGTTATCTTGCCGCGCACGATCGCGAGCAACAATGTCGAACTGGCGCCAACTGCGGCACCTTCTGTTGCAGTGAACCAGCCGCGATAGATGCCTGTGAACATGACGAGAAAAATTGCTGCGATCGGCCAGGCTTCCAGTGTCGCGTCGATAATTTCCTTCTGGCTCGCACGTTCGGCTTTCTTTGGCGCGTGCTCGGGATAGAGCCAGAGATAGATCGAAATCGAGGCCATGTAGAGGATCATCGCTAGAACCGCGGGCACGATTGCGGCCGCGAACAGCTTGATGATGCTCTGCTCCGCAAGGAACGAGTAAATAATCAGAATGAAGGACGGCGGCAGCAAAATGCCGAGCGTGCCGCCGGCGGCCAGAGTACCCGTGGCAAGACGATCCGAATAGTTCAGCCGCTTCATTTCCGGCAGAACGACCTGGCTCATGGTCGCGGCGGTCGCGACCGAGGAGCCGCTGATCGCGCCGAAGCAGGCGCAAGCGATGATCGCCGCGTGCGCGACGCCGCCCTTCACCCAGCCGATCCATGCATTCGCCGCACGGAACAGACTTCGCGAGAAACCCGCGACCGACGCGAACTGACCCATCAGAAGAAAAAGCGGAATGACGGAAAGGTCGTAAACCGAGAAGCGCGCCCAAAACAGGCCCTTCAGATAATTCAGCAGCGGACCCTGCCCTACGATCCAGCCGTAGCCGACAGCACCCGCGAAAAACATCGATGCGCCGAGCGGCACACGTAGCGCGATGAGAACCATCATGCCGACGGAAACGAGACTGATGATTTCGACTTTACTCATGCGATACGCGCTCCGAAACGCCGATTAAGCCGAAGCCTTGCGCGAACGCAGTGATTGCAGCGAGGGTGAGGCCGGGCAGTACGCCGACGTAACCGATCCAGATCGGAAAACCCATCAGCATCGAAGTTTCGCCGCTGTGCCGGATTTCAGTCATGCCGACCGCGCAGCGCCAGCCGACAAGCGCGAACATGATCCCCATCAGGATCGCGCCGAAGCAATCCATCGCGGCTTTCGTTTTGTCGCTCGCGCGGATAGTGAAGATGTCGACGAAGATGTTGCCCGCAGTGATCTGGCAGTAAGCAAGAAACAAGGAGCCTGCGACTGCGATGCCGATCTCGACCAGTTCGAAATCGCCGGTGATCGGTTTCGACCACAGTGCACGGCCGATGATGCTGACCGCCGACATGATGCCGATCGTTGCGACGATCGCTCCGCCCGCGTAGGCAAACCATACGGCTACGTTATGCAGCGCCTCGTGAAGGCTTCCGCGAGCCACTGCTTTCTCTTGCTCCGGCATTTCCACCCTGTTGGGACGCTTCTTTCGTATCGGCGCTCTAGTGGCGCCTTCGCCTGTGGCAGCCCCTTCCCCGAAGGCGACCGCAGGGTGGGACGGATAACGTGGGGGCCACGAGATTGGCAACGACCGAAAGCCTAGTATGCGGCCGGCAGCGCCAGAAATCCCGGCTTTTGGAAGTTTTATTCCAGTTGGAACCTAGGGCTTAACCGGTTGTTAACGGATTGGGCACAGCATTTCTCGCAAGTGCGAACAAGGCTCTCGCTCAGGGATTGGGCAGTCATGCGAGCTTTCACCGGTCTGCAATTTCTGGAAAGCGCGCCTACGCTGGCGCCGGACCACCTTTCGCCGCTCGTCGGCCGGATGCGGCTGATGCTTTCAACGCTTCGCCCGCGCTCGGACGCAGAAGCGCTGAAGCTACTTCGCACAAGTTTCCCGCAATCGACGCTAAGCGAGCGTCTGAGCGCGCTTTCGAACACGCAGCGCTAAGACAGCGATAGCCCGCGAAGCCTAGTTCAAGCGATCAGGCCGCTGCTCGTTCTCCGGCTGCGGTGCCATCAAGCCGCCGGAAGAAAGAACGTGCGCTTTCTCTAAACGGCGATAGTGCATGAAGGCGAGCGGGATCGTGCCGAGATAGGCAAGCACAATGAAGGTCAGCAATTCCCACGGGTAGCTCAAGAGCATCGCGACCACGAGCACGACCAGCACGAGGATCGGCAGCACATATTCTCGCGGCACGCGGGCACTCAGTTTCTTGCCGGACCAGGTCGGAATTTTCGAAACCATCACAAGCGCGATCGCGAGCGCGAAGATCAGATAAAGCACCGGGCTGAACGAGAAGCGCGGTACGCCGAGCATTTCGAGATAGACCGGAAGCAATACGACGACCGCGGCGGCGGGCGCCGGCATTCCGACAAAGAAATTGCCGGCGAATGCCGGACGGTTCGGGTCGTCAATCATCACGTTGAAGCGCGCGAGACGAAGTGCTGCGCAAAGCGCGAACACTAGCATCACGACCCAGCCGAGCGTCTTCAGCGGACCGAGACCCCAGAAGAAAAGAATAAGCGCGGGCGCGCAGCCGAAATTCATGAAATCGGCAAGCGAATCCAGCTCCGCGCCGAAGCGCGACTGCGCCTGCAGATAGCGCGCGAGCCGTCCGTCGATGCCGTCGAGGATCGCGGCAAGCACAATGCCCGCCACCGCAAGCTCCATGCGTCCCTCGATCGCCATGCGGATCGCGGTCAGCCCGAGGCAAAGTGCGAGCAGCGTGACCATATTGGGAAGGAGCGCGCGGATCGGAATTTTCCGGAAGCGCTTGCGCGGATTTTCGTCGCCGGGCTCGAAGGATGGGAACAGTCTGTCCATAGACAGGAGAATACCCCCGAAACGGCACCAAAAGAAGGGCGTGTTGCCGGCTTGGTTACGCGGAGCGGAAGGCCGGTTCTGCGGCCGTGGCCGCAAGATCCGCGATCACCGTTTCGCCGCCAAGCGCATATTGGCCGACTGCGACCAGCGGCTTGGTGCCGGCCGGAAGGTAAACATCGACGCGCGAGCCAAAGCGGATCAGTCCGAAACGCTCGCCTTGCGAGACCAGTTGACCTTCCTTGACGAAGCAGACGATGCGGCGCGCGACGAGGCCCGCGATCTGCACCACGCCGTAGCGCCCGGACGGGGTGCGGATGACGAGAGCATTCCGCTCGTTGTCCTCGCTCGCCTTGTCCAGATCGGCGCTGAGAAACTTGCCGGGCCGGTACACAATGCGCTCGACCTCGCCCGACACCGGGCTCCGGTTCACGTGCACGTCGAAGACACTCATGAAGATCGAGACGCGCGGCACCGACTCCGAGCCGAGGCCGAGTTCGGCAGGCGGCACTGCCAAGGCTACCGATGAAATCTTGCCGTCGGCGGGCGCGGTAACGAGCCCGTCGCGGACCGGCGTCACCCGCGGGGGATCACGGAAGAAATAGACGCACCACAAGGTCAGCACGACGCCGATCCAGCCCAGGGGCCGCCAGATGATGAACAGCACCAGAGAGACGAGCGCGAATATCCCAATGAAGAGGTAGCCCTCGGGATGGATAGGCGCCATCTGCTTGCGTACGGAATCGACGATCGACATCGGATATCCCTTTGCGCCGGACTGCTAATGAGGCCCCGGCCCCGCGTCAACGGCCCCTGTTTGAAGCCTTTCTCCTGCCAATTCTGTGGCATAAGCCTAAGCGAAACCGGAGCCAATATGCTTTCTTACGCCCAGCATTTCGAGGACGTCTATCTGATGCGCTGCTTCCGCGAGCGCAAAGACGGCTTCTATATCGACGTCGGCGCCGGGCACCCGGTGATCGACAACGTCTCCTTCGCTTTTTATCTCAAGGGCTGGCGCGGGATCACGGTCGAGCCGAACCCCTCGCTTGCGAAACTTTCCCGGAGCGTGCGCCCGCGCGATATCGGCGCGGAAACGCTGGTGGGCTCCTCGCCCGGTAAGGCGAAGTTTTTTCTGGTCGATGACTTTCACGGTCTTTCGACCACGATCGGCGAGAACGCACGAGCGGCCGCCGAAAACTACGGCAAGAAATCGAACGAACTGGAGCTTCCGGTCACGACGCTTGCCGAGCTCTGCAAGAAGCATCAGCCGAACGCGATTGATTTTCTCAAAATCGACGTCGAGGGCGCCGAGAAAGACGTGCTCGAAGGCGCGGACTGGAAAAATTATCGCCCACGGGTAGTCGTAATCGAAGCGACCATGCCCGCCTCGCCCGAACCGAACTGGGGCGGCTGGGAACCGTTTCTGCTTTCGCAGAAATATCGCTTCGTGTTTTTCGACGGACTGAACCGCTACTATGTCGCGGAAGAAGAGGCCGCGCTCACCGCGCACTTCGATGCGCCCGTAAATCCCTTCGACAAGGCGGTGCAGCTTTCCCGCTACCGCAAGGCACTGGAAGACGGCTCGCACCCGGACCACAAACTCGCTTCCGTGCTCGCGGAAAGTTTTCTTACCCGCGCACCGCTGATCTCACCCGATCTCATCGTCGAGATGCTGACCGGCGAACTTAATCCCGCGGCGCTCGCCCATCCCGCGACAGAACATGACATCGTCGCGGTGTTCGCGCGTCTGCTTGGGCGCGAACCGACCGCGGAAGAAATGAACGAAGCGAAGTCGCTTTCGAAAGGCAAGACACTGCGCGAGTTGTACCGGATCGTGGTTGGCTTCGACGCGGTGCGCGGGGCATTGGGAAGAATTTCCGGCAGCTACGCCTGGTAATTGTCTTGCGCTACTTGAACGGCCAGATGAGTTGAGAGCCAAACTCGCCGGGCACCGGATCGCCATGAATTCCGACTTCGGCAGGCCACGAGCCGTCCGCCGGAAGATGGTGGGTGCCGAACAAGCGGTCGATCCAGGGAAAGTGGACCGCGAAATTCTTGTCGATGGGCTTTACCGCGTGGTGCCAGTGGTGAAAGCGCGGCGTGACCAGCACCTGCTCAAGCCATTTCAGCCGCCACTTCATGTTGACGTGAATGAATGTCGCTTGTGCTGCAACAATCCCGAGCCAGATATAAAGCGCCTGCTCGGCGAAACCGATCACGAATAGCGGGACCAAGATCAGTCCGCGCGTGACCACGGTGTCCACGATGTGGAGCCGCGAACCGGCGAGCCAATCCATATTGCGCGAGGAATGATGGATTGCGTGGAACGGCCATGCCCATCGAATGCGGTGAAAGCTTCGATGCACCCAATATTGCGTGAGGTCCGCGGCGATCATGATGAGCAGGACCTGCACCACAATCGGCAGACTCTTCACCTGCATCCCGAGCGCTTCGGCCTGCCAGGCCTGCGAGACGAGCGTCGCCGGCAGCAGCGTGAAGAAGGTGAGAAGTTCGACCGCGATGTGGCTGACGAGGAAATAGATACCATCGGTCGTCCATCCGGGCCGGAAAGTGCCCTGCTCGGGTTTGAGCGGAAACAAGCGCTCCAGCGGCACGAAAACGAGGCTAAGCAGCACGACATTCAATACGAGCCAGTCGAGGCCGAGATGCACGGGCGCCTCGCGCTCCGGATTAATCTCGACGCCCGCTCCGCCAAGGATCACAGCGCCGCAAGTGAAAGCGATGCCGGCGAGGCCAAGACGCTTGCTTGGTCGCAGCAGGAGATTCAGCGCGGAGAAGAAGAAAGCGGCGATGATGGCGAGCGTGAGTAAGCCGCGCATGAATTCGACCGGATATTGAGCCCTCAACTGATTGATGGTCAGCCATTCGTGAAAATGGAAAACCAGCACGGCGAAGAACGATCCCGCGCCGAGCAAGAGACCGATCAGCCCGGAGAACCAGCCCGAGCCGAAATGCTGCGGGCCGTGGTCGCCGAGCACGCGCTCGAACCACAGGTCCAGCCGTGTGTGGGTTCGTTGAGGATCGCCCGACGAGTTCATCGTATCACCTGACAGACTTTAGCACGCGCCGCCGCGTCCTCATCAAACGCTATTCCGCGGCTTCGGTCTTCTGCGTGGGCGAAACGACAGCCGCAGGCTCTTTTTCAACGACCTTCGGCGGTGCTGCGTTCGGTTTTTCGCGCGGCGTGACCTCGTCCGCGACCTCGCGCAGCTTCTCGCGCGCGGCATCGGCTTCGCGCTGGCGATTCCACATACCGGCATAAAGGCCGCCGTTTGCGAGCAGTTGCGCGTGCGTGCCGTGCTCGACGACCTCGCCTGCTTCCAGCACGATAATCTGGTCAGCATTGATGACGGTCGAAAGCCGGTGCGCAATCACGAGCGTGGTGCGGCCCTTGGCGACGCGCTCCAACGCATCCTGAATTTCCCGCTCGGTATTGGAATCGAGCGCGGAAGTTGCTTCGTCGAGCAGCAGGATCGGCGGGCCTTTCAGGATCGTGCGCGCGATAGCCACGCGCTGCTTCTCGCCACCGGACAGTTTCAGCCCGCGTTCGCCGACTTCGGTGTCGTAGCCCTGCGGCAAGATGCGAATGAAATCGTCGATCTGCGCATCTTCCGCCGCCTTATCGATCTCGGCATCGGTCGCATCCCAGCGGCCATAACGGATGTTGTAGCGGATGGTGTCGTTGAACAGCACCGTGTCCTGTGGAACCATGCCGATAGAGGCGCGGAGCGACTCCTGCTTCAGGTCGCGGATGTCCTGACCGTCGATGGTGATGCGTCCGCCCGCGACATCGTAGAAACGGTAGATCAGGCGCGAGACCGTGGACTTGCCCGCCCCCGAAGGGCCGACGATCGCGACCGTGTGACCCGCCGGGACCTCGAACGAAACGCCTTTCAGGATTTCACGCTCAGGATCGTAGCTGAAACGCACATCTTCAAAACGCAGCGTGCCTTCGCGTACCTGCAGCGATTTTGCGCCAGGCGAATCTTTAATTTCAGGGTTGCGATGAAGGATTCCGAACATCTGCTCGATGTCGATGATCGCCTGCTTGATCTCGCGGTAAAGCATTCCCATAAAATTCAGCGGAATATAAAGCTGAATGAGCATGGCGTTGATCATGACAAAATCGCCGACCGTGCGTCGGCCGGCCTGAATATCGAATACGCAAAGCGCCATCATGATGGTCAGGCCAATCGTGAAGATGGTCGCCTGACCGGCGTTCAGGACCGCAAGCGACGTATAGGTCTGCACACCTGCTTTTTCGTATTTCGCAATCGAGCGGTCGTAGCGCTCGCTTTCGCGTTTCTCGGCGCCGAAGTATTTGACCGTCTCGAAATTCAGAAGGCTGTCCACCGCCTTCGCGGTGGCATCCGTATCGGAGTCGTTCATCTGCTTGCGGATCTTGATGCGCCACTCAGTCGCGCGATAGGTGAACGCCATGAAGAGGATCATCGTAATCAGCACAATGACCGCATAACGCCAGTCGAAGGCGATCAGCATCACGCCGATGACGAGCGCGAGTTCGAGGATCGTCGGCGCCATCTGCAACACAACAAGGCGCACAAGCTCTTCGATTCCGTTGCGGCCGCGCTCAAGTACGCGTGTCAGCCCGCCGGTCTTGCGCTCGAGATGAAAGCGCAGAGAGAGCGCGTGCATATGATCGAAGGTGAGCTGCGCGAGACGCCGCACCGCGTGCAGCGCGACACTCGCAAACAAGCCGTCGCGCAACTGAGTCAGCAGCGCCATCGAAATACGGATCAAGCCGTAGAGCGTGACCAGTGCAACCGGCGCGGAGAAGATCGCGAGCCAGACGCCGGTCGTCGGCACCTTGCCCTCCGAAACCGCGACCAGCGCATCCGTCGCCCATTTGAAGGTGAAGGGCATCGAGACGGTCGCAAGCTTTGCGACCAGCAGCAGCAGGAACGCGACGAAGACGCGGCGCTTCAAATCGGGCCGCGTCGAGGGCCACATATGCGGCCACAATCCAACGATGGTGGACAAGAGAGTCGGACGGGTTACGGGATTTGCTTCTTTCATTCTCGAACTTTTTTCGCCGGCGCGGTTCTTCATCCAAAAATGCGGCGGGAGAGCGCCTTGCTGCCTATAAATCCGGCGCAGCCTAGCATGGCTGCCGAAACCGGGGCGGATCGTCGCAATTCTTGCATTTCGCGCCGGTAAGACGCCGCTCCATGCTATCTAGGTGTTCCTCCCATAGAATTCGAGTCCTTCCATGCGCCGTCTAATCGCTTTGCTGCTGCCCGTGTTCGTTCTGATTGCCGGGGCCGCCACTGCACAGGAGATCGCCGCGCGGACCCCGCAGGGGGTGGCCGCGGTCGAGGCCACGCAAAGCGAGAACGGCGTGCGGCTCACGATTTCGGTCGCGGGCGCGGAGCCGCAGGTTTTCGATGGCGTCGGCGAGGCGCTGGTACCGCTTCGCGCAGGCAACCGCACCAACGCGGTTATCGCGCTCGACATCGACCGCGACGGCGTGGACGAGATTTTCGTCCGTACTTCGGCACAGAGCCGCGGCGTGTTGATCGTATTTCGCTGGGACGCGGGCACACGAGAATATACGCCCGTCACGTTCGCCGAGGACACCGGCGCGCCGAAGCCTTATCTCTTCGTACATCTGTCGCAGCCGGTTTCGGTGAACGGCAACACGGTCGAAGCCAACCACGACAGCACCGACGGCGGCCGCAAGCGGCTTCGCGTGTTCCGCTATCGCTGGAACGGCAGCGGCTTCGAGCAGACCACAGATCATTGACGCGGCCTTGACGCGGCGGCGCGTGACCGCCACATCCTGCTCATGGCTGAAATCAAAAAAATCTGCGTCTATTGCGGCTCCTCACCGGGCCGGGACGGACGCTTCATCGAAGACGCAAAAGCCTTCGGCGAGATCCTCGGCAAGGAAAAGATCGGTCTTGTGTTCGGCGGCGGCGGCGTCGGCCTGATGGGCACCGTTGCCCGCGCGGCGCGCGATGCAGGCAGCGAAGTCACCGGCATCATCCCGACGTTTCTCGTGAACCGCGAGCGGCCCGAAGCCGCGCATTCGACGAACACGATCGTCACCAAGGATATGCACGAGCGCAAGCACAAGATGTTCGAGCTTGCCGATGCATTCGTGGCGCTTCCCGGCGGCATCGGCACGCTGGAGGAACTCGTCGAGCAGCTCACCTGGGTACAGCTCGGCCAGCACCAGAAGCCGGTGCTGATCCTGAACACCAACGGCTTCTGGAATCCCCTGCTCGCGTTGCTCGGAAATTTCCGCGACCTCGGCTTCGTCGGCCAGCACGCAATCGACAATCTGCTCGTCGCCGAAAAGGTCGAAGACATTCTGCCGAAGCTCAGGAATGCGGCGGCACCCGTGACGCTCTGGACGCTTCGCGAGAACCAGGGCGTCTCGGAGAATATGTAATTTTTTAGAGTGCTACGAAGGTCACGACTTCGATCTTGTTGCCGTCGAAATCGCGGATGAAGGCGGCGTAATAGTTCTCGCTGTAATGCGAGCGGATGCCGGGCGCGCCGTCATCGATGGCGCCGAGCTTCATTGCCGCCTCGTAAAACGCCTTCACCGCTTCGGCCGATTTAGTACGCAGGCAGATATGCGTGCCAGAATCCGCGGGCACCTTTGCCATGCCAGGCCTCGCGTTCAGCCAGAATTCCGAATGCGGCTTGCCGCGGCGGCCGAAGCCCGAGGTCAAAGGCCGCTCGTCGCGGAGTTCGTAGTCGAGCGCCGCAAGCACTTCTTTATAGAAGGCGGTCGAGGCTTTCAGATCGCTGACACCAATCGAGATGTGGTCGATCATCGCCCTCTCCCCTAGACCGGCGCGTTGCTCTTCAAGAGTTTCCAGGTGATCGAGTCGATCAGCGCCTGAAACGATGCGTCGATGATATTCGGCGAAACGCCGACCGTCGTCCACTGCTCGCCGTTCTCGTCGGTCGATTCGATCAGAACGCGCGTGACGGCACCCGTGCCGCCGTCGAGGATACGCACGCGGAAATCGGTGAGCGTGAGCCCGTTGATATAAGATTGATATTTGCCGAGGTCTTTGCGGAGCGCCACGTCTAGCGCGTTCACCGGGCCGTTGCCCTCGCCCGCCGAGATCATGGTTTCGCCGCCGACCCGCACCTTTACGGTCGCTTCCGCAACGGTGATGAGTTCGCCTTTGGCATTGTAGCGGCGCTCCACGTTCACGTTGAAGCGTTCGACATCAAAATAGTCCGGCACCTTGCCGAGCATCCGGCGCGCAAGCAGCGCGAAGGACGCATCCGCTGACTCGTAAGAGTAGCCGGCCGCCTCACGGCGCTTCACTTCCTCGAGCAAATAACTCAGCCGCGGATCGTTCTTGTCGGCGACAATGCCGAGGCGCTCCAGTTCCGCGAGCACGTTCGACTTACCGGCCTGATCGGAGACCATGACCTTGCGGCGATTGCCGACCGACTCCGGCGAGATGTGTTCATAGGTCGTGGGGTCTTTCAGAATTGCGGACGCGTGAATGCCGGCCTTGGTCGCGAAAGCGTTCTCGCCGACATAAGGCGCATATTTATCCGGCGCGCGGTTCAGGATTTCATCTAATGTATGGGCGCAGTGGCGCAGTGTCGTGAGTTGCTCAGGCTTTACGCCGATCTCAAACTTTTCAGAGAAGTTGCCTTTCAGGAGCAACGTCGGGATGATCGAACAGAGATTGGCGTTGCCGGTACGCTCGCCGAGACCGTTCAGCGTACCCTGAATCTGGCGAGCACCTGCGCGCACCGCCGCGAGCGAATTGGCGACCGCCTGCTCGGTGTCGTTGTGCGCATGGATTCCGACATGATCGCCGGGGATCAGCTTCAAGACATCCTTGACGATGGCTTCGATCTCGTTCGGCAGCGTGCCGCCGTTGGTGTCGCACAACACGACCCAACGTGCACCGGAGTCATAGGCTGCTTTCGCGCAAGCTAGCGCGTAGTCTTTGTTGTCTTTATATCCGTCGAAGAAGTGCTCGCAGTCGATCAGCGCTTCGCGGCCGGACTCGATCACGGCCTTGACTGACTCGCGGATGCTTTCGAGGTTCTCTTCGGGTTTGATTTCGAGCGCGACCCGCACCTGAAAGGCGGATGCCTTCGCGACAAGGCAGATCGCGTCGGCTTTCGCGGCCAAGGTGCCCGCGAGCGCCGGATCGTTCGAGGCCGAGCGGCCCGCGCGCTTGGTCATGCCGAAGGCGGTGAACTTCGCCTTGGTGCCGTTGTCTTCGGAGAACAACGCAGTGTCGCTCGGGTTCGCGCCGGGAATGCCGGCCTCGATGTAATCGACGCCGAGTTCGTCCAGCATCTTCGAGATGCGGAGCTTGTCGGTGACCGTGAAATCGACGCCGTGCATCTGCGCGCCGTCGCGCAGCGTGGTGTCGAACAAATAGAGGCGCTCGCGGGCCATTTTTATCTCCAGAACAAGCGAAGCTGGCGCGTTTTCACGGCTTCACCCGTTGATTCACGAAGTAAGGAATTGCGCATTCGAAACGCGAAGTTTTGAACGCGAAAAACGATGGTTTTTCAGCATCTTGCAAATAGGCGCAAAAGCTCCGATTCCGATTCAAATCGTTCAAGTATCGAGTCCGCGCCATGGCCCTCACCGCTTGTTGCAGTCGGGGTCGGAGAGTGGGCAGAGCTTGATATTCTTAGTGGCGTTATCGATGGAACTCTTCACGTCCCGCTCGATGCGCTGCTTGGTTTCCTGCGCCGCGCGATTGTCAGCGCGCGTCTGTATGCGCCATGCCGATACCGCGCCGAGTGCAATCAGTAGGGCAACGATCGTGACCAGACCAGTTCGCGTTTTCCAGAAGTTCATCGCGCGATCTCCCACGACGTGGTGCCGTCCTTATTGTCCTTGATGACAACGCCCATGGCTTTCAGCTCGTCGCGAATTTCGTCAGACTTTTTCCAATCCTTGTTTTCGCGCGCGAGATTCCGAGCGGCAATTCTCGCTTTGAGCATCTCCTTGGAAATCGGAAGTTCTTCGAACGATTGCTCGCTCGCCATTTCCTCGAAAGTGAGTATCCCAAGAAATTGCAGAGAGCCGAACAGTGCCTGCTTTGCTTCGACCGAATCGATCCGCGCCAACTTATGCAAAGCGGATATAGCCTGAGAAAAATTAAGGTCGTCCAACAATGAGCTGACAACGTCCTGGGCCGGCAAGAACGTTTCGTATTGCTCTCGATTTTGCTCGATGAAGGCCATTGTATAATCGCCACCAGACGTCAAATGACGGCGCCAACCGTTGATGACGGAATATGATTCATTCAAAGCAGCGACCGTCCAATCCAGTGGCTGGCGATAGTGCGTCTTCAGCATCGAAAGACGGATCACATCACCGGTCCATTCGCGATCGCCAAATTTTTTCGTCGCGAGCAATTCTCGGATCGTCACGAAGTTACCCAGCGACTTCGACATCTTCTCGCCTTCGACCTGCAGGAAGCCGTTGTGCATCCAGGTCTTCGCCATGATCGGCGTATGAAACGCGCAACGCGATTGCGCGATTTCGTTTTCGTGATGCGGGAAGACGAGATCGATGCCGCCGCCATGAATGTCGAACGTCTCGCCGAGATGCTTCCATGACATCGCGGAGCATTCGATGTGCCAGCCCGGACGGCCCGGCGTTTTGATTCCGGCAGGCGAAGGCCAGCCGGGTTCGTTCGGCTTCGACGGCTTCCACAACACGAAGTCCATCGGATTGCGTTTGTAAGGCGCCACTTCGACGCGTGCGCCCGCTTCCATCTCGTCGAGCGAGCGGCGCGCGAGCTTGCCGTAGTCGGCCATCTTGCCGACCTCGAACAGCACGTGCTCCTCGCCGACATAAGCGAAGCCCGCCTTCACCAGGCGCTCGATCAGATCGCGCATCTCATTGATATGTTCGGTCGCGCGCGGCTCGACATCCGGGCGGAGACAGCCGAGCGCATCGACGTCGTCGTGAAACTGCTTTTCAGTCTTCTCGGTGACGAGACGGATCGCCTCGTTCAGCAGCAGTTTCGGATATTCCTCCGCCGCCCGTGCGTTGATCTTGTCGTCCACGTCCGTGATGTTGCGGACGTATTTCACTTTGCCCTCGCCATAGAGATGGCGGAGCAGCCGATACAGCACGTCGAAGACGATGACCGGCCGCGCGTTGCCGATATGCGCGAAGTCGTAAACCGTCGGGCCGCAGACATACATACGCACGCGCGCAGGATCGAGAGGCTGGAAGACCTCTTTTTCCTTCGTCAGCGTGTTGTAGAGCCGAAGCTCCATAGAAATCTCCGTCCCGCGGCCCGGAACGTTCGACTCTCAGCTTTTGGAGAATAAACGGCCGTCCGCGCCCGATGTCAGGTGCGAATAATCTCGCGGCAAATGCCGAAGAAAGCGTTGTTGGCCGTTGTCATGGCCGGGACCATGCTGAAGCCGAAGCGGGCCGTCAAGGGTGAGTGTTGCCCGCAAGACTCACTCCATTCCTTAATGGAAAACGCGACTCTATCGCCGTTGACCCGATTCAGCGGCGGCTTTACCTCGTGCCGCAAGGGTCATTGTTCCCGAGTTAACGGCCCGTCAACCCAACAGGCGCAACCTTTGCAAGGAGACTATGGGTCTCCGGGGAACGGGCTTTTTCTTATGACAACGTTACGCATTTCCGCGCTGGCAGCCTGCCTGCTCGCATCCGTCGCGCTGGCCAAGGCCGAGACGCGCACCTTCATTCTCGACAGCTCCGACGGCTACGGCATCGATAGCTGCCTCGTCAAAGGCGAGACCTGCGGCAAGGCGATGGCGACCGCGGTCTGCCAGGCCAATCAGTTTGCTTCCGCGGTCGACTTCGGCCGCATGGACCCGACCGAGATCACCGGCTCGCTGCCGGCCGGCATGAAGGCCGCCAAGATCTGCCAGGGCGGCGCCTGCCCGGAGAAAGTCGCGATCACCTGTACGCGCTGAGCCGCACTATCATCGATTAGAAAAGCCGGGCTTTCGCCCGGCTTTTTTGTTGGTTGATGCCCAAAAGAAATCGGGCGGCGCTTTTTGGCACCGCCCGTTTCTTCAAGCTTCGAAAAGAAGCTTAGTTCTTGATCTTCGAGAGAAGCGTGTCGAACGACAGCTTCGCAATGAAGGTATCGCTGCAATAACGGTTCGCCGGACGGGTGCCCGCGCCGACGTTGAGGAAGCTTGCGCATTCCGCAACGCTCATGTCCGTACCGTGGTAACGGAGGTCGAGGGTAAGCGCCGAGTAAGTGAACGCGATACCGGCGTTGTAATAGACGTAGTCCGGGTTGCTGGTGTGGAACGCGGCGGTTTCGATGTTCCAAGCACCGACAGCGCCGGAGATGTAAGAACCGACACCGTTATAGACCCAAGGCGTGACCCACTTCGCGTTCGCTTCGAAGTAGGTAGCCGACACGTTGTTGAAGCCGTTGAAGATGCTGAGGTTCAGCAGGTCCGGGGTGTAGAACACCGCGCCGCCGATCGTCAGGTTAGGAGTGACCGCATAAGCGATCTTCGCATAGACTTCTTCCCAATCGGTGTTGAAGTCTTCCTGCGGGTACCAATAGTAGATGTAGCCGATATCGACCGAGAGATTGCCCCAGGTCTTGCGCCAGCCGGCATAGATGTCGATTTCTGACGACGGGTTCGAGAAGCCGAACGCGTTGTCGAAGTCGACGCCGAGACCGCCGAGACCGACATAGATCTGGCCGATCGACGAGTTGTACTGGAATTCGAAGTAGGCCGACGGCGACGCGCCGCGGTCCGACTGCGAAACGCCGCGGAAGTTGTAGTCCGAAGCAATCGCACCGCCGATGGCAATGTCCCAAACCGGCGACGCAGCCGCCTTCAGGTACGGCGCCTTAACCGGAATGTCGGCCGCGATAGCGGTGCCAGCCATGAGCGCGAGCGCTACGCCGGTGCCGAGAATTTTCTTCATCTTGTTACCCCTCATCGTGTGACCCCAATTCAATTTTGAAGTGCCTCTCCTGGAACGGCCGGCGAGTCAGGTCTTACTCACCGGGGCACCCCGAACCTCGTATTCGAGTGCGAAAATCCAATATTTGTGGGGGTTTCGGCAACGCCACCGCGTAGGCAACGTGCCTAATCGGTAAGCAAAACGGGGGTAGAACTGCGGGATTTCGTGGGCCGTTGCAGAATTGACACAGGTGTGGCGGGGCAAAAAGTCGAAGATGGCCGGCGGTAAGGCTCCACCGCCCGGCGAAAAAGGAGAATCAGCCGGTTCTAGCCCTTCACGACCCTGATCAACCGGCCTTCTTGGCCAGTGAAATCGCGCTTTTCAGCACCGACAGATCGCCGATGTGATTCGAGAGAATCAAAACGAGCCTTGCGTTCAGCGCCGCACTTTCCGTTTCCGAAATACCGCGATGCGCTTCGACCAGCGCTTCGTACGCCGCATCGGGATTTGGAAGATTTGGTTCGGTGTTGAGGCTGCTCATTTCGATATTCCTTTCGCGCGCGCAAGCGCTTCACGGACGCGGTTGCCGTCATAGCGGCGCATCCGCGCGCAGAGATGATGATCAGGACGAAGCAGAAAAGCAGAGCCCGGCGTCGCATCGAAACGCGAGGCAAATACGCCGTCGCGGTCGATGAAGTCTTCGCCGATCACGGTCAGGCGCAAACCCTCAGGCACGTTCGGCCGCGCGCCGTCTTTGACGTAAAGCAGCTCGAAATCGTCCGAGAGAGTTTGCAGGAGAAAGCACTGCTTGCCGTCGCGATCCTCGATCGGCGCATCGGGGATGGGAAGGCCCAGCTTCGCGCTGCCGCCAAAGGCTTCTAAATCCTTTGTCGAAAGCGGCGTATCGTATTCAGACGCGACTGACAGCCTCCCGGAATTCACCATGCGCCGCGCGAATGGTGTATGCGGCGCGAGTTGCAGGACCGCATTGCGCAGCACGCGCTCGTGTTTCGTGCGTGGCGCGATGAAATCGGTCGAGCGGGTCGAATGACCGATGTTTTCGTCCGCCGCCTGCCCGCGCTCGAGTTCGTAACTTTCGATCAGGCATTCCTGCGCCTCGCCTTTCAGCACGAGCGCAAGTTTCCAGACAAGATTCTCGGCATCCTGAATACCGGAATTCGCGCCGCGCGCACCGAATGGCGAAACCTGATGCGCGCTGTCGCCTGCGAAGACGACACGGCCATGCACGAACTTTTTCAGCCGCGCGCAGTTGAAGCGATAGACCGAGACCCATTCCAGCTCGAATTTTCGATCACCCAGCATCCGCTTCAGCCGCGGCAGCACGCGCGAAGGCTGTTTTTCTTCTTCAGGATCGGCGTCGGGACCAAGCTGAAGGTCGATGCGCCAGACATTATCCGGCTGGCGATGCAGAAGCGCAGACTGCCCGGAATGAAACGGCGGGTCGAACCAGAACCAGCGCTCGGTCGGGTATTCGGCGGACATTTTCACGTCCGCGATCAGGAAACGCTCCTCGAAGGTGTGGCCTTCAAATTTCAAACCGAGACAATCGCGCACTTTCGAGCGCGCTCCGTCGCAGGCAAGACACCAGTCGGCGTCGAGCCGGTATTCGCCTTCCGGCGTTTCGACGGTGAGACGCGCGAAGCCGTTGTGCCGCTCCACCGCCGTCACGCGGTTGCGCCAGCGCAAATCGATTAGAGGCAATTCGGCTGCGCGCTCAACCAGATAGCCTTCGAGATAATACTGCTGGAGATTGATGAAAGCCGGCATCTTGTGGCCGGCCTCCGGCAGAAGGTCGAAGGCATACACCTGATGCTCGCCGAGAAAGACTTTGCCTACTTTCCAGGTGACGCCCTTTTCGACGAGGCGCTCGCCGAGGCCGAGGCGATCCATGATCTCGAGCGAGCGTTTTGAGAAGCAGATCGCGCGCGATCCTTCGCCAATACGATCCGCGTCATCCAACACGACGGAAGCAATCCCGCGCTGCGCGAGATCGATCGCAGCGGTCAGCCCTACAGGACCGGCACCGACAATGACGACGGGACGGCGAACCGGACTTTTCGAATCCTGATCAGCGCTGCGGCGATAGCCGAATTGATAGACCGACTTCCGCTCCGCCATCGCCCTCGACGCCTTTAACCTTAAGGTTTGAAATCCAGTTTGGACTCGACGTCCTTCTTCATCTCGGCTGGGCAGTTCGCACCGATCTGCTTCTGGATTTGCTGCATTCCGATCGTGTGAATGATGCTGATCAACGCTAGCTGGCGCTCGTTCTTTTTCCGCGAGCGCCAATAGGCCATCATCGGCTCGTAATTTCGCTTGCCCCAGTCGAGCTGGCAGATGTCCGCGCCGCCGCTGAACAGTCCCCGCCCGAATACCTGACTTGTTTCGGTGAGCGAAAGCGGCGGGTTTTTTCTTTCTTCCGCGGTTGCCGGCGCACAGCGGTCGCTACCGCACCGTATCGTCTGGATGTTATCGAGTGCAGCCTGCAACGCCTGTTGCATCAGTTCTTCGCGCGATTTGGCTTTTTGTGCCTGGGCCGCGGCAGAAGTGGCGAACGCAATAACGAGTATAAGGACTAGAATAGCGCGCATAGTTCCAAGACCTATCCCTGTAGCACCTTCCACATTTCGCGGTCGCGTTCGGCGGTCCAGATCACCGGATGGTCGATCCCCCGTGCCTCGTCGTATGCCCGCGAAACATTGAACGGCATACAATGCTCGTAGATCGCGAATGTTGCGTATTTTGTGTCCATGGCCGTACGTGCGGCACTCCAGGCGTCTTTCAGCGTTCCGCCTTTCGCCGCAACCGGTACGATGCTGCCGTAAAGATCGGATAAAAAGGCCTTTGTCAGCTTGATGCCGTCGGTCACCTGCGATGCGCTTTTGAGCGCGGCGCCCCGGCCCGGCACCAAGCCCCCCGCGCCGAATTCGGCAAGTTTATTCAGCGTGTTAGGCCAATCCTTGAGATGCGCGTCGCCGCAGTAGCAGGCCGAGTGATATTCGACGAGATCTCCCGAAAATACGACGTTTGCGTCCGGCACGTAGGCCACAACGTCGCCTGCGGTGTGGCCGCGGCCAATGTGACGGATTTTAATCTCGCGTTTGCCGAGCCAGATCGTCATCTCGCCGGGAAAAGTGACCGTGGGCCAGGTCAAACCGGGAATCGATTCCTGCGCCCGGAACAGGCGCGGGAAGCGGCCGATTTCCGAATCCATGTCCTGCTTGCCGCGCTCGACGATCAGATCGCGGGTCGCATCGGAAGCGAGGATCGCTTTGGCGTTGTAGGCGGAGGCGCCGAGCACGCGCACTGCATGGTAATGCGTGAGCAGCACATGGGTGATCGGCTTGTCGGTGACTTGTCTGACGCGCGCGATCACATCCTGCGCCATTACCGGCGTCGCCTGCGCATCGATCACCATGACGCCGTCGTCGCCGACGATGATGCCCGAATTCGGATCGCCTTCCGCGGTGAAAGCGTAAAGATCCCGGCCGATTTCCTCGAAGGTGACTTTCTTTTCCGAGAGATCGCCGGTTGAAGCGAAGTTTGCCATCACGCTTTTTCCACTTTGTGATCGATCGCGCCGAAGATGGATTTTCCTTGCGTATCGAGCATTTCGATTTTGACGCTGTCGCCGAAAGACAGAAACGGCGTCGAGGGTTTGCCGTTCCGGATCGTTTCGACCGCGCGGATTTCAGCGATGCAGGAATAGCCGACACCGCCCTCTTCCACCGTCTTGCCCGGCCCGCCGTCGGCACCCTTGTTCGACACCGTGCCGGAGCCGACAATCATTCCGGCGGAGAGCGGCCTTGTCCGCGCGGCGTGCGCGATCAGTTTCCCGAAATCGAAGGTCATGTCGGTCTTTGCGTTCGGCTTTCCGAACAGCTTACCGTTTACATAAGAATGGAGCGGCAAGTTCAGGGTGCCGCCGTCCCACGCTTGCCCTAGCTCATCAGGCGTCACCGCTACCGGCGAGAATGCGGTAGGAGCTTTTGATTGAAAGAAGCCGAAGCCCTTGGCGAGTTCGCCGGGGATAAGGTTGCGCAGGCTGACATCGTTGACGAGCAGCACCAACAGGATTTTCTTGCGCGCTGCTTCGGGCGTGATGCCCATCGGTACGTCATCGACGATGACTGCGACCTCCGCCTCGAAGTCGATGCCCCATGCCGCGTCCGCGAACTTCGACGGCTCGCGTGGTCCGAGAAACCGGTCCGAACCGCCGCGATACATGAGCGCGTCGGTCCAGAAGCTCTGCGGCATCTCCGCGTTACGTGCTTTGCGCACCAGTTCGACGTGATTGACGTAGGCCGAGCCGTCCGCCCAGCCGTAAGAACGCGGCAAGGGTGCCACGCATTCCACCGGGTTGAACGGATGATCTTCGACCTTGCCAGCCTCCAGCGCTTCCGCGATTTCGCGAAGCTCCGGCGCGGCTTCGTCCCAGTTGTCGAGCGCAACTTGCAAAGACGCGGCGGCATCGGCGTAACGCGTGAGATCGCGCGAAACAATTACGAGCCGCCCGTCGCGGCCTTCCTTCAACGAAGCGAGCTTCATTATTTGGGCTCGCGGCGGTTCGGATCGAAGTGTGTTTTCAGTCCGGTCCAGCAGTCGATGTAATCGTCCTGCAAAGCAGGCGACTTCGCGGCGAATTTCGTGACGCGCTGGCGGAATCTCGTTTCGAACATGAAGGCGAGCGTATTCGAGAGCTTCACCGGCTTCAGTTCGACATTGCTCGCGTGTTCGAAAGCATCCACGTCCGGCCCATGCGGCAGCATGGTGTTATGCAGACTGATGCCGCCAGGCGTGAAGCCCTCGGGCTTCGCATCGTACTTGCCGTACACGAGGCCCATGAACTCCGACATGATATTGCGATGATACCACGGCGGGCGGAACGTGTTTTCGGCAACACCCCAGCGCTCCGGGAAAATCACGAAGTCGATGTTCGCAGTGCCCGGCGTTTCCGACGGCGAGGTCATCACTGTGAAGATCGACGGGTCCGGGTGATCGAACAAAATTGCGCCGACCGGCGAGAAGTGCCGGAGGTTATATTTGTACGGATAGTAATTGCCGTGCCATGCGACCACATCGATCGGGGAATGGT
>LNEZ01000057.1 GCA_001464215.1 Rhizobiales bacterium Ga0077548 | reverse complement strand
AACATCGAACTTCGTCCGGAAGCCATTTCCCGCTGCATCAAGGAAGCCGGCATCGGTTTCATGTTCGCGCCCGCGCATCATCCGGCAATGAAGCACGTCGGCCCGACGCGCGTGGAGTTGGCGACACGCACGATTTTCAACCTGCTCGGGCCGCTTTCGAATCCCGCAGGCGTGAAGCGGCAGATGGTCGGCGTGTTCGCGCGCCACTGGATCGAACCGCTCGCGAAAGTCTTGGGCGCGCTCGGTTCGGAAAAAGCATGGGTCGTCCACGGCTCCGATGGTTTGGACGAAATCACCACGACCGGCCCGACACACGTCGCTTCACTTGAAGGCGGCAAGGTGAGGCTGTTCGACATTTCTCCTGCTGATGCAGGATTGAAGCCATCGAAGCCCGGAGAACTCAAAGGCGGCGAAGCGATCTATAACGCCGAGGCGCTGCGCGCCGTGCTCGACGGCCAGATGGGTCCGTTCCGCGAAGTCGCGGTCTTCAACGCGGCGGCGGCACTCCTCGTCGCGGGCAAGGCCGACAACCTGAAAGACGCAGCGGCGCTGGCATCGAAATCCGTCGAAAGCGGCGCGGCGAAGGCGCGGCTCGATAAGCTCGTCACTGTGTCAAACGCTTCATGAGCGACATCCTGGAAAAAATCGGCGCCTATAAGCGCGAGGAAATCGCGAAGGCCAAGCGCGAGCGTCCGCTTGCGAGCCTCGAAGCCGATGCAAAAGCGCGATCCGCGCCACGCGGCTTCATCAAGGCACTCGAGGCGAAACTCGCACGCAAGGAATACGCGCTGATCGCGGAAGTAAAAAAAGCGAGTCCCTCGAAGGGCTTGATCCGTGCCGACTTCGATCCGCGGTCGCTTGCGAAAGCTTACGAGGCTGGCGGCGCCGCCTGTCTTTCGGTGCTGACCGATACGCCGAGCTTTCAGGGCGCTCCGGAATTTCTGACCAAGGCCCGCAACGCAACCAAGCTGCCCGCGATACGCAAGGATTTCTTCTACGACACCTATCAGGTCGCAGAAGCCCGCGCGTGGGAAGCCGATTGCATTCTCATCATCATGGCAGCGGTCGATGACGCCACGGCAGCCGACCTGCTTGCCGCCGCAACGAATTACGGCATGGATTCACTGATCGAAGTGCATGACGGCACGGAGCTTGACCGCGCGCTGAAGCTCGACGGAAAACTGATCGGCATCAACAATCGCAACCTGCGGACCTTCGAGACCAAGCTGGAAACCACCGAAGAACTCGCGCCAAAAATGCCGAAAGATAAAATCGTCGTCGGCGAGAGCGGTCTCTTTGTGCCCGGCGATCTTGCGCGGCTTTCTCGCGTCAATGTCAATACGTTCCTGATCGGCGAAAGCCTGATGCGGCAAGAGAACGTCGAGCTTGCTACCCGCGCGATCCTCACCAAAACGCCAATTCGTGCGAGCGCCTGATATGAAAAAAGCAAAAAAGAAAAAAACTGCGAAGAAAACGAAGAAACCTTCGCTCACGCATCTCGGCAAGGATGGCGCCGCGCGCATGGTCGATGTCGGAGGCAAGCAGGCGACTGATCGCCTTGCGGTTGCCGAAGGCCGCGTGATCATGAGCAACGCGACGCTCGAGCTCGTGCTCTCAGGCAACGCCAAGAAGGGCGACGTGCTGGGTGCCGCGCGGATCGCAGGTATCATGGCGGCCAAGCGCACGCATGAATTGATCCCGCTTTGCCATCCGCTTGCGATCACGAACACCGAAGTCAATATAGGTGTCGACCCGTCGATCCCGGGCCTCAGCGTGCGCGCGACCGTAAAGACCACCGGTCAGACCGGCGTCGAGATGGAAGCGCTGACCGCCGTCTCGGTCGCGTGTCTTACGATCTATGATATGGTCAAAGCGGTCGAGCGCGGTATGCAGATCGAAGGCATTCGCCTCCTGCAAAAATCCGGCGGCAAGTCCGGCGATTACCGCGCTAGGTAACGGCATCCAGGAGCGCGGGACGCACGCCGATCTGCTCGACGAGCTTATCCAACTCCGCCCGCGCTTTGGGATTGGTCAGTTGATGGCGCTCGGCGAAGATCAATTCGTTTTTCAATGAATGTTCGAGGCCCGTCAGCTCGGTGACGCGCACCTTGTATCCGTGCGCCTCGAGAAAAAGTCCGCGGATCACATTGGTGACGTGCGCGCCGAACTCACGTCTCTGGATCGGATGCCGCCACAACTGATGGATCGCACCGCCTTTGCCGTCCAGTAATCGTGCAACTTCGGCCTGACAGCACGGAACTAACGCAATCGTTTTAGCCTTGTGGCGTAGAGCAAAATGAATCGCATCATCCGTCGCAGTGTCGCAGGCGTGCAGCGCAGTCACCATTTCGATCTCGGTATCGGGAAGCGAAGCCTTCGCAATCGGCGCGCAGATGAATTTCATTCGCTCGAAGCCGGACTCCGCCGCGAGCGCTTCCGATTTTGCGACCAGATCTTCGCGTGTTTCCACGCCGAACATACGGCCCTTCCCTGCGTGGCCAAGGATCAAATCGTACAGGACAAAACCGAGATAGGATTTCCCGGCGCCGACATCGGCGAAGACCGGGTCATCCGATCGGGCCAGCGCCGCCTCGATTGCTGGGCGCAGGAAATTCACGAGATGAAGAACCTGCTTCAGCTTGCGGCGCGAATCCGCATTCAGCTTTCCGTCGCGCGTAAGAATATGCAGCGCCTTGAGCAACGGCTCCGACTTTTGCGGCTGGCCGCTCGGCCAAAGCCCGGCCCATGTGTCTATTGTTGAAGTCATATCGATTTCATTATCGGCATTTCCGGAAGGCTGCCACCCCACTGGCTAGACTGCGGAAAATCGTCCAAAACCCGGCAGATGAAAGCTACACCGCTCATTCCGGTCGAAGAGGCGCTGACCAAGCTGCTCGATGGCGCCGCGCCCCTCGCCTCGGAAAAAATCGCGCTCGATCACGCCATCCGCCGGGTGCTGGCGGCTGACGTGAAGGCGCTCCGCTCGCAGCCGCCGTTCGATGTTTCCGCGATGGATGGTTATGCCGCGCGTGCGGGCGATCTGGCCTCCGGCGCCGCGTTGAAGCTCGCTGGCGAGTCCGCTGCCGGGCACCCTTACGCGAACGAACTCAAAAGCGGCGAAGCCATCCGCATCTTCACCGGCGCGGTCGTGCCCGAGGGCGCGGATGTCGTTGTCGAGCAGGAACTAGCAAAGCGAGACGGTAACAGCGTCACCCTCAAAGCCCATCCTGCGGGAAAGAATATTCGTCCCGCCGGGCATGATTTCCGCGAAGGCGAATTGCTTCTGCAAAAAGGTCATCGCATCACCCCGCGCAGCCTCGGCCTTGTGGCAGCAGCGGATCACGCTGCGCTCGTATGCGCGAAGCGCCCGAAGATCGCGCTGCTCGCGACCGGCGATGAACTGGCGATGCCCGGCGCGGGCGGCGCGCCCGATCGCGTGGTCGTCTCCAATCCTTACACGGTGCGCGCACTTGCAGAGAGCGAAGGCGCAAGCATTATCGAAAGCGATGTGTTGAAGGATCGCGTCGAAGTCATCGTGGACGCGGTCGAGCACGCCCGCGCGAACGGCGCGGATGTCGTCGTCACCATGGGCGGCGCTTCGGTCGGCGATCACGATCTTATCCGCCCCGCGCTCGAAAAACTCGGCGCGAAGATCGGCTTTCACCGCATCGCGTTTCGCCCCGGCAAGCCGACGCTGTCCGCGAAAATCGGCGGCACGCACATTCTCGGCCTCCCCGGCAATCCGGTTTCGGCCTTCGTCTGCGCGTTTGTTTTTCTTGGCCCGTTACTTCGCAAACTACAGGGCCACAGCGGACCCATTACAAAACCGCTTCCGGCAATTCTCGGTGTCGATCTTTGGGCGAACGACGAGCGCACGGATTATCTGCGCGCGGCGAGTACATGGGACGATCAGGGCCGCCGCGTGGTCACGCCGTTTCTGAAGAAGGAACAGGACAGTTCGCTGACCGCGACACTCGCGAAGGCCGACTGCATTCTTGTCCGCGCGGCGAATGCGCCGGCGGCGAAAGTGGGCGATCTCGCGCAGGTTATTCCGCTCGACTGAGCGCCCGCCCCGTTCTCTCTTCACCCCATCTTAATCCTTGCGGAACACAACTAGAACGGATACTAATCGTTCCTGATTTGTACCGACTCGTAAGACCGCCTGAAAAGGCCCGAAAACAGGGATTTTCCGACGATGCTGACCCGAAAACAGTATGAGCTGCTCCGATTCATCCACGAACGGCTGAAGGAATCCGGCGTTCCGCCCTCCTTCGACGAGATGAAGGACGCGCTCGACCTGCGCTCGAAGTCCGGCATCCACCGCCTGATTACGGCGCTGGAGGAGCGCGGCTTCATCCGCCGCCTCCCGAACCGCGCCCGCGCGCTCGAAGTCATCCGTCTGCCCGAGACGGTGGCGCCCGCGATGGGCAGCCCGCGCGGCAAAGGCGGCTTCTCCCCGAATGTCATCGAAGGCTCGCTCGGCAAGGTCGCGAAAGTCCATTCCGACAAGGAAGACGGCGGCAATAACCGCCCGATCGCAATCCCAGTCATGGGCCGCATCGCCGCCGGCACACCGATCGAAGCGATCCAGACCCGCAGCCACACCGTTCATATGCCGCCAGAGATGCTCTCCACCGGCGAGCATTACGCGCTCGAGGTGAAGGGCGACTCCATGATCGAGGCCGGCATCCTTGAAGGCGATCTTGCGCTGATCAAGAAAGCTGATGTTGCCGATACCGGCGACATCGTCGTGGCACTCGTAGACTCCGAAGAAGCGACGCTCAAGCGCCTTCGCAAGAAGGGCGCATCGATTGCATTGGAAGCCGCGAACCCGGCGTACGAGACCCGCATCTTCGGTCCCGACCGCGTGCAGATTCAGGGCAAGCTCGTCGGCATCTATCGCCGTTACTGATCGTTCGAGTCTTTAGTCATCCAAATCATCCTCCGGCGCGTCGGGCGCCGGAGTCTCGCCTGAAATCTCCGGTGCCGGTGCGAGCGGCGCAACTTCCTTTGCAATCTGTTTCGGATTGAGCCGCGCCAGTGCATTCGCGTCAGGCACCTTCGCCCGGCCGAACCATGGCCGATCCGCATTTGGCGCACGCGATGGATAAGCCTCCCAGCCGTTCGGCGTCTTCTTCAAGGCAATTGCGCCGGTCGTAGCTAACGTATTGCGGTCGATCACCGCCGACCCGCACGACGCGGGAACCGCGCGCGAAGCGATAATGAGCATCGCACGCCCGCAATCTTCCAGAAGCGCCGTGGCCGTCTTCGGTATTGCGATGAGCGAACCATCCGCGAGCCGGCCGACACAGCCGTTTGGATCACAGGAGAACGCCTGCCCGAGCGACTTTGCAAGCACCGGAGGCAGGCCCGAGCTGGCAAGCCAGTTCTCGACCGTGAAGCGGTTGCTTTTGTTGGTGTGGATCGAGAGCTTGCCGCCATCCGCCCGCAGCGCAATGACATCGCCTTCCGCATCGACCATCACGTCATAGCGCGGTCCGTTCCACATCAATACCACCGCAAGCAGCGCGAACGGCACGCCCGCTAGCCGCAGCCAGGTGGCCGGGATCGCGATCAGCAGGAGCGCGAGCGTCCCGAGCAGCACCGCGCCTCCGCTGAACGCCGCGATCCGCCCTTCCGCGCCTTCAATCGCGCTCACATATTTTGCGACCGCGATCATCCCGTCGATGCCGTAGCCCATCACGGTCCAGCCGATGAAATCGAACCCGAACGGGATCAGAAGCACGCCGAGCAGCGCGCCCGGCATGATCACGAAAGCGATCACCGGCATCGACAACACGTTCGCAAGCACGCCATAGGGCGCGAGCCGATGAAAATGAAATGCTGCGTAAAGCGCGGTCGCACATCCCGCGATGAAGGAAGTAGCGGCACCGAGGAGCAGCCACTTCCCCGCGCGCACCGACCACGCTCCTGTCGCGGAAGCACCCGGCGCGGGAGGAGTTGAGACCAGCGGCACCCAGCGCTCGTAAAAACTGATGAGCGCGAGCGTCGCCGCGAACGACATCTGGAAACCGGGATTGAGCACCGCTTCGGGCGAAATCACCAGCGTTATGACGACAGCAGCCGCAAGCGTTCTGAGCGTGAGCGCGGGCCGGTCGATCAGCACGCCCCCAAGCACGATTGCGATCATGATGAAGGAGCGCTGGGTCGCGACTTCAGCACCTGAGAGCAGCAAATAGAAACTGACGCCGAAGAGAGCCGCGAGCGCTGCGTATTTCTTGATTGGCCGTCTGAGCGCAAGACCGGGAATGAGCGCAAGTCCGCCCCGCACGAACGCGAACAAGACGCCTGCCACCAGCGCCATGTGCAGACCGGAAATGGAAATCACGTGATAGAGGCCCGAGATGCGGAGCGCCTCGTTCGCGTCATTCGAAATATGATCGCGGATGCCGGTCACGAGCGCGGCGGCGATTGCCCCCGCGTCTCCCGGCAAAGTGAGCCGGATGCGTTCGGAGAGCGAGCG
>LNEZ01000056.1 GCA_001464215.1 Rhizobiales bacterium Ga0077548 | reverse complement strand
CGCAGGCCTACTTCATGGTCGCGACCATGGTGATCGCGGTGCCGACCGGTGTGAAGATCTTCTCCTGGATCGCGACGATGTGGGGCGGCTCGATCCGCTTCACCGCGCCGATGCTGTTTTCGATCGGGCTGATCTTCCTGTTCACGCTTGGCGGCGTGACGGGCGTTATCTTGTCCAACGCGGGCGTCGATCGCGCGTTCCACGACACTTATTACGTCGTCGCGCACTTCCACTACACGATGTCGCTCGGCGCCACCTTCGGCATCTTCGCGGGATGGTATTACTGGTTCCCGAAAATGTTCGGCTATATGTATTCCGAAGGGCTCGCGAAGCTGCACTTCTGGCTGACGTTCATCGGCGTCAACACGATCTTCTTCCCGCAGCACTTCCTCGGCCTTGCCGGTATGCCGCGCCGTTACGCGGATTATCCGGACGCTTATGCGGGCTGGAACCTCGTCTCGTCGATCGGCGCGTACATCTCGCTCGCTGGTCTCGTCATCTTCTTCATCGTGATCATCCATGCCTTCGCGAGAAAGCAGAAGGCAGCGGACAATCCGTGGGGCGTCGGCGCGACCACGCTGGAATGGACGGTTTCGTCTCCGCCGCCGTTCCACACCTTCGATCGCCTGCCGCAGGTGAAATAAGTTTTCCGGCGCTACTTTAGTGCCGGTTAGAGAAAGACCGGCGGGCGTAAAAGCCCGCCGGTAGCATTAGAGGGAAGACCTTGTTCCGCCTTCTTTTGAGTTAGTCGAAGTCAAATCGAACGAACGTCATGTCGCTGGTTTCCGAAGAACGCACCGCACGCGCAGACCACCTCTCAGGCTTTGCCGGTGTCGAGGACTATTGGGCGTTGCTCAAGCCGCGCGTGATGTCGCTCGTCGTCTTCACGGCGCTGGTCGGCATCGTGCGTGCGCCGGGCGATATTCATCCGGTGATCGGCTTCGTGGCGCTTCTCTGCATCGCGATCGGCGCCGGTGCTGCCGGTGCCTTGAATATGTGGTGGGACGCCGACATCGACGCACGCATGGACCGTACGCGCGCGCGCCCGATTCCGGCGGGCCGGGTCGAACCGGGCGAGGCCATGGTCTTTGGCCTCATCCTTTCCGGCGCGTCCGTTTTGATGCTCGGGCTGCTTGTCGGCGTGCTTGCGGGCGCGTTACTGGCGTTTACGATCTTCTTCTACGCCGTGATCTATTCGATGTGGCTGAAGCGCGCGACGCCGCAGAACATCGTGATTGGTGGCGCCGCCGGCGCACTGCCGCCGGTGATCGGATGGGCCGCGGTGACCGGCGCCGTTTCGCTCGAGCCGCTGTTGTTGTTCGCTTTGATCTTCATCTGGACGCCGCCGCATTTCTGGGCGCTCGCACTCTTGAAGAAGCGCGATTACGAACGTGCCGGCATCCCGATGCTGCCGAATGTCGCCGGCGACGACGAAACCCGCAAACAAATCCTGCTTTACTCGATCGCGCTCGCGCCGCTCGGTGTCGCACCTTTCGCACTCGGCATGACGGGCTGGCTTTATGGCGCGATCTCGATTGTGCTTGGCGCGTTGTTCCTCATCTTCGCATGGCAGGTCTATCGCAAGCGGGAAGGCGAGGCAGCGGAGCGCACCGCGAAACATCTTTTCGCTTATTCGGTTCTTTATCTATTCCTTCTGTTTGCGGTTCTGCTCGGCGAAGGAATGGTGCGGTGACGGCGATGGCGGAAGATAAAGGCGTGGTTCTCACGGATGAGCAGAAGAAGAGCCGCAAGCGCCGCTCGCTCGCGATTGCGCTCGTGCTCACTTTTCTCGTGATCCTGTTTTACGTCGTCACCATCGTGAAACTTGGGCCGGGTGCCGCGAAACGCGTCGAAGCACCCGCGATTTCGGTGATCGCATGAGCAGTAGCCCGAAGGTTGATCCGCAACTGGCGCGGCGTCACCGCAATGTGGCGCTCTCGCTCACGGTTTTCGTCGCCTTCATGATTGGTGCGTCTTTTGCGGCGGTTCCGTTTTACGACTGGTTCTGCCGCACCACCGGCTTCGGCGGCACCACGCAGATCGCAACGAGTGCCCCCGACAAGAAGCTGGAACGCAAAATCATCATTCGCTTCGACGCTAATGTGGCGGGCGTGCCGTGGGAGTTCCAGCCGGAAGTGCGCGAGATCGAGGTCAATGTCGGCGAGACGTTCCTCGTGCATTATTTCGCGGCCAACCTATCGCGCGACGAGACGGTGGGTACCGCGACCTACAATGTTTCGCCGCCGCAGGCCGGCCTCTACTTCGCGAAGATGCAGTGCTTCTGCTTCTCCGAGCAGCGGCTGGCACCGGGCGAAAAGATGCCGATGCCAGTTGCCTTCTTCGTCCGCCCCGAGATCGAAGAGGATGCCGAGGCGCGGCAAATTCGCACGATCACGCTTTCCTACACCTTCTTCCCGGTGGAGAAGCCGAAACCGGTGGCTGCGGCGCCGAAACCGGAACGGAGCAACTAGCGCATGACCCCGAAAAGTGGGTACCGGTTTTCGGATAAGGTCATGCGCCACTAAGTAATTAAGCTCGTCTTGCGGCTTCCCGCGAGGCGCTGATAGAAAAGACCAGATGCCGGTGGGAGCGAAACCCAGCCGGTTGGAGAGAACGAAAATGGCCGACGCGCACGCGAAACCGCAACACGACTATCATCTCGTCAATCCGAGCCCGTGGCCGATCCTCGGCGCCTTCTTCGCGCTCGTGGTGACGATCGGCGCGGTGATCTGGATGCGCGGCGGCACTTCGCTCATCACCATCGCGGGCTCGCTCGGCATCATTTACGTGATGATTGTCTGGTGGCGCGACATCATCGACGAAGCGCAGACCGGCTATCACACCAAGGTCGTGCAGCTGCATCTGCGCTACGGCATGATCCTCTTCATCGCCTCCGAAGTGATGTTCTTTGTCGCTTGGTTCTGGGCCTACTTCGACATCGCACTGTTTCCCGGCGAGGCCGCGCAATATATGCGGACTGAGCTGACCGGTGCGCACTGGCCGCCGAAGCCGGCCGACGCAGCTTTCAAGGGCACGTTCGATCCGTGGCATCTGCCGTTGCTCAACACGCTGATCCTGCTCACCTCAGGCACGACAGTGACCTGGGCGCATCACGCAGTGCTCGAAGGCGACCGCAAGGCTGCTAAGCAGGCGCTGTGGCTGACCGTTGCGCTTGGGGCACTCTTCACCTGCGTGCAGGCCTACGAATACGCCCACGCGGGCTTTACGTTCGGCGGTCACATTTACGGCGCGACCTTCTTCATGGCGACCGGCTTCCACGGCGTGCACGTGCTGATCGGCACGATCTTCCTCGCGGTTTGCCTCTATCGTCTCTATCTCGGTCATTTCACGCCGGATCATCATTTCGGCTTCGAGGCGGCTGCCTGGTACTGGCACTTCGTCGACGTCGTGTGGCTCTTCCTGTTCATCTGGATTTACGTCTGGGGTGCGGGCACGCCGCTCGCGCACTAAACATCCAATCGCGACATAGAAGGCGGAGATGAAAAATTCCGCCGGGAAAAAAACCTCAGTCCCGCCCTTCAAGGCGGGACTGACTTGTTCTTGCCCACGCTGCGGCGAGGGAAAACTTTTCTCCGGCTATTTGAACCTCGCGCCGCGCTGCTCCTCGTGTGGCCTCGATTATTCGTTTGCGGATTCCGGCGACGGCCCTGCGGTGTTCGTAATCCTGGCCGGCGGCCTGGCCGCGGTGCTTGCAGTGCTCGCGGTCGAGCTTTTATGGCGGCCGTCGTATTGGGTTCATGCGGCTGTCGGTATTCCGGCGGTTTTGATCGCAACACTTCCGCCGTTGCGGATTCTGAAGTCGCTCCTGATCGCGCTTCAATTCCATCACAAGGCCGCCGAGGCGCGGTCGGATCGCCAATGACGGCAACTCGCGCACAAGCCTTCCGCGGTTTGATTTTGCCGGGCGTGTTGTCGCTCGCCGCGCTAACCGTATTGATCATGCTCGGCACATGGCAGATGCAGCGGCTTGCGTGGAAGGAAGCGCTGATCGAAACGATCGCCAAGCGCGTGACCGAAATGCCGCAACTTTTACCCGCGACGCCGGAGTCGCTTTCGTTCGATCTCGCGAGCGAGGAATATCGCCGCTACATCGCCGTCGGCCGTTTTCTTCATCAACACGAAGTGCAGGTCTACACCGTCCTCTCCGAACCGAAGGGGTCGTTCTCCGGTGCGGGCTATTGGGTGCTGACCCCGCTTGCGCGCGATGACGGCAGTATCGTGATCGTCAATCGTGGTTTCGTTCCGCAGGAACTGAAGAGCCCCGCGAGCCGCTCGGAAGGTCAGGTGGAAGGTGTCGTGCGCATCACCGGCCTCCTGCGGGCGCCGGAGCAGGTAAATTTCTTCACCCCCGCGAACGACCCGGCAAAGAACGCATGGTATCGCCGCACTCCGTCGGACATCGAACGGGCGTTTGGATTGAAGAATGTCCCGCCGTTCATGCTCGATGCGACCGGCGAATATCGCCCCGATATGCTCCCGCAGCCGAACGAGACCAAGCTCACTTTCACGAACAATCATCTCGGCTATGCGCTGACCTGGTATGGCTTGGCCTGTACGCTGATCGGCGTTTTCGCTGCCTTTGCATGGCAGCGGCTGAAGGGCGCGCGCTGAACTTGCACCCGCTGGCCTCCCTGAATAGGGTGCGCCGCCATCAAGGGAACTCACGGAATTGAAGTACGTCTCGACCCGCGGCGAGGCGAAGCCCGCCTCATTCAACGAAGCGCTGATCGAAGGTCTCGCGCGCGACGGTGGACTCTATGTGCCGGAGTCCTGGCCGCAGATCTCGCGCGCGGAAATCTCGGCGTTGCGCGGCAAGTCCTATGCCGAAGTCGCATTTCGTGTGATCGCGCCCTTCGTCGGCGACGATATTCCCGAGCGCGACCTGAAGCGCATGATCAAGGAAGCTTACGCCACTTTCTCGCACAAGGACGTAACCCCGCTGCACCAGCTTTCCAGCGGCGAATATATTCTCGAACTATTTCACGGCCCCACGCTCGCCTTCAAAGACGTCGCGATGCAACTGATCTCGCGGCTGATGGATTATGTGCTGACCGCGAGGGGCGAGCGTTGCACTATCGTCGGCGCGACCTCGGGCGATACCGGTGGTGCCGCGACCGAAGCCTTCCGCGGCCGCGAGCGCATCGATCTTATTTTCACGTTTCCGAAGGGCCGCGTGTCTCCGGTACAGGAACGCATGATGACGGCGATTGCCGAGCCGAACGTTCATGTGCTCGCGATCGACGGCAATTTCGACGACTGCCAGGCGATCGTCAAAGCGCTGTTCAACGATCATGCCTTCCGCGACCGCGTGAAGCTCTCCGCGGTGAACTCGATCAACTGGGCGCGGATCGTGGCCCAGATCGTTTATTACTTCACTGCCGCCGTGGCGCTTGGCACGCCAGAAAAGCGCGTGACCTTCGCGGTACCGACCGGAAACTTCGGCGATGTGTTCGCAGGTTACGTTGCGGCGAAGATGGGCCTGCCGATCGAGCGGCTGGTCGTTGCGACCAACGTCAACGACATTCTCGCCCGCACGCTGGAGAGCGGCACCTATGAAACGCGCGGTGTGGTGGCGACTTCATCGCCTGCGATGGATATTCAGGTGTCCTCGAATTTCGAGCGCCTTCTGTTTGATGCCTCCGGCTGCGATCCGGCAGCGGTGCGCGACGCGATGCGCGATCTCGGCGCGAACGGCAAGTTCGCTTTAAGCGAGAATACGCTTGCCAATATGCGGGAGCTGTTTTTGGCGTCCCGCGCGGACGAAGCCGAGACGCGCGATACGATCCGCGATGTATATAAAGCGAGCGGCTATGTGCTCGATCCGCATACCGCAGTTGGCGTCGCGGTTGCACGCAAGCTCGGCGTGAAAACCTCGCAAAGCCCATTGGTCATTCTCGGCACCGCACATCCGGCGAAATTTCCGGAAGCGGTCGCGGAGGCCTGCGGCGTGCATCCGAAGCTACCTGCGTCTTTCTCCGATCTGATGGCCCGCCCGGAGCGCCTGACCAGTTTGCCGAACGACGCGAAAGCGGTCGCCGATTTCGTGCTGAAGCACGCGCGTGCCGCCAAGGGCGCAATGGCATGACAGTTCGCGTCGATAAGCTCGAGAGCGGAATTACGGTTGCGACCGACACTATGCCCGGCGTGAAAACGGCGTCGCTGGGTATCTGGGTCGCCGCTGGTGCGCGCTACGAAGACGGCGGCGAGCACGGCATCTCGCACCTCCTCGAACACATGGCGTTCAAGGGTACAAGCAAGCGCACGGCTCTCCAAATCAACGAAGAAATCGAGAATGTTGGCGGCGAATTGAATGCTGCGACCGGCATCGAGGTTACGTCCTATTACTCGCGTCTGCTCGGCAAGGACCTGCCGCTTGCCTTCGACATTCTGTCCGACATTCTGACGAATTCTTCTTTCGAGCAGAGCGAGCTTGCCCGCGAGCAGAGTGTGATCGTGCAGGAAATCGGCGGTGCCGCGGACGACCCTGACGATGTCGTATTCGATCTGTTTCAGGAAACCGCGTTTCCCGGCCAGTCTATCGGCCGTGCGATTCTCGGCACGCCAGAGACCGTCCGTTCTTTCACACCGGAGAAACTGCGCGCCTATATGGCAAAGCGCTATCGCGGCTCGCGCATGATCGTGGCGGCGGCAGGCGCCGTCGATCATGAGCAGTTACTTGCCGCGGCGGGAAAACAACTGGCGTCTATTCCTGGCGGAGAAATGCCGGCACCGCCGCAGGCGAAGTACGCAGGCGGCGTGCAGATCCGTCCGCGTAAGCTAGAGCAGACTCATCTTGTGCTTGGGCTCGAAGGCGTTTCCTATCATGCGTCCGATCGCTTCGCGATGCAGGCTTTCGTGAATCTCGCGGGTGGCGGCGGCTCGTCTCGGCTATACCAGGAGGTGCGGGAGCGGCGCGGCCTTTGCTATTCGATTCAGGCCTTTCATTCTTCCTATCTGGATGCCGGATTATTCGGGGTTGCTGCCGGCGCGGATGCCGCCGATACCGAAGAACTGACGCGCGTCGTGATCGGCGAGTTGCACGACGCTGCGGAGAAGGCAACGCAAGCAGAAGTCGATCGCGCCAAAGCGCAGATGAAGGTCGGGCTTTTGAGCGCGCTGGAAAGCGCGTCCGCGCGCGCCGATCAACTCGGCAGCCGTTTGCTCGCTTTCGGCCGCGCAATTCCGTTTGAGGAGATCGAACGCAGTATCGAGGAAATCTCGGTGGAGAGCGTTCGCGCTGCCGGGCAAAAGCTCGTCAGTGGCGGGGTGCCGACCTTCGTCGGCGTCGGCGAAGCAAAGGGCCTCGAGCGGGCAGGCGCCGCGACCGAAGCATTGCGGCGCAAGGCGGCCTGAAACAGACTATAGTCATGGCGTTCTTTAAGTCGCTCGGCCTTACCAGCACAATCCCGGTCATCGAGGGCAAGGGCGTATTCCTGCGCGTGCCGCGCATGGCCGACTTCGACGAATGGTCCGCGCTGCGTGGCAAGAGCCGTGACTTTCTTGCGCCATGGGAGCCGCTCTGGCCCGAAGACGATCTCACGCGCAGCGCATTCCGCCGCCGCATCCGGCGCTATGAGCGCGATCTGCATGAAGAGAGTGCCTACGCGTTTCTCGCGTTCCGCGTGAGTGACGGCGCGATGCTCGGCGGTGCGACCCTTACCAATCTGCGGCGCGGCGCGGCGCAGGCCGGTAGCCTCGGCTATTGGATGGGACATTCTTTCGCGGGCAAAGGCTACATGAGCGCGGCCATCGCGGCGCTAGTGCCTTTCGCGCATTCGATGTTGAGGCTTCGCCGTGTCGAGGCCGCGTGTCTGTTGTCGAACACGGCGTCGATCCGTCTGCTCGAAAAGATGAATTTCTCGCGCGAAGGCACCGCGCGCCAATATTTATCGATCGCAGGTCACTGGCAGGACCATCTGCTCTATGCGCGGCTTGCGAGCGACCCGTTGCCCGTGCCGGCAGCGCCTACGAGTTAGAACGCGCAAACGCAGTTCTTTTTCTGCGCCTCGGTGATGCCCGTGATCGAATTTTCGATAAGGTCATGCAGCTTCTTTGAGCGCATGGCCTGCGCCTCGATCCAGGCAACTGATTCCACGAGCGATAGATTGTCGAGCTGTTCCGCGGTCGGCTTCGTGTCCTTCAGAAGATCGCGCGTCTGTTCCAGGATCTTGAAAACGCTTGCCGGCGGGTTCTCGATTTTCGCGCCGGCATCCGCGGCGAGACGCAGCGCTATCTTTTGCAGGTCGTCGCTCTCCGCCGCGCCGACCGCTTTGCGAAGCTGATCCATCGCCCGCGCGTAAGCCTTCAGGGGTGGCTCTAGCCGCGCGGAGACATAGTTGATCGTTTTGCGGATGCCTTCGGCCATTTCCTTGTTTACGGCGCAAAGACCGGGATTCGCGTCCTGCCCGGCAAATGCCTTCAACTCGTCCGACCAGCGCCGCGTAGTGTAGCGAACGCCTTCGGTGAAGAAATCATAGTTGGACAGAAGGCGAGCCTGATAGCCCGCAGCAAGGCGGTCAAAGTTGGCAAAATCGCCGCGGCGCATCGCGACGCGAAAGTAACGTACCCGCGGCAGCGTTGTATCGGGCTTTCGCATCTCGTCGGCGGTCGGCCAGACCTCCGAAATTGTCGAAATCCGCAGCCGCGTCAGGTCGGCCTGAAATGCCGCGGCACAATCGCCGACCGGGAATTTTGTCGATGCATTGACGCGGGCCTCGCCAATTTTGACTTCGACCGAGACTTCGACCTGCTTGCCGGGCGGCAGCGGCGCCATATCGACACGTAAGTTCAGGCGGCGCGAAATCTCCTCGTTCGCGTTGAGCGTGTCGATTTCGAGTACGGCATTGTCGCCATCGGCTTTCCAGCCACCTTCGGGAACCAACTTTACCCCGTTCAACTTCGCCGTGAGCAGGACCTTGGAAAGCGCTTCGCTGCTTTCGCTCTTTAAGACGACATTCACACCGACCGAAGCGGCCACCGGAATCATTTTGTCGCCCGCAGCGGCGCCCATAGGTGTCACGGTCAATGTGAACTTGCGCGAGCCTTGCGCATCCGCGGCACCGGAAAAAATAAGGACGGCGATCGACAGGATCGAGGCAACGCAAAGCCGCGCGGCATTTCGAAATTGCATAATAAGTTCCAGCGGGAGAAGGGGGGTCATTGGCGAGGTATTGCGCAACCACCTTGTCGCCGAACGCGATTCACCGCAAGTGCGGCTGCGTGCGAAAAATCAGCGCGACTGCATCGGTTGCGGTGACGGCGCGTAAATCGGCGCGATCGACGGCGAGTTCGCAGCCGGCGGCTCGAAGGTCGGATTCACCGGAAGCTCGCCGATCGAACGCAAGCCGGTGACCGTCTCGATCACGCTGCGCATGGCCTCGCGCGCCGCGCGTCCGCGCACGGCATCGAGCAGCGGCGCGGTTGCGCCGGAATGACGGATCAGCGCGTCGGGATCGGGCAGCAAGTAAGGGTTGTCCCAGGTTCCATAAATCACGAACGGCAAGTCGAATGCGATCTGCGAGGAAGCGCCTTGCGCGGCGCGGATCAGACTCGCAACGCCACGCAAATCGAACTCGCGCTTTGTAATCGAGCTTTCACCCTGGAGGCTGATTTTCAGAATCGGGCTTTCAACTTCAAAACCCGTGAGTTTTGCAACTCCGTTCTCGATCTCGATATTTCCGGTAAGCCGCTCGAACGGCGTGCGCCCGCCGCGTAGATCTCCGGTTGTGGAAAGCGGCCTGCGCTCAAGACGCCGCAGCACGGCTTCCGCATGGATGCCCGCAAGCGCACCCTGTTTCATCGCGAGTTGAATTTTTCCGGAAAGCGCTGACGCGATTTCCTGCGCGCTCTTGCCTTTGGAGGTGACGGCGATCGTCAGCGAGCCTTTTCCCTCCAACCTGCGAAAGCCGGTAAGTCCGCCGAGGCCGCGCTCTAGATCGAAGTTGCCGAGGTTAGCATCGAGCCGGAGGGAAGGGTTCTCCTCGGCCGCATTCCAGATTGCGTTTCCGCGCAACGTGCCGCCGTAAAACTGGGCCTCGCCGATAGCGGCGGTGAATTGCCGGTTTCTGACGCCGAGAGTGATCGCCGCTTTGCCGATTTCGATCTTGCCAATGATGAGTTTTCCGCATGACAGCCGCAGGTCGAGATCGAAATTTTGCAACGCTGCAGTATCGAGCGAGTTGCGATTCCAGTCGCGGCCGTTCGTGGTTAGCCCAAGCGGGCTCTGATAGATCGAAAGATCGGTTGTTTCGCTTGCCAGCGTACCCTGAAGGGTCGAGCGGTTGCCGTCGCGCTTCCACGTGAGCCCGCCGTCCGCGCGGTTGCCGTCAAGTTCGAGCGCGAGGTTGGTAAAGGTAAGCGCGATCGGAGTCAGCGAAACCGTTGCCTTCGCCGAGAACCGCCCGAAGCCGGTCGGCGAGGGCGCGGAGATGCCGAATATCGCGAGCGCATCGCGGAGCGAGCGGCCGTCGGCGCTGAATGTGCCTTCGCTCTGGAGCGAGGATTCGCGGAAAGTGATTCTCCCTTCATAAGCGATCCGCACCGGTTCGGCCTCGACCCGGAAGCGAACGCTGCTGCGCTGCCCTTTCGCGAGCGCCGCGGTATCCGCGATCACCAGCGTTCCATTCGCAGGTTTATTCCCGACCACGAAGCTTCCGGTCGCCGTCAAGGAAGCGCCCGACCAGTTCAGCGACGCATCGACCTTTGTGATGATCTCGACGCGGTCGCGTCCTTGCACGCGAAGCAGCACCGAGCCGTTGGCAACGCGAAGCTCAGGCACATCGTCGTCGTCGGTGATGGCGGGATTGATCGGCAGGCCTCCGATCAGTTTACCCTCCGGGGAGAGATCGATTGCGAGACGCAGCCGATCGAGCGTCAGCGTCGCGACTTTGATTTCGCCGAACAAGAGCGGCCAGAATTGAAGGCTCGCCTGCAGCGCGCCGACCGCGGGACCGCTCTTAGAGCCGTCATCGAGATAGATTTCCTGAATCTGGATCGCGGGGCGGGGAAGCAGCGCAAGCCGGGCACGGCCATCAATGCGCGGCACGATACCGGTTGCGGCCTGGATCGAGCGGCTCGCCGCGTCACGGATCTGCTGTTCGGAAACCAGATAAGGCAGCGTCAGGAAAGCGACACCAAGCAAGGCAGCGGCAGTGACGGCGCCGATGGCAATACGCTTTATTCGAGACGAAACGCTCACGGGGTCTTCCGGCGCTGGATTGGTTCGAGACACTGGCGGCGGGATCACCGGCCGGGGCGAACTCTAGTCTATTTCTTGGGGCTATGTGTCGCTTTCATGGCCCTGACTTGCGGGCGGCGAAGGGTTATGAAATTCGTCAAATCAAGAACAAAACGCCAATTAAAACACCAAGGAAAACGCCGCTCATGACCGCCAATCCCGTGCCGCTCTGGAGCCCTTCGCCGGAGTCCGTTCGCAAAAGCGAGATGGTGCGCTTCATGGAAGAGGCCAACCGCCGTTTCGGGCTAGCGCTTGCGGACTACAGCCAGTTGCACGGCTGGTCGGTGGATAACCTGCCGGCGTTCTGGGAGTTGATCTGGGATTTTTGCGGCGTGATCGGCGAGAAGGGCGCACCGCTGGTCGCCGACGCGAATCGTATGCCGGGCGCGAGATTTTTTCCTAATGCGAAACTGAGTTTCGCGGAGAATATGATGCGTAAGACCGGCAGCGAACCGGCGATGATTTTCCGCGGCGAGGACAAGAAAAGTTACCGGCTCTCCTTCGATGAACTGCACACGCTGGTATCGCGTCTTCAGCAGGCAATGAGAGCCGCGGGCGTGCAGAAGGGCGACCGCATTGCCGCGATGCTTCCGAACCTTCCCGAGAGTGTTGCGATCATGCTTGCTGCGTCTTCGCTCGGCGCAATCTTTTCTTCCTGTTCGCCCGATTTCGGTGAGCGCGGCGTGATCGACCGCTTCGGACAGATTCAGCCAAAGCTGTTCTTCGCCTGCGACGGCTATTGGTACGCGGGCAAGAAAATCTCGATCACCGAGAAGCTCGACACCGTTATCAAGAATCTGCTGACCGCCGAGAAAGTGATCATCGTTCCTTATCTCGGCGAGACAAAAGAGGTAGTCTCGAAACTTCCGCGCGCCACTGATCTCGATTCTTTCATCGCGCCGTTTAGCGCGAAGAAAGTCGAATTCGAGCGGCTGCCGTTCGATCACCCGCTATACATTCTGTTTTCGTCCGGCACGACCGGCGTTCCGAAATGTATCGTACATTGCGCGGGCGGCGTGCTGATCCAGCATTTGAAGGAGCATAAGCTCCACTGCGGCATCAAGCCGGGCGAGCGGATGTTCTGGTTCACGACGCTCGGCTGGATGATGTGGAACTGGCTGGTGACGGGCTTGGCTGCCGAAGCAACCTTGATGCTCTATGACGGCTCGCCGTTCCATCCGAAAAAAGATGTGATGTTCGACTACGCCGCCGAAGAGAAAATCGGCTTCTTCGGCACTTCGGCGAAATTCATCGACGCGGCGAAGAAGGAAGGCTTGCGTCCGAAAGATACGCATGACCTGTCAGCGATGCGCGTGCTCGCTTCGACCGGCTCGCCGCTGGTGCCGGAAAGCTTCGATTATGTCTATGACGCGGTGAAAAAGGACGTTCACCTCGCATCCGTCTCCGGCGGTACCGACCTTGCAGCCTGCTTCGTCGGTGCCGATCCGACCGCGCCGGTGTGGAAGGGCGAGATTCAGGCGCCGGCGCTCGGCATGGCGGTCGATGTCTGGGACGACAACGGTAATCCGCAGAAGGGGGAGCGCGGCGAGCTTGTCTGCACGAAGCCGTTCCCATCGATGCCAGTGATGTTCTGGAACGATCCCGAAGGCAAAAAATATCACAGCGCCTACTTTGACCGCTTCCCGAACATCTGGTGCCACGGCGATTTCGCCGAGTGGACTGCGCATGGCGGCATGGTCATTCATGGCCGCTCCGACGCGACCCTGAATCCTCAAGGCGTGCGCATCGGCACCGCAGAAATTTACGCGCAGGTCGAGCAGGTTTCCGATGTCGTGGAATCTATCGCCATCGGCCAGGAATGGGACGGCGACACACGCATCGTGCTTTTCGTTCGGCTGCGCGATGGCACGAAGCTCGACGACGCATTGACTGCGAAGATCAAGAGCCAGATTCGTACCGGCGCAAGCCCGCGCCATGTTCCGGCGAAGATAGTGCAGATCGCGGACATCCCGCGCACGCGTTCTGGAAAGATAACGGAGCTGGCTGTGCGCGATGTCGTGCATGGCCGCCCGGTGAAAAATACCGAAGCGCTTGCCAATCCCGAAGCGCTCGATCTGTATCGGGATATTCCGGCGCTCAGCACCTAAGAGGAAATTGTGCTCGGCGTAATTGCGTTGCGGCTGAGCCGCGCCAGCATCAGCACGGGCAAGAGCCCGGCGAGCACCACGAGGATTGCCGCGACCGCGCCGTCTTCATAGGTACCGCGCACCGCCTCCGCATAAATGTGGGTCGCCAGAGTCTCGACGCCGAATGGCCGCAGCATCAGCGTTGCCGGTAATTCCTTCATGCAGTCGACGAAGACGAGGATCGCCGCGGCACCGAATACGGGCCGCAGCATCGGCAGATGGATTTTGCGCAGCGTGCCCAGCGAGCTTTCACCGAGGCTGCGCGCGGCGTGATCGACATTCATGGAGATCTTTGCGTATCCGGCCTCGACACCGTTGATCGAGATCGCGAGGAATCGGATCGTATAGGCGAGTACCAGCGCGCCGCCGGAGCCCGAGATCAGTAGGCCGGTCGAAATGCCGAACCACTGGCGCAACGCCGCGTCGACCGCGTTGTCGAACGCGGCGAGTGGCCAAAGCAGGCCGACGGCAAGCACCGTGCCGGGAATCGCGTAACCGATGCTGGCAATCCTGCTCGCAGGCGTTGCAAGGCCGCTTTTGTCGCTGCGAAGCGCGTAAGCGATGACAAGACCGGTCGCGAGCGTGACAGCGGTCGCAATGCCGGCATAAAAAAGCGTGTTCAGCGTTTCGCGTAGCAACATCGGCGAAATGCCGCCGGATGCGAGTTTCCTGGTCGCCTGATCCAGGAGATAGGCGAAGGGTGTAAGAAATCCGATTGTGAGCGGCAGCGCACAGGCTGCAAATGCGCCGAGCGCCTTCAATCCGCTTAACCGCACCGGTGCGGGTGGCTGCGTGCGCTTGTTGCCGCCTGCGAATTGCTGGTGCCGCCGTGCCCAGCGTTCCAGTAGGAATAGCGCCATCACCAGCGCAAGCATGAAGAGCGAAATCTGCGCGGCCCCCGGCAGCGAGGAGCGGTTGAGCCAGGTCGAATAGATTGCAATCGTCAGTGTGCGCACGCCGAGAAATTCGGTCGCGCCGATGTCGTTCAGGGCCTCTAACAGCGCGAGCGTAATGCCAACGACAATCGCCGGGCGGGCTAGCGGCAGTGCGACACGAAAAAGAATTTCAAAGCGTCCCGCCCCGAGAATGCGGGCAGCCTCTAACGCGGTCGCGTTCTGCATCAGAAAAGACGCGCGTGCGGCGAGATAAACATAAGGGTAGAGCACGAAGCCGAGGAGAAAAATCACGCCGCCCATAGAACGGATCTCGGTAAAGTTAAGCGCGCGCGGATCGCTCAAGCCGAAAAGGCCCCGCAGCGTGGACTGAATCGGCCCAAGCGGATGAACGATATCGAGGTACGCGTAAGCGAGAATGTAAGTCGGAATCGCGAGCGGAAGTAACAGTGCCCAGTCGAAAAATTTGCGGCCCGGAAATTCGGTAGTCGCGATCAGCCACGCCGTTCCGACCCCGATGATGCTGGTGAGAACGCCAACGCCAAGCAGAAGCGTCGCGGTATTGATCGCAGCCGACGGCAGCACATAGGCCGCGAGCTGCGGCCACAGATCGCCCGAGCCTTCGCTTGCAATCGAGATTAGCGCGACAATCGGCGAAACGACGATCGCCGCAAAAAGGATCGCAGCAAGTGTAAAACCGGGCGTTCCGCTATTGCGAAACGCCCGGAATGCGGAGGTTGTCACGTGAGGCCGGCTTATTGGTCGAAGCCAACTTTATCGGCCAGTTCGGCTGCTTGCTTACGATTCTTCACGATCACCGTCAGATCGATCTGGTCGGTCTTCAGTGTGCCGAGGAAAGCGATGATCGGATCGATTAACGCGCCCGGGCGCACCGGATATTCGTAGTTTACCTTGGCATACGCTGCCTGCGCCTCGTTCGAGACAAGGAATTCGAGCAGCTTGATCGCGTTCGTTTTGTTCGGCGAGTTTTTAGCGACCGAGGCTCCGGAGATGTTTATATGCGTGCCGCCGCCGGGAAAGGTCGGCATGATCGTATTGATCGCAGCACCCCACTTTTTCTGGTCTTCGTTGCTGCCGCCGCGCATCAGGCCGACATAGTAAGAGTTGGCGACACCGACGTCGCAGATGCCGCCGAGAATGTCGCGCGCGACTTCGCGGTCGCCGCCGGCAGGCTTGCGCGCGAGATTGGCTTTCACGCCCTTGAGCCACTCTTCGGCTTTCGCCGTACCGTAGTGATGGATATACGCTGCAATAAGCGCGGTGTTGTAAGGATGTTGGCCGGAGCGGATGCAGATTTTGCCCTTCCACTTCGGATCGGCAAGGTCCGTGTAAGTGAGCGCTTTATCCTTCACGCGCTCGTTGGAAACGTAGAAGAGACGCGCACGCAGCGAAAGCGCGAACCAGTGCCCGTCTTTGTCGCGAAGATTAGCCGGGATCGCTGAGGCGAGGGCTTCCGACTGCACGCCTTGCGTCACGCCGCGCGAGACGCCGTCGAGAACGTTACCGATGTCGACTGCCATCATGATGTCGGCAGGGGAGTTCGCGCCTTCGGCGGCGACACGCTCGGCCATACCCTTCTCGACGAAAATCGCGTTGACCTTGATGCCGGTGTTCTTGGTGAAGAGATCGAACAGCGGCTGAATGAGTTTCGGTTCGCGGGTCGTATAGACGTTTACCTCGCCCTGCGCTTGGGCAGGCAGGGGCGCGATTGTGCTCGCGGCAACTGCTGCGACGAACGTGAGGCTGGGTAGCAGACGGTTCATACGGTTCTCCTGGCAGCATTCCGGCTCTGATTTGGCCGTAAAATTCCTAGAATTCCGGCCGAAGAAAACGCGAATCGTAGGAAAAAATCAAATGAAATCAATAGTTTAGACTTATTCCAAACAAGTGCTTTGGAGCGATCACGCGCTTGTGCCAAGGAGTGAGAACTTCGTGCGTTGCACAAGGCGGCCTTTCCATTAGCATCCGCGCAATCAGATGGGCGTCCAATGAATAACGATCCGCACGCGCTACAGGCCGGCACAGTAATCGCCGGTTATCGCATCGTCCGCGTCCTCGGCGCGGGCGGCTTCGGCATCACCTATGAGGGCGAGAGCCCGGTCACGGGCCGTCGCGTTGCGATCAAGGAATTTTTCCCGCGCGGGATCGCGTCCCGCAAAGGTGCCACCGAAATTATCTATGCCGAGCGCGACACCGAGCTCGTGAGCTGGGCGCTGAAGCGGTTTGAGTCCTCCACCACCGAGCAATGCCGCCTGAAACACCCGAACATCGTCGAGGTGTTTCACTATCTCGCGGACAACGACACCGGCTATATGTTCATGGACTATGTCGAAGGCAAAACCTTCGAACAGTGGCTTCGTGACCGGCCGAACCTTCCGACCGTCGATGAAATTCGCCCAATGCTGGAGCCGGTAATCGACGCGCTCGATTACCTGCACTCGATGAATTTCATCCATCGCGATATTGCGCCTGACAACATCATGATCACCTCGGACGGCCGTCCTGTGATCATCGACTTCGGCGCGATCAAAATTATCGAGAACCGCACGCTCCTGCAGGCAAAGACCGTGCATTCCTTCATGGTCGGCAAGCAGCATTATTCGCCGCCGGAGCAGACCCGCGAAGGCGAAACGCTGGATGCACGCGCCGACATCTACGCGCTCGGCGCCGTATTCTATCGCGCGCTCGCCGGCAAACCGCCGGCTGACACTGAAGAGCGTGCGCGCAAGATCGCCTTCGGCGAAGGCGATTCGCTGACACCGCTTTCGGAAGCGGCGCCCCATGTGCCGGAAGCCATCGCAAAAGCGATCGAGAAGGCGCTCGCGTTCCGCGCGAGCGAACGGCAGGGCTCGATCGAGGAACTGCGCGAAGCGATCGGCTGGCAGGGTATGTCGAGCTCGAGCGCGCCGACCAAGCCGGTTCGCAGCGTGTCGAGCACGCCACCGAACCCGTCTTATATTTCGCCGTCTTCCGCGAAGGTCGCGAGCGGCAAGCGTTCCATGGGCAAGCGGTGGGCCGCGATTGCCGCAGCACTCGTGGTTCTCGTCGTCGGCTCAGCGTTTGCGATGATGTCGTTCCGGGGCGGCGATCCGCAGCTTGCGGTCGTGACACCGCAGCAATCTGCAAAGACCGAGGTGCCAAACCAGCAACAGGTGGCCGTCGTCGAGCAGCCGAAAACGCAGGTTCAGCAGCCGCGCGTGGAAACGCCGCCGCTGATGCAGCCGCCGCCGGTCGATCCGCAGGCTGAAGCGCGCCGCGATTTCGAGCTCGCGCAGAAGGTGGACACCATGGAGGCCTATGACCTCTTCCTGTCGCGCCATCAGGACGGCTTCTACGCGACGCTCGCGCGCGCGCAAAAGACCAAGATTGCGATGATCGAACAGCAACGCGCGGAACAGGAACAGATTCGCGTGCAGAAGGAATTGACGCGTAACGTCATCGCTGAGCTGCAACGCGTCGGCTGCGGCCCCGACCAGAACGACGGCGAATGGAACGACACCGCGCGCAAATCGCTCGAGCTTTACAACAAACACGCGAAGACGAAATTCGACTCCAATCCGAACGGCGAGTTGCTTGGCGCATTAAAAGAGCGCGATGCGCGCGTTTGTCCGCTGACCTGCCGTCCAGGCTTCCGGGTGCAGAACAATACCTGTGTTGCCATCCCGCAGCAGGTGCAGCAGCGTCCGCAACAGCAGCCGCAGTATCAGCAGCAGCCGCAACAGCCAGCGTTCCAGCCGCGCGGTACGATCTGCGTGCGCGGCATCTGCGTCGGCAACTAAACTCGCGTCATCTGAAACGACAAAGGGCCGAAGCAATCCTTCGGCCCTTTTTATTTTAGGCGACTGAGAAATCAGTCATTCAGCCTTCCAAAAGGACTGAGGCGAGCCTTAGTCCTCCAACTTCCCAATGTGGTGCTGCGAGTAAAGCTCGAGGCCGAGCTTCTCGACCAGATCGAGCTGCGTCTCCAGAAAGTCGATGTGGCCTTCTTCGTCGGTCATTAGCTGCTCGAAGAGATTCATCGAGGGAAGATCCTTCACATCGCGGCAGTAGATCGCGGCTTCCTGATAAAGCGCGCGGGCGCCGTACTCGGCCTTGAGGTCGGCGTCGAGCACTTCCTTGACGTTCTGGCCGATGCGGATCGGGTCCAGCGTCTGCATATTCGGCAGGCCCTCGAGAAAGATGATGCGGGTGGTGAACTTGTCCGCGTGCTGCATTTCCTCGATCGCTTCCGCGCGCCACTTCTTCGCGAGGTCGAGGTAGCCCCAGTCGTCGAGCAACCGGTAGTGAATCCAGTACTGGTTGATCGCGGTCAGTTCCGAGCGAAGCCCCTTGTTGAGATATTCGATGACTTTGGGATCGCCTTTCATGGCGGCCGCTCCTTCAATAAACAGGTGATGGAGTTAAATTAGAATAGTTCTAAGGAGAACGCAATCGGTTCCCGGTAGTTCCGAAGCAGTTGAAAAATAAAGCTTATTCGGCTGCGACGAGCGCCGTCCCGGCCGGGAGCGGTTCAATGGCTGCATTCAGCGCATCGGCAATATTGGCCGCCCCACAGGCGCTGCCTGCGGCCACGGGGCATACGCCGCAAGCGTCGCGGCCGATCACCTCGTCCATGATCGAGCGGATCGTGCGGGCGCAGGTGCCGCATTTCGGGCTGCAGCCGAGGCACTTGTAAACCTCGAAGGTTGAACGCGGTGCGCCTTCGCCTCGCGCGCAGGACTCGCGGATTTGCGCTTCGGTCAGACAGTTGCAGGAGCAGACGATCACGAACGTATCCCAGGCAAGTTTCTCATAGATTAGAACTTCTCTAAGCTATTGAACTTGCTTGGTAATTTTTTGGCAGCCGTTGGTATGCCCGTCAAGCGTGCCGCCGGTTTATCCTTAGCGTGTGCAGGCTCGCGGCCGCGGCCAGCGTTCTATTTCTGATAGGCGAAGTGTTTGAATCGGCAACGAGATTCAGAAGCGTCCACAGGCACAGGCTAAATTTCGCGCAAGCATTGTCCGCAACATGACTCTCGCCTCGTAAGCGCTACACTCGTTCCGGGATTGAGCAGGTTAGGAGCGACCGATAAGTTGGGTGGGGTAGGTGCGGTATGCGTGCGAATGCGAAGAAGGTCTCGCAGCCGGCAAAGCTGAAAAAGCGGCCGGCAAAAACTACGGCGAAACGATCCAAACAAAGTCTGCTGCAATCGGCTCCAACCGATGTGCAGCCGGTCGTTGTGACCGAGCGCGCCGCCCCGCGTTGGCTTTTTGCCCTCGCCATTCTGGCTGCGATTGCCGCGATACTTTCCCTGATCGCATCGTCGAGCTCTTTTCGCTCACGCGCTGAAATTTATCCGGTGGCTGCTGCAGTCGCTGCGACCGAGCAGGTTCTTCCGGCGGTTCAGCCCGTTCGCACCGAGGTGCCCGCGGTTGCCGGCGCTGCGATCACGGATCCCGAAGCTGAGGCGCGCTACGATTATATGCTCGCGCTCGCAACCGGTAATACTGAGGCAATCGACCTGTTTCTCGGACGTCATCCCGAGGGCTTTCATGCCGATCTCGCGCGCGCGCAGCGCAAGCAGCTCGTCGAGTTCGAACTTCCCGGCATCGTCAGGCGGTTGAATGCGGAATTGAAGCGCGTGGGTTGTGGGCCAGCCGGTAATACGGACTGGACCAATGCCTCGCAGCAGGCGCTTGCCTCCTTCAATCGCCAGGCGCAGACGAAATTCGACGTCAAATCCCCGAATGCGAATGCGCTCAAGGCGGTGAAGGACAAAACCGACCGAGTCTGCCCGCAGCCGCAGCCCGCGAAGGCCGCCGAAGCAGTCCCGCAACAGCAGACGCTCGGACAGTTCTTTTTGGGAATAGCATCGCGCTCGCTATTCTAGTAACTACCCGCCCGAACGTACGTCGCGGGTTCTCTGCGGCGCTTTGTATTTTTAGCCATGCCGCTGAATATTAAAATCGCCGTGGTCGGCGCAGGCGCGATCGGCAATCTCCTTGGCGCGTTTTGGACGCGGGGAGAGGAAGACGTAACCATGGTCGTGCGCCCGTCGCGCGTGGAAGCGTTGCGCGCGTCCGGGTTGCAGGTCAGCGGGATCGCCGGCGAGTTTCACGCTTCGCCGAAGGTCGCGTCCGAAATTCCGCCGGGCACCGACCTCGCGGTCTTCACGATGAAGACGCAGGATCTCGCCGAAGCCTTGCGAGTGCTGAAGCCATCGCTCGGCAATGCGACGATTGTCACGACGCAAAACGGCGTGCGCGCGGGGGAAATCGTGCTGGCAGAGCACGGCGTCGAGCCGATTACCGCAACCTTGATGCTGAACTCTTCATCGCTCGAGCCTGGCACGGTTCAATATAACCGCCAGGGATTCACCGTGCTCGGCGCGGTGACGAAGGACAAGCGCTCGGCACTGGAGGACACGATCGCACTGTTCGAGCTTGTTACGCCGATTTTCGTCTCACATAAGATCGAAGGCGCGGTGTGGTCGAAACTCGTCGTCAATGCGCTCGCCAACAGCCTGCAAGCCTTGACCGGAAAGTCGCTCAAGGAATGCGCGGCTGATCCGGTGGTTCTAGCGCTCGGCGTTGCGCAGTTGAAAGAGTCGTTCGGGGTGGTTCGCGCAGCCGGTATTCCCTTGATTGATATGCCCGGCGCGCCGATGAAATTTTTCTCGAATCTGCTCAGGCTGCCGGATTTTGTCGGGAAGTATGTCCTGAGGAAAAATCTAGGCCGGGGTGAGGAGGGCACGACTGTGACCTCGACGCTGCAAAGCATCTTGCGCAAGCAGCCGACCGAAATCGATTACCTGAACGGCGAATTCGTCCGGCTCGGCGAGAAGATCAATTTTCCGACGCCGGTCAACCGCGCGATTGTGGACGCGATCAAACGGATCGAGAAGACCGGGCAATTTCCGTCGCGCGAAGAGATCGGAGCCTTGATCGGCAAATGACGTTTCGTCCTGCGGCCAAAGCCGACGCTGCCGCGCTCGCTGAATTGGTGAATTACGCAGGCGAGGGGCTGCCGCTTTATCTCTGGGCCAAACTGGCAAAAGAGCAAGAAGACCCTTGGGATGTCGGCCGCGCCCGCGCAGCGCGGGAAGAAGGCGCTTTCTCCTATCGCAACGCGACCGTGATCGAACAGGACGGCGAATGTGCGGGCTGCCTGATCGGTTATGAAATCCCGGATATGCCGAAACCGGTTTCGCCGGATATGCCGCCGATCTTCGTGCCGTTTCAGGAACTCGAAAATCTCGCTCCCGGCACCTGGTACATCAATGTGCTCGCGGTGCAGCCGAAGTTTCGCAATCGCGGCCTTGGCGTGAAGCTGATCGAGCTTGCGGAAGAAACCGGCCGCAAGACGGGCAAGCGAGGGATGAGTTTAATCGTTGCCGACAAGAATATCGGCGCACAGCGGCTTTACGGGCGCCAGGGCTACACGCAGCGGGCCTCGCGCAAGATGGTGATCGAGGACTGGAATACGGAGAACGAAGCGGGTTTGCTGCTGGTCAAAGACTTCTAGCGAAACCCGATCTCAATCCCCGGCAGCTTCAATCCGCTTACTTCCGTGCGCCAGACTTCACCCGGCGCCACCGGCCAAGCCTTGGTTACCGTGCCGGTGGTGATGATTTCGCCCGCTGCAACGGGCGGATTATGCGTATCGTCTTTCAATAAATCGAGCAGATGCCTGATCGCAAACAGCGGCCCGTCGAGCACGTTACGCGCGTGGCCTTTATCGATAAACTCACCGTTTCGATAAAGCGAGATTTCGAAATTCGTAAGCGGGCCGAGCCATGCCGCGCGGCTGGTCACGACGAAAATCTTCTGGCCAAGAAAGAATGCGCCATGCAGCGCATTATTCGCGACCGTATCGGGGGCCGCGAACTTCCAGCCCGTATAATGCGACTGTACGATCTCGAAGCCATGCGAAATCCAGTCCACGCAATCCAGAATCTGTGCGGGCGACATCCCGGCCTGCGGTGCGCGCGAGAAGTGGAATGCGATCTCGGGCTCCAGCCGCGGCTCTGCGAACTTCGACAGATCGACATTCCGCGCAGCGGAAGCATCAAAGAGGGTCGTGTCGTACATATAACCCCAGATCGGCGCGAAGACCTTGTATTCGTCCCAGATCGTGCGGTTGGTGAAGCCGATCTTGCGGCCGAGCACCTTTTCGCCGCGCGCGGTGCGCAAGCGCCGCATCTCCGCGACCACGGCATAAGCCAGCGGCATCTCGATCCCGGAGAACGCGGCAAGCCGCTTCTGGTGGTCGAGCGCGTCGAGAATTTCTGCGGCCTTAGCGGTGGCATCCAATGTTGTCATTACGGTATGATCAGCCTTGCGTTGCCGGTGTTGACAGGGGCGCACTTTCGTAGCCCCATCCCGGCCAAATTAGAAACAATCAGGCGAGAGAGACAATGTATTCGGACGTTTCCCTGCATATCAACGGCGAATGGACCAAGGGCGCGGAAGGCAAAAGCGAGCCGATTCTGAACCCCGCGACCGGCGAGAAAATCGGGACGCTCTCGCACGCGACCAAGCCCGATCTCGACAAGGCGCTTGCCGCTGCCGATGCAGGCTTCAAGGTCTGGAAGAAAACGCCCGCCGACACGCGCTACAAAACGCTGCGCAAGGCCGCCGACATCATCCGCTCGCGCGCCGACGATATCGCGAAGATCATGGTGCTGGAGCAGGGCAAGCCGCTCGTCGAAGCCAAGGGCGAAACGCTGCTTGCCGGCGACATCATGGACTGGTTCGCGGAAGAAGCGCGCCGCACGTATGGCCGCGTCATTCCCGCACGCGGCGAGAATATCTATCAGCTCGTCGTGAAAGAGCCGGTCGGTCCAGTCGCGGCGTTCACGCCGTGGAATTTCCCGATCAATCAGGCGGTGCGCAAGGTTTCCGCAGCGATTGCCGCGGGCTGCTCAATCATCCTGAAAGGCCCGGAAGAAACGCCGGCTTCGTGTGCCGCACTCGTGCAGGCCTATATCGACGCGGGTGTGCCGCAGGGCGTGCTGCAGCTTGTCTATGGCAACCCGGCGGAAATTTCTTCTTATCTCATTCCGCATCCGGTGATCCGCAAGATCACGTTCACAGGCTCGACGCCGGTCGGCAAGCAGCTTGCCTCGCTCGCCGGCCTGCACATGAAGCGCATCACGATGGAGCTTGGCGGCCACGCTCCGGCAATCGTGTTCGACGACGCGAATGTCGATGTCGCAGTGAAGGTACTGAACGCGAACAAACATCGTAACGCGGGCCAAGTTTGCGTAGCGCCCACGCGCTTCCTCGTGCACGAAAAAGTGTTTGGCGAATTTGTCGAGAAATACACTGCCGCTTCCAAGAAGCTGAAAGTCGGCGATGGTCTGGATAAGGATTCGCGCATGGGCCCGCTCGCAAACACCCGCCGCGTCGATGCGATGGAGTCTTTCGTAGCCGACGCGGTGCAGAAGGGTGCGAAGGTAGAGACCGGCGGCAAGCGCATCGGCAACAAAGGTAACTTCTTCGAGCCGACCGTGCTGACCAACATCAATAACGATATGCGGATCATGAACGAGGAGCCGTTCGGCCCGCTCTCGCCGATCTCGTCGTTTTCGTCGTTCGACTCAGTCGTGGAAGAGGCCAATCGTTTGCCCTACGGTCTTGCGGCCTACGCCTATACGAATTCGGCGAAAACGGCTTCCGCCATTGGGGCCGCATTCGAGAGCGGCATGGTTTCGATCAATCACCACGGCCTGGCGCTGCCCGAAGTTCCCTTCGGCGGCGTGAAGGATTCCGGCTACGGTTCCGAAGGCGGTTCCGAAGCGATCGAGGCTTATCTGAACACGAAGTTCATTACGCAACTCGGTATCTGATCCCGGATTTTTTTGCGCGGGGATTAACCATCGCGTTCACCTTTTTCAGACACGCCGCGCGGCACCCTCGCGCGGCGTGTTATCGTTTCCGGATGAGGGTATTTGTCGCCGCGACCTTGGTGATACTTCCGCTGGCGGCCGGCGCGGAACAGTTCTCGCTTCGCTGCGACGACGGCGAATTCAAGCCGCTCCTGTTCACCTTCGACACGCAGGCAAAGAAGGCGATCTATGAGTCGCCATCACAGGAAGACCCGATGCCCGGCACGATCCTGCGTTCGGCCGGAAAATCTTTCCTGTTCAGCGTGCAGAGCATCGGGCCGGATTTCACCGACTTCATCTGGAACGAGGGCGCCTCGGAAATGCAGATAGGCTTGCGCGGCACTCCGTTCAAACGCACTTTCCCTTGCGCGGAAATCCCGCTTCGTCCGGTAGCGGCACTGTTCGAGACGCTGTGGCCGAAGCCTTAAAGGTAGGGCCGTTCACGCAAAAGCGATTGCACCACCACTCGACCCGGCCATGGTTGCAGGCTAGGGATTGCTGCGGGCAATAGGACTTATCCAGCGATGGCAGACGATCCGAACGCGCTCCGGCCGGGCGCGGCGATCGCGGGCTACCACATCATTCGCGTTCTCGGCGCGGGCGGTTTCGGCATCACCTATGAAGCCGACAGCCCGTTCACAGGCAAGCGCGTTGCGATCAAGGAATTCTTCCCGCGTGGCATCGCTTCGCGCGAGGGCGATACGCGCATCGTCTATTCGCCGCGCGATTCCGAGATCGTCGAATGGGCGCTGAAGCGCTTCGAATCTTCGACCCTCGACCAGTGCCGGCTCACGCACCCGAACATCGTCGATGTCGTTCACTATGTGAAAGACAACGGCACCGGCTACATGATCATGGAATATGTCGAGGGCGAAACCCTCGAGCATCTCCTGCGCGAACAGGGAACGCCGCTTAACTCCGATGAGCTAGAGCCGCTGCTTTCGCCGGTGCTCGAAGCGCTCGGCTATCTGCACCGGCAGCGGCTGATCCATCGCGATATCGCGCCGGACAACATCATGATCCGCGCCGACGGGCGCCCGGTGATCATCGACTTTGGCGCGATCAAACTGATTGAGCAGGAAACGCAACTGCGTTCAAATCCGCGCTCGTTCGCGGTGATGAAGCAGTTTTATTCGCCGCCGGAGCAGATCGAAGCCGACGGCGAACTCGATCATCGCGCGGACATCTATTCGATGGGTGCCGTGCTCTATCGTGCATTCGCCGGACGTCCGCCGGCAAGCGCCGAAGAGCGGATGCAGAAACTCGCTTACGGAAAGCCGGACTCTTACGTTCCGCTAAGCGCTGTCGCGCCTGCGCTGACCCCTGAAATCGCAAGCGCAGTCGATCGCGCACTTTCGTTTAACGCCGAAGACCGGCAGTTCCAGATTGAGGAGCTTCGCGACGAGCTGGACTGGAATGGTGACGACGATCGCACCGAGATCGCCCTGCCGCGCGCACTCCAACGCAATTCTGACGAGGCGACACGCCGCTCGCGCTTGCCATGGCTGTTGCCGTTGATCGGAATTTCGGCACTTGGCATTGGGGTTGCTTATCTGAGTGGTTTGATCGCGCTTCCGAAATTCGGCGGCGAAGCCGTGCAAGTGGAGACGCCTGCACCGAAGCTCGACGACGTAAAAGAAATTCCGCAGATGCAGGTGAAGCCCGCAGAGGATGCCAACGCGCCGAAGCAGGATACTGGGCCGCATACGACGGCAGCGCTTGCCAAACGCTACACCGGCGAAGTCGTCTTCTATCGCGTTGTGGAGAACAGCGCGGAGCAGGCGCTGACAAATTGCGTGCCGGGCAGGCGCGCGGCATTCAGCGTTGAAGTCGATGGCACGGCGCTGCAAATTCTTCACAGCGGCAATACTTTCGTGACCGGGGTCAATACCGACGGCTCGTTCGATTTCCAGAGCGGTGCGAGCGAAACCACCGGGCTGTTCGCGCGCAAGATGCGCTACAGCGGAAAAGTCACGCCGGAAGCGATCGAAGGCGAGTTCGTGAGCACGAACGATCGCGGCAGCTGTTACGGGAAATTGACGGCCAAGCCTACGCCAGCCGTCCAGTAGCCGAGAAGGTTCCCTCGCGACTCCGTGATCGGGTTTGTGATCGCGATCACGGACTTTCCTCGCGATCAGGAATAAAGGTATCTTCATAAGCCGCAGGTTTCGCGGCACTTTATACGGTGCGGTCCGATGGCGATTCAGAACGATCCGAATGCGCTAAAGGCTGGCTCGAAAATCGCGGGCTACGAAATCCTGCGCGTGATTGGCTCGGGCGGCTTCGGGATCACCTATGAGGCCGCAAGCCCGGTCACCGGCAAGCACGTGGCAATCAAGGAGTTTTTCCCCCGCGGCATCGCTTCGCGCGAGGAAAGCACGCGCATCGTGTTCGCGTCGCGCGATACGGACATCGTGGCATGGGCGCTGAAGCGGTTTGAGTCCTCGACCACGGATCAATGCAGGCTGAAGCACCCGAACATCGTCGATGTCATTCACTACGTGAAAGACAACGACACCGGCTACATGATCATGGAATATGTCGAGGGCGAAACCCTCGAGGAATGGCTCCGCAAGAAGCCCGCGCCGCCATCGGTCGCGGAACTACGCCCCATGATCGAGCCGATCTTCGGCGCGCTCGAATATCTGCATTCGCAGAAACTGATCCATCGCGACATTGCGCCCGACAACATCATGGTGCGCACAAACGGTACGCCGACCATCATCGACTTCGGCGCGATCAAGATGATCGAGCAGCAGACGCAGCTTCGCTCGAAAACAAACCGCTCTTTCAGCGTCTCCAAGCAATTCTATTCGCCGCCCGAGCAGGTCCAGGACAAAGCCGACCATCTCAATGCGCGTGCCGATGTCTATGCGCTTGCGGCCACGATCTACCGCGCGCTTGGCGGTCGCCCTCCGGTGTCGGCGGAAGAGCGCACACAACAAATTGCCTTTGGCAACGGCGACCCGTTGCAGCCGCTCGGTTCATTTGCGCCGCGACTGAACGCGGAGTTCGCCGCGGCGGTTGACCGTGCGCTTGCATTTAATGCGCGTGATCGCACGGCCTCGATTGAAGCGTTCCGCGGCGCGATCGGGTGGGGCGGGAAAACCGCTGCGACGGTCGCAGTTACCGGCAACGAAGCTGCGCCGCGATTCCAGCCACTGCCGTATTCCGCACCGTCGCCTGCGCCGGATTTCACAGCAAGAAAAACGTCTCGCCGCTGGCTTGGCGCCGTTGCCATCGCGGCGGCGATTTTGCTGGTGTTCGTTTTCGTCGGCGCGAATTGGCTCAATCTGTTCGGAACGCGCGGGCCGGCCGTTATCGTTCAGCAGCCGCCTCCGGTGCTGACGAGGCAGCCTCAACCTGCACAGCCCGCGCAACCGCCGTCGCAGGTCGCGACAAAAACCGAGGTGCCGCGCGCACCATTACAGCCGCCGGCGGCACAGCCGAAAAGCGAAACGAAACTTGCTCCGCAGGCCGCCGCGCAGCGCGATTTTGAGGCGGCGCAACGCATCGACACGCGGGAGGTTTACGAGCAGTTTCTGAAACAAAACCCGGACGGCTTTTATGCGCAGCTCGCTCGCGCGCAGATCCAGCGGCTTGCCGCCGTGGACTTGAATACTCTGACAGTGAAACTGAATGTCGAATTGCGCCGTGTCGGATGCGGCATCATCGCCTCCGATGCTTCATGGAACGATGAGTCCCGCAAGGCGCTGACCGCGTTCAATCAATATGCCGCGACGAAGTTCGATGTCGGCGCGCCAAGCGCCGCCGCGCTCGATGCGGTGCAGGCAAAGGCCTCACGTGTGTGTCCGCTTGTTTGCGCTCCCGGGCTCGTGGCGGCCCCGAATGGCGCTTGCATAAACCCGCAGCCGCGTCCGCCGGTCGTGCGCAACGATGCGCCGCCGAAAGGCAAGCTGGTTTGCCGTTGGGGCGACTTCAATAAGGGCGAACAACCGCATCGCCAGGTTTGCGAAGTCCGGTGACTATCCCGGCAGGAACGCGGCTAAAATAATAGTCTCAAGCTACCCCGCAAGCACCCGCGTCGAGGGAAACGCAACTTCGATCAGCGTGCCCGCGTTCACCGTGCTCTTGATTTGAAAGCTGGCGCGGTTCGCTTCGACCAGCGCCTTCGTGAGCGGAAGCCCGAGGCCGGTGCCTTCTCTGCGGTCACGGCCCGAAGTTGCAAGCTGGCGAAACGGCTCGAGTGCCGCCGAAACTTCTTCTTCCGTCATGCCGACGCCGGTATCGCGTACGCGCAACACGACTTCGCCTTTGTCGGTTAGCGACGTGGAAAGAATAACCTGGCCGCCGGGCTTCGTGAATTTCACGGAGTTCGAAAGCAGGTTCAGCACGATCTGCCGGATCGAGCGCTGGTCCGCGACCACAGGCGGCAGATGCTCGGCAAGCGCGCTGCGGATGATGATGCGTTCGCGGTTCGCCTGCGGCTGCATGATCGACATACACTGCTTGGCAATATCGTTGAGATCGACGCTTGCAAAATTCAGTTCCAGCTTGCCCGCCTCGATCTTCGAGAGATCGAGGAGATCGTTGATGAGCGAGACCAGATGCCCGCCGGAGTGGTGAATGTCCTTGAGATATTCGCGGTAGCGCTCCGAGCCGATCGGGCCGAAGCGCTCCTCCATCATGACTTCCGCAAATCCGATGATCGCGTTCAGGGGCGTGCGCATCTCGTGGCTGATCTTCGCGAGGAAGTCGGATTTGTGCGAGCTTGCCTGCTCGGCCTGGCGGCGCGCACCGGTGAGTTCTTCTTCCGCGCGCTTCCATTGCGTGATGTCGCGAAGCACGGCGCAGAATTTTTCGTTGTTCTCCCCGACCTTGCCGAGATTCATGAACAGCGGAATGAGCCCGCCGTTGCGCTCGCGGCCCACCACTTCGCGGCCGTCGTTCAGGATGCTGGCGACGCCGTTGGAGGCGAGCTTGTCGAGATAATCTACCGCTGCGCGATGGCTTTCCGGTGCGAACAGCATGGTGAAAGAGGAGTTCTGTATTTCCGCGAAGTCGAAGCCGAACAGCGCTTCCGCGGATTTGTTCATGCCGGTGATCTTGCCGTCACGGTCGATGATGAGCACGCCATCGGTCGCGGTGTCGAGGATCGCCTGCTGCTCGCGGGTCGCGGCTTCCGCCGAACGCAACGCGCGTTCGACCGTTTCGCGCCGCTCGTCGAATCCGGCATTGGCGCGGCGAAGCACATAGACCAGTGCTGAGCCACCGTACCACGGGGTCGAGAAGAGTCGGGTCTCGACCGGGATCGGCTCGCCGCTCGGGCCCTGGACCGCAAGCGTACGCGGGATCGTGGGATCAGCGTCTTCGGCTTGCGCGGTCGCACCGGAGAAAATGCGCGACAGCCCGCCGTTCTTCTCCAGCGTTTCAAGATTATCGAGACCGACCCAATCAAGAATTGCGCGGTTCGCGTAAAGCACCTTGTCGTCGCGATGCACAGCGATGCCGAGTGGCAGACGATCCATCAGCGCGCGTTCGCTGACGCCGGACAAATCCAGCGCGGGAGCAACGATCGGCGCCGGCTCGTCTGGACGGCGAACGATGGGTGAGACGATATCGTGCTTCGGAATGTCGTGGGTCTTCGGGCCGGGCTCGTCGCGCTGTTGTTGGCCGCGAATACCCAAAGCCTCATCGAGATCGCGGGTCACGCGCGCGCGTTCGCTGTCCAGCGTTTCGCGCGTGAGTACGCGGCCGATTTCGCGGAAGGCGGTTTGTTCTTTCGGGCTCAGCGTGGAGCGGTTCTCGCTATCGGGCGGGCGCACGCGGATCACGTGATCCTGCACATCGAGCGCAGGCGGTTCGTCTTTCGGCGCCTCCGGCAAAGGTTCCACGACCGGCTCGTGCGAGAGCGGAAACTCGTCATTGGCTGCGGTTTCTTCGCTCGGCTCAGATTGTGGCGTTTCGACCGGTGCCGGCTTTGTCTTCGCGATGAACGGAATGGCTTCGCGGAATACGCCGAAGCCGCGATAGCCGAGGAAATTGCGTTCGCGGTCGAACACGGGAAGCGCTGCAAGATCGACCGGCCGTGCAGTATCCGTCTCTGCGACCGGCCAGAGCACGGACACGCCTGACCAGGTGTCGCGGCGCTTGACTGCCGCAAACAGCGCATCGGTATTTGCAATTCCCGCGCGGGCGGCAAGCGCGGGCCAGTCTTCGCCGACGCGCGCGGTGTTCGTGTCGCCCACGGCTTCTGCAAGATCGGGCGAAACGCTGGTGAATTTACCGTCCTGATCGAGCTGCCACACAAAGCGTGAGGGTGCGCGCTTTTGTGGAGCGATCGGTTTCGGCGCTTCGGGCTCGGCTGGCGGCGCGATGCTATTTATCGGGGCTTCGTTGCCATCTGCCTCGGCCCAAAATTCTTTCACTTCTTCAGGGCTGACGTCACCAGCGTTAGGCGCGGGATTTTCGCTTTCGACTTCCGTGCTGACGGATTGCGGTTCTTCGCCTTCTTCCAGCTCCGCCCAGAATTCTTTCACTTCTTCCGTCGTGACTTCGCTATCTGAAACTGGCTTCGCCTTCGGCACTTCCCAGCCGATATTATCGTTCGTCGGTGGCCCGAGCTGGATGACTTGAGGAAGTTCGGCCTTCGTCACTTCTGCTTTCGGTTTTTCTTCGGACGTCAGCGGCGCGGGTTTCGCTTCCGGTTCGGGCGCAGGCGCGCGCTCCGGCTGCGTGAAAGAGGCGAGCAGGAGGCTGTGAGGTCCAAGCGAGAATTTCTTCAGAAAAATTTTCAGAACCCCGAACGGGATCTCGCCGAAACCTTTGAGATTTGCGTCCGAGAGTGCCGCGGCAGCGGAGGCGTGCAGATGCAGGAGCGTACCTGCAGGGCCCATGATCGCCGTCGCCATGCGGTTTGCGTGCAGCGGCTTGCCTTCGTGGTCGAACAGCGCGAAGGGAGCTCGCTCGCCGTCGATCAGCGCGCTGAATGCCTTGCTTAAGTTTCCGTCGGAGCGCTCACGCGCGAGCCCCGTGAACAGGACCGCGCTCGATCCGTTTGCAAGTCCGATCCGCTCGCAGCGGAACGTCTCGGTGTTTTTCGTGAGTGCGATCGCTTCGCGCCGGTAAGGGCCGTTCAGCGGCAGCGTCTCCGAAAATTCTTTGGCGGTCTCCGGTATTTCGCCGAACAGCGCGCCGCTTTTTTCGATCAGTTCGGCGAGCGAAGCCGCGCCATAGGCTGAAACTGCCGCGCGGTTTGCGAAACGCAAGCGGCCGTCGCGGTCGAACACGAGCACGGGCGCGGGATCGAGGATCAGCGCAGCCAACCTCGGCTCGGAAAGCAATTCAGCGAGGGCCGGAAACGAACTCATCCACCAATTCCAGGGCGATCCGGGTGCTCATCTTGGCCAAGTTTAAAGCCCGGATTTACGCTTTCTTCATAATTTGGGCGCCCCCGGAAAGCTATTCCCACCCGGCTTTGCCACGAAACCTTTGTCCTGCAAGGTTAATCTGTCCCGAGACAGAGCAAAGAGGTTGAGCCTCGCCCGGATGGCGCGTAGCGTGATCCCGACGGGAGCGAGGTCAGGGAGAAAAAAATGTTCGGGAAAGTTCCGGGTTTTGAAGTGCCGCACGAAATGCGCGCTTTTGCCGAGAAGAGCGTCGAGCAGGCCAAGTCTGCCTTCGACAATTATATCAACCAGGCCAGCAAGGCGATGTCGGCGGTGGAAAGCCAGACCGACGCCACTACTTCTGGGGCTCGCGATGTCAGCCGCCAGGCGCTTGGATTTGCTGAAGAAAACGTCGCCGCGGCCTTTGCCTTCGCCGAGAAACTGGTCCGTGCGCGCGACCCTCAGGAGATCATGCAACTTCAGAGCGAATTCGCCAAAGAGTCGATGCAGAAGTTCGCAGAGCAGACCAAGGCTATGGGCGAGCAGGTGCAGACGGCAGCCCGCGAAGCCACCAAGCCGAGAACCTGAGCGATTTCACTACTTTATAGTGCATCGCAATAATTTATGTTGCGATGCAACAAATCTCGTGGTAAGGCGTTTCCTCAAGACTGGTGGAGCCGCGAACGATCCGTTCGCGCGTGCTGTTGTCCAGGCAGGGAACCATAGCCATGACCGAGATGCCCAAATTCGAAATGCCGAAAGTTGAAGTGCCGGAGATGGTCCGCGAGTTCGCCGAAAAAGGCGTGAAGCAGGCCAAGGATGGCTACGACAAGATGAAGGCGGCCGCCGAAGAGACGACCGATCTTCTCGAAAACACCTATACCGCCGCCTCCAAGGGCGCGACCGAGTTCAACATGAAGGCGCTCGACGCGCTTCGTGCGAACGTCAACGCTTCGTTCGATTTCACGACTGCGATTTTCGGCACCAAGACGCTCGCCGAAGCAGCCGAGATTTCGACCGCGCATTTCCGCGCGCAGTTCGAAACGCTGACCGCGCAGACCAAGGAACTCTCGGCGCTCGCCCAGAAGATCGCGACCGAGACCTCGGAGCCGATCAAGACCGGCGTGTCGAAGAACTTCAAGTTCTCGGCCTAAGCCGAACTTACAAAAGATAAGCGAAGCCTGGGCTGGAGCGCCCGGGCTTCGTTGTTTTTCAAGGCTTTTCTGCGAACCCTTGCATTGCACGGCGGTTTGAAAGACATTCCGCCCGCATCGGCGCCCCAGGGCCGCCGGCAGCCGTGCAGTTGTAGCTCAGTTGGTTAGAGCGCCGGATTGTGGATCCGGAGGTCGGTGGTTCGAGCCCACCCAACTGTACCATTCTCAACCGGTGAAACGCCGCTCACGCCGGGTTCACAAGTATGACGACGCTGCCCTTCTTGCGGCCGGTATCGACGTAAGCGTGCGCGTCGGGAATTTCCTCGAAGCCATAAGTACGGTCGATGACCGGCTTCAGGATGCCGGCCTTCGCCCATTCGGCGATCTGACTCACCGCTTCTTCCGTTTCTTCCGCCGGTCCTGCGATGACACGTTTCCCGTAGATCGCAGACGACCAGATCATTGCCAGCATATCCGGGACTTCCGCGGCGATGGCGAGAAAACGCCCGTTCTTCTTCAGTAAATGCTTGGCCCGCCTGAAGGTGGTTGTGCCGGCAGTTTCCGCGATCACATCGTAGGTTTCGCCGCGCGCCAGAAAGTCTTCGCTGCGATAGTCGATAACGTTCGTGGCTCCGAGCGATCTTACCAGCGCGGCGTTGGTAGCGCTGGTCACTGCGGTTATCTCCGCCCCGAGGTGCTTTGCGATCTGCACGATCGCGCTGCCGACGGCGCCGGAAGCGCCGATCACCAGAATCTTTTCGCCGGCGCGCAATTCCGCCTTGCGCAGAAAGTGCAAGGCCGACGTTCCGCCGAACGAAATGGAACTGGCTTCCGCGAAGGAAAGATTTTCGGGCTTCAGGAAGACACTCTGGTTCTCTTGCAAGGTCCGGAATTCGGCATGACAACCCAATTTCACGCCGGGAAAAGCGAAGACCTCATCGCCTTTTTTGAATCGGCGAACATCCTTGCCGGTCTCCACGACAACGCCCGCGAGTTCGGTGCCGAGGATCGGCTGCCGTGGCCCTGAAATGCCAAGCACGAGTTTACCAATCAAGCCCATGCCGCGCGGGAAGCGCGCGGCGCGAATGCGCGCGTCACCGGAGTTGACGGTGGTTGCGGCAATTTTGACGAGGATTTCGTCGGCCTTTGGAGACGGCGTAGCGACTTCGCGCAACTCCAGCACTTCCGGGCCGCCATAGGCCCGGCAGAAGAAAGCTTTCATGTTGTGATTGCCGTTACTTTTTCTTGCGGTAGATCGCGAGCGTCTTGAACTCTTCGGTCTTTTCGAAGCCGCTTTCTTTTGCCCATTGTTCGACAATCGGCTGGGCGCGTTCCCATGCCATCGACTTCGTGTAGAAAATCATGTGGCCACCGGGATTGAGCTTCGCGGTAAACAGATCGACGAGTTGCCGGTCGGTGAGGCCGTCATATTCGTCCATCGCGGGTGCGCGAAATTCGCACAGATGCACAAGCGCAACCGCGTCGAAATTCGGCAGCAGTTTCGGCTCGAGCACGTAGATATCGCCGAAAAAGGCTTTGTAGCCGCGCGAGACTTCCGGCCGTTCGATGGCGAGTTTCACGTAGGCTTCCGCTTCCTCGATGGAAGCCGTGATGCCGAGCACGCGATTGCCGGAGCCGTTCTCATGGCAGCGGATGCCGACATGATGATGCGTGCCGGTGCCGAAGTGGAAGACATTCGCGTCTTTCACGTCGTGTGCTTCTAGGTAGTCGGTAACGTGCACGTCGCAGGGGCAGATGTCGTAATTCATGCCCCAGAAATCCGTGTAGTAGCTCATCTTGCTCATAGACAACTTCCTTTGGGCAACGTCCCTTTTCCGTTACGTTGCACGCGCCGTGGCGGGCGGCAAGGCGACGGTATCTTTGTGTAGCGTTTGCAGGGCATCCGTCCGCGCTAGCGATATCACCATGCTTCGCGGCAAATTCTTGTCGATCGCTTCGTACATTTGCCGGGTCGCGTCGCCATCGAGATTTGATGTGGAATCGTCGAGAATGAGGATCGCGGGGTCGCACAGGATCGCGCGGGCAATTGCCACGCGTTGCTGCTCGCCTCCGGACAGCATTGCCCCCCATTCGGCTTCCTCATCGAGCCGCTCGGCGAGATAGCCGAGCCCGACTTGCGTAAGAACCTCGCGCAGCTTCGCATCGTCCACTTTGTCCGCAGGCGTCGGATAGGTGATGACGGTGCGGAGGCTCCCTAGCGGGAAGTAAAAGCGTTGCGGCATCGCGAGCACATCGCCTTGCGGCAGGGCGATCTTGCCTCTGCCTAGCGACCATATGCCGGCAAGCGCGCGCTGGATGCTCGATTTGCCGGAGCCGGAATGTCCGGTGAGAAGTGTGCGCCCGCCCGGACGCAGGACAAGTTTGTCGAGTGACGCAATCGCGCGGCCCGTGGGCAAGGTGACGACGAGATCGCTTACGTCGAGACCTTCATGATTGCTCTCGATTGAAATCTGTTCCGGCTTCTGTGGCCTGTCGACTTTGGAAAGCGCGGCGTCAAGTTGCGCGATGCGGTCCATGCTCGCCTTCCACTCCGCGATCTTGGCGTAAGAATGCAGGAAGAACGCAAACGCGATATCGACGCGCTGGAAGGCGAGTGCGCCTTGCATCAGCGAGCCTAATGGAATCGCGCCCATGAAATAAGCGGGGCTTGCGACCAGTGTCGGGAATACGAGCGACCATTGCGTATAGCCGGTCACGAAGAAGGTTAGCCCGGACTGGCGGCGGATCAGGCGCGTCCAGTTGCGCACCAGATTGCCGAAGCGCGTGCCAAGCACTTCGCGCTCGATTCTTTCGCCGCGCATCAGCGCGACCGGCTCGGAGTGATCCCATGCACGCGTGATCGCGAAGCGGTAATCGGATTCGAAGCGCTGCTGGTTGAAGTTGTAGCCGATCAGCGGCTTGCCGATCCAATGCGCGATCAGCGTGCCGACCGCCGCATACAGGACCGCAATCCAAAACAGATAGCCGGGGAAGGCGTAATCGACTCCGAAGATCACGAAGGGCGCAAGACTGGAAAGGCCCCATAGAATATACGCGAAAGAAACCAGCGCGATCAGGCTGCCGAGGAAATTGTAGCCGAGGTCGTGCGTCTTCTGGAGAAAGATCAGAATGTCGTTTGCGATACGCAAATGCGTGTTGTCGACATCGTGGCCGAGCACGCGCATCCGATAATGGCGGCCGTCGGCCATCCAGCGGTTGACGTATTGTTCGGTCATCCAGCGCCGCCAATACATGATCAGCGTTTGGCCCAAGAAAAACTGCGCCATGGTCGCAGTCGCGGTCCAGAGTGCGATCCCGCAGAACAGCAGCAGCGAGAACATAAAGCCGTCCCAATCGCGGTTCTGGATCGCGTTGAAGAAATAAGCGTTCCAGTGATTGAAAGCGACCAGCGCATAGACCACGCCGAATTCGGCCACGATCACGCCGAGCAGTAGCGCGCGTGCGCGCCATTTTTCCTCGGAGCGGAAGTAGGGGACTGCGAGCGCAAAGAACGTGCGCAGGACTTCGGCAATCTGTTTCATGTCGGGAGACCGGGCAGCGGAAAAGGATCACGGACTATACAGGCCCGCTGCCCGCGCGGAAGCCGCGGTACTACCAGTGCTTCTCGCGCTGCGGCAGAGCGTTAATGTGGGCGCGGCTCGCGGACCGCTGACTTGCGATAGCGGATGCCGAGCGACTTGATGCGGGACGCAAGTGTCGTCGGCTTGATGCCGAGGAGTTCGGCCGCGCCGCCATGCCCGAAGATCTTGCCGCCACAGGCGTCAAGTGCCGCCATGATATTCGTGCGGTCGCGGTCGCGCCGCGCGTCTTCCGTGACCACTTCCGCCGCGGCATTTGCAATCCGGTGCGCGGGGACAGGCTCCGGCAGGTCGATACGGATTTGTCCGCCGCGGGCTAGGATCGCCCCGCGTTCGATCACATTCTGCAACTCTCGTGCATTTCCCGGCCAGTTATATTGCGCGAGCCGGTGCATATCGGGCTCGGAGATTTTCAACGCCGAAGAGACGCGGAGCTTGCGGCTGACACCTGAGAGAAAATGCGCGGCAAGCAGCGGAATATCGTCACGCCGCTCGCGGAGCGCCGGGGCTTCGATCGCGATTACGTTCAGGAGATAATAGAGTTCGCTCCGGAAGCTGCCGCGCTTCGCTGCCGCTTTCAAGTCGCGGCTGCTCGCGGCAATGATCCGCACATCCAGCTTGCGTGTGCTGCCATCGCCGGGAGCTTGCAACTCGCCTTGCTCGAGCAGTCGCAGGAGCCGGTCCTGTGCTTCCGGGGGCAGATCGCCCACTTCTTCAAGATAGAGTGTGCCGCCTTCGGCAAGCTCGATACGGCCGGAACGGTTGCGCGGGGGATCACCCAGCAATTCGCTTTCGGACTCCGCGCGCGAAAGCGTGGTGCAGTTGATGCGAATGAACGGCCCTTCGCCGCGCAAACTTGCTTCATGGATTGCGCGGGCGATCAGTTCTTTGCCGGTTCCCGCTTCGCCCGCGATCAGCGCGTTCGAGCGCGACGAAGCCGCGATCTCGATTTGGCGGAGGATCTGTTGCATCGCCGGGCTTTTGCCGATGATGCCGCGGCGATTGCCTTCGATCCGGATTTCTTCCTGCAAGTAGGCGTTCTCGCGCTCCAGCTTCTCGCGCAGCCGTCCAACTTCGGAAAGTGCGTCGCGCAGACGGACATCCGCTTCGCGCCGCTGCGTGATGTCGCGAAACACTATGACGGCACCGGCCACGACATCGCGGTCCTTGATCGGCGTCGATGTGTATTCGACGAAGAAGAACGAGCCGTCCTTTCGCCAGAACACCTCGTCTGCAACCTCATGAATCGCGCCGTCGCGGAAGGCCGCATAAATCGGGCAGTCGTGGTTGTGATAATGGGAGCCGTCAGAGTGGCTATGGTGCACGGTGGTGTGCATATCCTTGCCCAGCAATTCGTCGGCGCTCCAGCCGAGCATTTGCGCGGCGGCGGGATTGACGAAGGTGGTTTTGCCCTCGGCGTTGACGCCGTAGATGCCTTCGCCGGCGGCCTCCAGGATCAGCCGGTTGTCGCGCGCGACATCGCGGAAGAAGCGCTCGCTCTCTCCGGCATCTGCCTGTTTTTTCGGCTCTATTCTTTTCATTTGTAGCAGCCGCCTGCCAAGTAACTACGAAATCTCGTTTTACACGACAAATCGTAGCATCTAAGGCGCTGGAAGCAATGGAAAAACGCTAGTTTTCTTAGATTGTACAGGTGCTAGGGGATGTTGGCACCGAAGTTGCTCTTATCGCTCCAACTCATAGTTCGAGAGGGAGTGGCTATGCCTATGTTCGACAATCCGTTCGATCCCAAGCGCCGCCTGACGTCGGGCTGCCCCTGCGGCCAGCACCGCAGTGCCGAGGAGCACGCTCACGCACTGCGCTTGCAGGTTGAGGAAGCCCCGGCCAGCGACGAAAAGAACTACGAGAATATCGTCGCCGGAACCGTGCTGCGCGCGATGTTCCCGCAGGACGCGGCGCGCCGCGCATTCCTGAAAAGTGTCGGCGCCTCGACCGCGCTTGCGGCGATCTCGCAGTTCTTCCCGCTGGGAACTGCAACGGAAGTTTTCGCGCAAGCCAAACCGATTGAGAAGAAAGACCTCAAGGTCGGCTTCATCCCGATCACCTGCGCGACACCGATCATCATGGCGCATCCGCTGGGTTTCTATACGAAGCACGGCCTGAACGTCGAAGTGATCAAGACCGCGGGCTGGGCGGTGATCCGCGACAAGACCTTAAATAAGGAATACGACGCGGCGCATATGCTTTCGCCGATGCCGCTTGCGATCACGCTTGGGGCCGGCGCAACCGCGGTGCCTTACACTGCGCCCGCAATCGAGAACATCAACGGGCAGGCGATCACGCTTTCTCTCAAGCACAAGGACAAGCGCGACCCGAAATCCTGGAAGGGTTTCAAGTTCGCGGTGCCGTTCGATTATTCGATGCACAATTATCTGCTGCGTTATTATCTCGCGGAGCACGGCCTCGATCCTGATACCGACGTGCAGATCCGAGCGGTGCCGCCGCCGGAGATGGTCGCGAATCTGCGCGCCGACAATATCGACGGCTTTCTCGGTCCCGATCCGATGAACCAGCGCGCGGTGTTCGACAACGTCGGCTTTATTCATCTGTTGTCGAAGGAAATCTGGGACGGGCACCCCTGCTGCGTCTTCGCGGCCTCGCAGGAATTCGTGAAAACCGCACCGGGCACGTATGCGGCGCTCCTGAAATCGATCATCGATGCGACCGCGTATGCGTCGAAGGCGGAAAATCGCAAACAGATCGCGGAAGCGATTGCACCCGCGAACTACATCAACCAGCCGGTCACAGTGCTCGAGCAGATTCTCACGGGTACTTATGCCGACGGACTCGGAACCGTGAAGAAGGACGCAAAGCGCGTCGACTTCGATCCGTTCCCGTATGAGTCGTTTGCGATCTGGATTCTCACGCAGATGAAGCGCTGGGGTCAGATCAAGGGCGATGTGAAATATGCGGACGTCGCAAAGCAAGTATTCCTTGCGACCGACACGACGAGGCTCATGAAGGAAGTCGGGTTGACGCCGCCGGCATCACCCACCAAGTCGTTCTCGGTGATGGGCAAGGTCTTCGATCCGTCGAAGCCCGACGCTTATCTGAAGAGCTTCAAGATCTCAAAAGCATCCTAAGAAAGGCGCCATGGCCAGAAATCTCCGGCCATGGCGATCAACGCCATGTCGATTTCATTCCGCGCCGGCGCCCTCTCGGTTCTGATCCTCGCGATCTTTTTGGTCACGTGGCACATCGCGACCAGCGGGACGGGTGCTGTCCAGCAGATGGACCCCGAATACGCGAAGCTGATGGGGCTGAATGCGACGCAGGGTAAATCCGCGATGCCCGGACCGCTGCAGGTCGGCGCCACGCTCTGGCAGCATCTGACAAACCCATTTTACGACAACGGCCCGAACGACAAGGGCCTCGGCATCCAGCTTGCGTATTCGATCGCGCGCGTCGGCATGGGCTATCTGCTTGCGGTGATGGTCGCGATCCCGCTCGGCTTCCTGATCGGGATGTCGCAGTTGATGAGCCGCGCACTCGACCCATTCATTCAGGTGCTGAAACCGATCTCGCCGCTCGCCTGGATGCCGCTCGCTCTCTACACCATCAAAGATTCCGGCCTTTCCGCGATCTTCGTGATCTTCATCTGCTCGGTCTGGCCGATGCTGATCAACACGGCGTTTGGCGTGGCGAGCGTACGGAAAGAATGGCTGAACGTCGCGCGCACGCTTGAAGTGGGAGCGTTCAAGCGAGCCTTCACCGTTATCCTTCCCGCGGCCGCGCCGACGATCCTGACCGGGATGCGGATTTCCATCGGCATTGCCTGGCTCGTGATTGTCGCCGCCGAAATGATCGTCGGCGGAACAACCTCTCGATCACGAACGTCATCAACGCGATCCTCGTGATTGGCATTGTCGGCATGATCCTCGATCAGTTGCTCGCGCGTGCCGCGAAGCTCGTGACCTATCCGGAATAAATCATGACCGAGAAGCTCATTTCGATCGAAGCGATCGCGAAACGCTACCCCGCGCCTAACGGCGTGCAGACGACCGTGTTCGAAAATCTCTGGCTCGGCATCAATCGCGGCGAATTCGTCTGCATGATCGGCCACTCCGGCTGCGGTAAAACCACGGTCTTGAACATTCTCGCGGGGCTGGACGCGCCGTCCGAAGGTGTCGTGATTGTCGACAATCAGGCGATCGAAGGCCCGGCGCTGGACCGCGCCGTGATCTTTCAGGGCCATGCGCTGTTTCCCTGGCGCACGGTGCTCGGGAATGTCGCTTATGCCGTCGGCTCCAAGCATAAAAAATGGAGCAAGGCGCAGGTCAACGAACACGCAGAGAAGTTCATCTCGCTCGTCGGTCTCAAGGGTGCCGAATACAAAAAACCGTCCGAGCTTTCCGGCGGCATGAAGCAGCGCGTCGGCATCGCGCGAGCACTGTCGCTCGAGCCGAAGATGCTTTTGATGGACGAGCCGTTTTCCGCGCTTGATGCGCTGACGCGCGGCACGCTTCAGGACGAAGTCCGCCGCATCTGCCTTTCCACCGGACAGACCGTGTTCATGATCACGCATGACGTCGATGAAGCGATTTATCTCGCCGACAAGATCGTCTTGATGACCAATGGCCCGCACGCGCAGATCGCGGAGATCGTCGAGAATCCGCTGCCCAAAGACCGTGAGCGCAACCAGATTCACAAGCACACGGATTATTACGCCGTCCGCAATCACCTGATCGATTTTCTGGTGAGCCGTTCGCGCACCTTCAAGGACGAAATTGCAGGCAAGCCTTGGGATCCGATGAACGTGCCGCTGGTGCGGCCGGTGGCAATCCCGCCATCCGCGCCCGAGCCGATGCGCAAACGCGCCTGATTTCTAACAAGGAAGACGACGATGAAACGTGAAGCACTCAGCGAGAAAATTCTCGACATCAAGCGCGAGAAGGGTTGGAAGTGGAGCTACATCTGCGACAAGATCGGCGGCTTCTCGCCGACGCTGATTATCGGCGCGCTGATGGGGCAAATGAAGCTCACCAAGCCGCAGGCGCAATCCGCGGCCGAGTTGTTCGGTCTCTCAAAAACAGAGCAGGCGATGCTGAACGAAGTGCCGTATCGCGGCACCGGCACGCCGATGCCGCCAACGGACCCGTTGATCTACCGCTTCTATGAAATGGTGATGGTCAACGGCCCGGCGTGGAAAGCGATGATCGAGGAAGAATTCGGCGACGGCATCATGTCGGCGATCGATTTCGATTTCGTGATGGAGCGTCTGCCGAACCCTAAGGGCGACCGCGTCAAGATCACGATGTCTGGAAAATTCCTGCCGTACAAGTATTACGGCGCCTCCGGCAACATCCCCGAATACGGATTCAAGGAAGATTGATTTCCAGGGAAAATAAATATGCGTCCGCCTTTGCCGCCATTCGACACAGAATCTGCCGCGAAGAAAGCGCGCATGGCGGAGGACGCGTGGAATCACCGCGATCCGGAGCGCGTTTCGCTCGCCTATACCGAAGACAGCGTGTGGCGAAACCGCTCGGAGTTTCTTCAAGGCCGTCCTGCGATTGTCGAATTCCTGACCCGGAAATGGAAGAAGGAGCAGGACTATCGCCTCATCAAGGAGGTGTGGGCTTTCCACGGCAACCGCATTGCCGCGCGCTTTGCCTATGAATATCACGACGCTTCCGGCAACTGGTTTCGCGCGCACGGCAACGAACAGTGGGAGTTCGACGAGAGCGGCTTAATGCGCCGCCGCGAGGCGAGCATCAACGATGTACCGATCAAAGAGAGCGAGCGTAAATTCCTCTGGCCTTTCGGCCCGCGCCCTGCGGATCATCCGGGCCTGACCGAACTCGGAATGTAAGCGCTACTTCTTCGTGCGTTTTTTCGAAGGCGAGAGTGTTTCCACCAGCGCATCGATCCGCGCCGAGCGCATACCTTTTCGCCACGTGAGCATGATGCGTTTCTTTGCAACATCTTTCGGCATACGGTGAATATTTAAATGCTTGTTGCCGGGAAAACTCGGCAGCACGCTTTCCGGCATCATGCCGATTCCCATGCCGGCAGCGACGCAGCCCAAGAGCGCATGGTTGGAAGACATCTCGATCACGCGCGACGGCGGCCGGATGCGTTCGCGCACATAGCGCTCGATCTGGTGGCGCAGCGGACAATCGTCGTCGAAAGACAGCAACACAAAGTCGTCTTTGCTGCCGCGCGCGAGCGAATCCTTGTTCTTCGGCGCCACCAGCACGACTTCGTCTTCGTAAAGCAGAAGATTTTCGAAGCGCGGGTCGTCGTCGTAACCGGAAATGATCGCGGCTTCGAGTTCACCGGACATGATACCTGCGATCATGCCTTGCAGGCTCCAGGTGTGCAGCTCGAGTGTCACCTGCGGATAGTTTTTCTGGAACGCGCTCAGACGTCCCGGCAGCCAGACCGAAGCGGTGCTTTCATAGGCGCCGAGTTTCAGAACGCCGCGAGGCGTTTCGCTCTGTACCGCTTCGCGCGTTTCGCGCGCGAGCTCTAGCAGGCGGTTCGCCTTGTCGAGCAGGATCGAACCGGCGGGCGAGAGCCGGATATTGCGGCCTTCGCGCACGAACAGCTTTACGCCGAGATCGTCCTCGAGCTGGCCGATACGTGTCGTGATGTTCGAAGGCACGCGATGCAGTTTCTCGGCGGCGCGGGTGATGCCGCCGCTCTCCACCACGGCCCGGAAAATAGTGAGGTCTGACAGTTCCATCGTTCTCTCTATGAGAACGATACCATCAGAATTATTCAATTTTCAAGACGCAGAGCTGCGCCTAGCTTTGCCCCTCAATCGAAAAGGCGAGGCGGCCATGTACGCGATTTGGACGATCTGGACAGCGGTTCGTGAACGGCTCGCGCGCTACCGCCGCACGGTCGCGCAGCCCTGGCGGATGAGCGGCGACCGGGTCGCTTTCGGCAACCGGCGCTGAATTACGGCTTACTGCCGGTCTGCAAGTACGCGGCTGTCGATTTCCGAAATCTTGTTCACGCCGCATAGCGCCATCGTCATATCGAGCTCCTTGCGGATGCACTCGATCGCGGTGCTGACACCTTCCTGGCCGTTGGCGCCGAGACCATAGATGAAGGCGCGGCCGATCATGGCGCCTTTCGCGCCATGTGCGAGCGCCCGCATCAAGTCCTGCCCGGTGCGGATGCCGCCGTCGAACAGCACTTCGGTCTTGTCGCCGACTGCATCGACGATCTTCGGTAACGCCGAGATCGAGGAGGGCGCGCCGTCGAGCTGACGGCCGCCGTGGTTCGAAACCACGATGCCGTCCGCGCCGTGCTTCAGCGCGAGCCGCGCGTCGGAAACTTCCATGATTCCCTTGATGATCAGCTTGCCCTTCCAGAGCTTCCTGATCCACTTCACGTCTTCCCAGTTGAGCGCCGGGTCGAACTGGCTTGCGGTCCATTCGCCGAGCGAGCCGGTGTTGGTCATGCCTTTTACGTGGCCGACGAGATTGCCGAAGCTGCGGCGCTTGGTGCCGAGGATTCCGCCGAGCCAGCGCGGTTTGCTTAGCATATTGAGGACGTTCGCGATCTTCATTTTCGGCGGCACCGACAGACCGTTTTTGATGTCGCGGTGACGCTGCGCAAGAATCTGCAAGTCGACCGTTAGCACCAGCGCTGAGCAGCGCGCGGCAGCCGCCCGCGCGATCAAGTTGCGGATGAATTCGCGGTCTTTCATCACGTAAAGCTGGAACCAGAACGGCTTCTTGGTTTCCGACGCCACGTCTTCGATCGAGCACACCGACATGGTGGAAAGCGTGAAGGGAATGCCCGCCTGGTCGGCGGCACGTGCCGCGAGAATTTCGCCGTTCGCGCGCTGCATCCCGCAAAGACCGATGGGCGCGAGGATCAGCGGCACATTGACCTGTTTGCCTGCAATCGTGGTCTTGGTATCGCGCTTGGAAACGTCGGTCAGCACTTTTTGCCTGAGCTGGATCTTCTGCAAATCTTCGCGGTTCCAGCGTAGCGTCTGCTCCGAATAGGAGCCGCTCTCTGCGTAGTCGATGAACATCTTCGGGACGCGCTGCTTGTAGATTTCGCGCAGGTCTTCGACACAAGTGATGGTTTGCATGATGCGGTCCCGAACCAGTAAGCTTTCAGGGAGCGACTACTAGCACTTTCCCTGAATACTTCCAGCGGCAGAACCGAAGTCCTGTCATGTCCGATTCAATGCCTGCCGCAATCAAAAAGCCGATCCGTGTCGGGCTGTTTGCGACCTGTCTCGTCGATCTGATGCGCCCGCGCATCGGCTTCGCAACTGCGAAGCTGCTGGAGGATGCAGGCTGCGCGGTCGAAGTGCCTGCCCAAACCTGTTGCGGCCAGCCTGCGTTCAACTCCGGTGATCGCAAAACCGCGCGCGAACTGGCAGCGCAGGCGATCGAAGCATTCGAACACTACGATTATGTCGTGCTTCCTTCCGGCTCCTGTGCGGGGCAGGTGATCGTGCATTACCCGGAATTGTTCGCGGGCGATGCGATGTGGGAGCCGCGCGCCAGGGCGCTTGCCGCGAAGACTTTCGAACTGACGGCCTTTCTCAGCGACGTTCTAAAAGCGATGCCCGCCGCGCGCTTCGAAGGCAGCGTGACCTATCACGACTCGTGCTCTGGCCTGCGCGAACTCGGCATCAAGGCGCAGCCGCGCAAGCTCTTGGCGAAAGTTGAGGGCCTCAGCCTCGTCGAGATGAAAGATCCCGATGTCTGCTGCGGCTTCGGCGGCACCTTCTGCGTGAAATACGCCGACGTCTCGAACAAGATCGTCGAGAAGAAAGCCGCGAACATCGCGGCAAGCGGGGCGGACACGCTGCTTGCGGGCGATCTCGGTTGTCTCATGAACATGGCCGGGAAACTTTCCCGCGAAGGGAAGCAAGTAAGGGTTCGTCACATCGCAGAAGTTCTCGCGGGGATGAGCGACGAGCCGGCCATCGGCGAGCCCGAGCGATGACACAGCCGGTAAACTCTCCCCAGTTCAAAGAGAACGCACGCAAGGCGCTGGACGACGCCTATCTCCAGAAAGCGCTCGCCCGCTCGGAAAAAGGCTTCATCGAACGCCGCAAGGCGGCGGTCGAGAAGCTGCCCGAATACGACGCGCTCCGCGACAACGCGCGCGACCTGAAGGATCACATCCTCGCGCATCTCGACCTCTATTTAGAAGCCTATGAGCGGAATGTGATCGCGACCGGTGGCCATGTGCATTGGGCCGCGACCGCGGAAGAAGCCAACGAAATCATCTTTGGTATCTGTCAGCGCCTGAACGCGAAGGCCGTCGCCAAGGGCAAGTCGATGATTTCGGAAGAGACGGGCCTGAACAGCTATCTCGAGGCGCGCGGCATCCGTCCGATCGAAACCGATCTCGGCGAATACATTATTCAGTTGCGCGGCGAGACGCCGTCGCATCTGATCGCACCCGCGCTGCACGTCACGAAAGAACAGATCGAAGCCGATTTCCGCCGCGCGCACACCGAGCTTCCACCGGAGCGCAATCTGGATGAGCCAACCTCTTTGCTCGCCGAAGCACGTGCGATGCTGCGCGACAAGTTCCTCAACGTGGAAGTCGGCATCACTGGCGCGAATTTCCTGATCGCGGAAACCGGCTCCTCGGTGATTGTCACGAACGAGGGCAACGGCGACCTGACGCAAACGCTTGCCAAAGCTCATATCGTTATTTCGAGTATCGAGAAGGTGGTGCCGACCCGCGAGGACGCGGTCACCTTCCTTCGCCTGCTCGCGCGCACCGCGTCCGGCACCGACCTCTCGGTCTATACGACGTTTTCGACCGGCGCTCGGCGCGACGGCGATCCGGATGGGCCGCTCGAATATCATGTGGTGCTGCTCGATAACGGCCGCTCGAATATGCTCGGCGGCAAGTTTCAGGAAATGCTCCGCTGTATCCGCTGCGGCGCCTGTATGAACCACTGCCCGGTGTTTCATGCGGTCGGCGGCCACGCTTATGGCTGGGTCTATCCAGGTCCGATGGGCGCGGTGCTGACGCCTTCTCTGGTCGGTGTGGAGCAGGGCGGGCAGTTGCCGAATGCCTCGACTTTCTGCGGCCGTTGCGAGGAAGTCTGCCCGGTGCGCATTCCGCTCCCCAAACTGATGCGGAACTGGCGCGAGCGGGAGTTCGAGCGGCACTTGCAGCCGGCTTTCGCGCGCTATGGCCTTGGCATCTGGGCGGCGTTTGCAAAACGCCCCGCGCTTTATCGCCGGGCAACCTCGCTTGCGATGAAATTTCTTCGTCTATTCGGCGGCAAAGGCCGTCTCCGTGCGCTGCCGTTGGCTTCCGGCTGGACACGGCATCGCGATTTTCCGTCGCCACAAGGCGAAACCTTCCAGTCGCTCTGGAAAAAGCGGAGCGGCCCGCGATGAAAAGCCGGGAAGCGATCTTCGCGAACATCAGAAAATCCTTGCGCGTAAGCAGCGACGATCGTCTGCGGCACGAAACAGTTACCGCGCGCATCCAAAAACATCCACGCGGTATCATTCCGGCGCGCGGACAGAAGCCGGATCGCGAACGTCTGGAGCTGTTCCGGCAGATGGTCGAGAGCGCGAAGGCTTCGATCGCGATCCTCGAGACGAAAGATGATGTTCCTACCGCGGTCGCAGCCTATCTGCGCTCGAAAAACCTGCCGCAGTCGATCCGCCACGGCGATGATGCGCGGCTTTCGCTCATTCCTTGGGCAAAAGAGCGTGCGCTTGAGGTCACAAAGGGTGCATCGGACGGCGCGCAGCTTGCTTCCGTGTCCTATTCGTTCGGTGCGGTCGCCGAGTCCGGTACACTCGTAATGGTATCGGGCGCCGACAATCCGACCACGCTTAACTTCCTCCCTGACCATCATCTCGTTGTAGTTGACGAAAGAGATATAGCGGGCGATTACGAGAGTGTATGGGACCGGATCCGCTTGAGCTTCGGCGCGAACAAGATGCCTCGCGCCGTAAACTGGATTACCGGACCTTCCCGGTCGGGCGATATCGAGCAGACGCATTTGCTCGGCGCGCACGGCCCGCGTAGCCTGCACGTGTTGGTGGTGCGCAACTCCTGAATTTTCACCGCGGCCGCTTGGGCCGCACAAACGGCGGAAAGAGTTAGAGGTCAGTCATGGCAAAGAAGTCGAAGAAGAAGAAAGCGAAGAAGAAAAAAGCGAAGAAGGCCAAAGCCCCGAAGCGTAAGGCCGCAAAGAAGGCGAAGAAAAAGGTAGCGAAAAAGGCAAAGAAGGCCGCGAAGAAGAAATCCGCGCCGAAAAAGAAGGCCGAGAAGAAGCTCGACAAGACCCTCTCGCAGAGCTTCCCGGCGTCCGATCCGGCACCGGTGACGCCGCAGCCCGCGCCGAAGCCCTGGTCGCCGTTCGGATCGAACTGATCCGCTAATCGCGCCTGAAAAGAATGTAGTTAAGCCGGTCCCATCGTGGGCCGGCTTTTCGCTTTTCGGCCTTTGGAACGGTTCTGATATAAGAAGAGCGCGCGCCCGCTCCGGGCAGCGCTGATCGGAACCAGCTTCATGGTCGCAATGCCTGCCCCCGACAGAGCGGTGCTCGATCGACGCGAGAAAATCGTGTCGGCCTTGCGCGAGATCGTGCCGGGCGAGGGCGTGATCGCAAACGAAATCGCGATGCGGCCTTATGAATCCGACGGGCTCACCGCTTACCGGCAACTGCCGATGGTGGTGGTGTTGCCGGAGACGACCGCGCAGGTCTCGAAGGTGCTTTCTTATTGCTATGAGAACGGCATCAAGGTGGTGCCCCGCGGCGCGGGCACATCGCTCTCCGGCGGCGCGCTGCCGCTCGCCGACGGTGTGCTGCTCGGCCTGGGCAAATTTAACAAAGTGCTGGAGATCGATTACCCGAACCGTGCGGTAATCGCGCAGCCGGGCGTCACCAACCTCGGCATTACCAAAGCGGTCGAAGGCAAAGGCTTCTATTATGCGCCGGACCCTTCGTCGCAGATAGCCTGCACCATCGGGGGCAATGTCGCGGAAAATTCCGGCGGCGTGCATTGCCTGAAATACGGGCTCACCACAAACAACGTGCTTGGCGTCGAAATGGTGCTGATTACCGGCGAGATCGTGCGCTTCGGCGGCAAGCATCTCGACGCGGAAGGCTACGATTTTCTTAGCATCATCATCGGCTCGGAGGGACTGCTCGGTGTCGTCACGGAAGTGACGGTTCGGATTCTGAAAAAACCGGAGACGGCGCGCGCGCTGCTCGTTGGCTTTCCGACCTCGGAGGCCGCCGGCGATTGCGTGGCGAAAATCATTGGTGCCGGCATCATTCCGGGCGGCATGGAGATGATGGATAAGCCTGCGATCCATGCTTCTGAAGCCTTCGTGAAAGCGGGCTATCCGTTAGATGTCGAAGCGCTCTTGATTGTCGAGCTCGACGGGCCGGAAGCCGAAGTCGATCATTTGATCGAGCGTGTCTCAAAAATCGCGGAGGATTGTGGCTCCACCACGCTTCGCATCTCGAACAATGAAGAAGAGCGCCTGAAGTTCTGGGCGGGCCGCAAGGCCGCGTTCCCGGCGGTCGGCCGCATCTCGCCGGATTATTACTGCATGGACGGCACCATTCCGCGCGCGAAGCTGCCGCTGGTACTCGCGAAAATGCGCGAGTTTTCGGAAAAATACGGGTTGCTGGTCGCGAATGTATTTCATGCCGGCGACGGCAATCTGCATCCACTCATTCTTTACGATGCGAACAAGGAAGGCGAATTGCAGCGCGCTGAAGATTTCGGAAACGATATTCTCCGCCTTTGCGTCGAAGTCGGCGGCGTGCTCACCGGGGAGCATGGCGTTGGCGTCGAAAAGCGCGACCTGATGCCCGCGATGTTTAACAAGATCGATCTCGATCAGCAGCTCCGCGTCAAATGCGCCTTCGACGACAAGGGTCTCCTGAACCCTGGCAAGGTCTTTCCCGAACTGCACCGTTGCGCCGAAATGGGCCGTATGCACGTTCATGGCGGCAAGACCGCGTTTCCCGATTTGCCGCGCTTCTGATGCAAGACGCAATCAAACCTCGCGACGCGAACGAAGTCGCCGAAGCCATCGCTTCGGCTGCGGCAAACGCCAAGCGGCTTGAATTGGTCGGACATGGCACGAAGCGCGAGCTCGGCCGAAGCGCGCAGACCGACGTCACGCTTGATCTTTCCGCGCTTTCCGGCATCACATTATACGAGCCGGAAGAACTGGTGCTTTCCGCCCGCGCCGCGATGCCGATTTCGGAAATCGAAAAAACGCTGGAAGCAAGCAATCAGGAGCTTGCGTTCGAGCCGATGGATTACGGCCCGCTTCTCAATAAAGCGCCGGGCGAGGGCACCATCGGCGGCGCAATCGCGGCAGGCCTTTCCGGTCCGCGTAGAATTAAAGCGGGAGCGGCGCGCGATTTCATGCTCGGCGTTTCTGCTGTCTCCGGACGCGGCGAAATCTTCAAGGCCGGCGGCCGTGTCGTGAAGAATGTCACCGGCTACGACCTGCCGCGGCTGCTCGCGGGCTCCTGGGGCACGCTGGCGGCGATGACCGACATCACGTTGAAGGTTCTGCCGCGCGCGGAAGATTGCGCGACAGTTTTGGTATTTGGACTTACGGATAGCCGCGCCAGCGAAGCGATGTCGGCGGCAATGGGCTCTTCGTGCGAGGTTTCGGCAGCGGCGCATCTTCCTCAATTCTGCGCGGAAAAAATCGCGGAGCTGAAGTCGCCCGGCAAGTCTGTCACAGCACTTCGCCTCGAAGGCATTTCGCAGTCGGTCGCTTATCGCAAGATGAAGCTCGAAGAATTGCTGCGTTCGTTCGGTGAACTCGGCGCACTCGATGCAAATGCATCTCGTGCATTCTGGAAAAACATTCGCGATGTCGCCCCGTTCGCCGGAAGTGCTGCGCGTCCGGTGTGGAAGATTTCGACGACGCCCTCGCTCGCACCCGAGATCGCCGCCGGAATCAGCGCCATAACCGCTGCACATTATTACTATGATTGGGCAGGCGGCCTCTTGTGGCTGGAAATGCCTGAAGACAAGCCGCAGGATGGCGTGGTGCGAACGGCGCTCGCGGGCCGCGGCCACGCGACGTTGATCCGCGCTTCGGCGTCGGCGCGTGCGTCCGCCGAAGTATTCGAGCCGCTCGATCCGGTCCGTGCAGCTCTCTCGCAGCGCCTGAAATTGAGCTTCGACCCGAACGGCGTTCTCAACCCGGGACGCATTTACCCGGAAGACTGATTATTCGGCGCGGAACGAAACCGCGCACAGCGAATTGTTGTTGGTCGCTATTGCGGCGGGAGCGGCGAATGTCCAGCGAAGAAGCGAAAGCCGAAGAACGCAAAAGACTAAAAAAATATCTCGTCCGCCGTTTCTGGATTTCCGCCAAGGGCTTCTGGAAGAAGGGCGGCGACAAATGGGCCTGGGGGCTGGTCGCGATCCTGCTCGCAATCGTGTCCGCGCAGGTCTTTATTCAATACCAGATCAACGTCTGGAACCGGGCGATCTTCGACGCGCTGGAACAGAAGAATGCTGGCGTCGTCGCCTGGCAAGCGCTGATCTTCGTGCCGCTTGCATTGGCCAGTATCCTGCTCGCAGTTGCGATCGTGCACGCGCGCATGACGACACAGATTCACTGGCGGCAATGGCTCACCAACCATCTGACCGACCGCTGGCTCGCAAACGGACGCTACTTCCATCTCAATCTGATGGAAGGCGATCACAAGAATCCCGAATATCGAATTGCCGAAGACGTGCGTATCGCGACCGAGGCTCCGGTGGATTTCACGGTAGGCGTTGTCGCGGCTTTTCTTTCCGCTGCGACCTTTGTCGGCGTGCTTTGGTTTGTCGGCGGCGATCTGACGTTCGACTGGAGCGGAACACAAATTACGATTCCCGGCTATCTGGTGCTTGCGGCGGTCGCCTATGCGGTCTGTGCGAGTACGGTGATGGTTTTCATCGGTTCGAGCTATGTCGCGGCGAGCGAAGCGAAGGCGCAGGCCGAAGCCGAAATGCGCTACGCACTGACGAGGTTGCGGGAGAACGGCGAAAGCATTGCGCTGATCGACGGCGAACGCGAAGAAAAAGAAGGCCTCACCGCGGTCCTGACCGATGTGCTGAACCGCTGGCGCGAAATCCGCAAGCAATACGGGCGAACCACGATTGTCGCGCAGTCGAGCTTTCTACTCGCACCAGTGATTCCGGTCGTGCTCTGCTCGCCGAAATATCTCGACGGGACCATGACGCTCGGACAGGTCATTCAGGCGGCGTCCGCTTTCGTGACCGTGCAGACCGCGTTCAACTGGATCGTCGATAACTATCCGCGCCTTGCCGACTGGACCGCGAGCGCGCGGCGCGCGTCGTCGCTGATGGTTGCGTTGGATGGGCTCGAGAAGGCGGAAACAGACGAAGCCGCGCGCCGTATCCAAATGGGTGATGCGGATGAAGGGGTCGCATTGCGGCTTCGCATGGTTTCGGTCGCGCTCGACGATGGCACCGGCGTCGTGAAAGACGCGGAAGTAACGATCAAGCCCGGCGAGCGCGTCTTGATCGTAGGCGAATCCGGCTCGGGCAAGAGCACGCTCATCCGCGCGATTGCCGGTCTCTGGCCGTGGGGTGCGGGCGAAATCGAAATCGCAAAAGGTGCGCGCATGAATTTCCTGCCGCAGCGCCCTTATGTGCCGGTAGGCTCGCTGTTGCGCGCGGCTTCCTATCCGATGGACGAGTCGGAAGTCGATAAGAACGAAGTGATCGAAGCACTGAAAGTCGTCGATCTAGACGACCATGTGGACCGGCTGGAATCGCAGAATGAGTTCTGGGATCAGACGCTTTCCGGCGGTGAGAAGCAGCGGCTCGCCTTCGCGCGCCTGCTCGTCCACAAGCCCGACATCGTCATCCTCGACGAAGCGACTTCCGCGCTCGATACCGTGAGCCAGGAAAAGCTCATGAATCTTATCCACGAGCGCTTGCCGCAGATGACTATCATCAGCGTCGGACATCGTCCTGAGCTTGAAGAATTTCACGAGCGGAAACTCGTGCTTGAGATCGAAAAGGGCGGCGCGACCATCGCGAAGGACATCGATATCGATACCCCCGCGCGGCGCGGCTTCTATTTCCTGCGGCGGCTTTGGCGAAAAAAGCAGCGGGAAGAAAATGAAGACAAGGCGGAGTAGGCCGGACCATTGCCTTCGACGGTGGTTCGGCTACACCTAGTTATCCATGCAGACGCATTTTTTGCTCCAGCAGCTTGCCGACCCGAATATCTCGGAGTCGGATAAGATTCTCCGCGCCTGCGTGCATTGCGGCTTCTGCACCGCGACCTGTCCGACCTATGTGCTGCTTGGTGATGAGGCCGACAGCCCGCGCGGCCGCATCTATCTCATCAAGGAGATGCTGGAGCAGGATCGCCCGGCTGCGAAGGACGATGTGAAACACATCGACCGCTGCCTCTCCTGTCTTTCCTGCATGACGACGTGCCCGTCGGGCGTACACTATATGCATCTCGTCGATAACGCCCGTAATCACATCGAGCGCACTTACTCCCGCTCGTTTTCCGACAAGTTCGCGCGCACGCTGCTGCGGCTCGTAATGCCGTATCCCGCGCGCTTCCGCGCGATGATGCGTCTTTCGCAGTTCACGCGCTGGATCGCACCGATTGCCGGTGTGATGGGAATGCCGCGCATTGCCGCGATGCTCACCTTGGCGCCCCGCTCGCTGCCGAAAAAGAGCGCTCCGCTCTCGCACGTATATCCGCCGATCGGACCGAAGAAGGGCCGAGTCGCCTTGATGTCAGGCTGCGTCGATCAGGTGGTGAAGCCCTCGATCCGCGAAGCGACGATCCGGCTGCTCACGCGCCACGGCATCGAAGTTGTGCTGCCCAAGGGCGAAGCCTGCTGCGGCTCGCTTTCGCATCACATGGGACGTGAGCACGAGGCGCACGGCTTCGTGAAAAATAATGTCGATGCCTGGACCGCTGAGATCGAAAACGGGGGATTAGATGCAATCCTGATTACGGCCTCGGGTTGCGGCACGACGGTCAAGGACTATGGCTTTATGCTGCGAAACGACGCCGCTTACGCGCAGAAAGCCGCCAGGGTTTCGTCGCTCACACGCGACATCACCGAATATCTTTCGACATTAGAATTGGGCGGGGGCCAGCAGATTAAGCTGCCGGTCGCCTATCACTCGGCCTGCTCGATGCAGCACGGCCAGAAGATCACCCGAGAGCCGAAGAAACTTTTGACCGGAATGGGATTCGACGTCCGCGACGTGCCCGAAGGCCACCTGTGCTGCGGCTCGGCCGGAACCTACAATATGCTCCAGCCCGAGATCGCGGGGCGCCTGCGAGAGCGCAAAGTGGCGAATGTCCGCTCGACCGGCGCGGGCCTGATTGCGACCGGGAACGTGGGCTGCATGGTGCAGATTGGCTCGGCCCTTGATTGGCCGATCCTGCACACCGTGGAATTGCTGGATTGGGCCACCGGCGGCCCGAAACCAAATGCTCTGGATGGCTGGAATCCCCCGGAGGGTTTGTGGCATAACCCCGCCACTTTAATCCCAAGGGAGAAGGCCGATGGCCCCCGCGAAGAAGTCAAAGCGTAAGGGCAAGGCCAAACCCGCCCGCGCCGCCAAGAAGAAGTCCAAGCCCAAGGGCGCGAAGAAGGCCGCGGGCCGCGCCAAGGCAAAGCCGGTCGCGAAAGCTGGCGGTGGCGCTTATCGCGTGGGCGGCGTCTCGATCCGCGGCGTGCGCGGCCCTCGCTTCGACGAGATTCTCACGAAGGAAGCGCTCGCCTTCGTCGCCGAGCTGCACAAGAAATTCGAGAAGAAGCGCGCCGACCTGATCGTCACCCGCAACAGGCGCCAGTCGCGTTTCGACAAGGGCGAACTGCCGGACTTTCTCAATGAGACGCGCAAGATCCGCGAAAGCGACTGGAAGATCGGCAAGCTGCCGAAAGATTTGCTCGACCGCCGCGTCGAAATCACCGGCCCGGTCGACCGCAAGATGGTCGTGAACGCGCTGAACTCCGGCGCGGAAGTCTTCATGGCCGACTTCGAAGATGCCTGCTCGCCAAGCTGGGATAATCTAATTGAAGGCCAGATCAATCTGAAAGACCGCTGGGACGGCAAGATCGACTTCGTCGACGCCACCACCAGGAAGGAATACAAGCTAGGGAGCAAGCTCGCGACGCTAGTCGTGCGTCCGCGCGGCTGGCATCTGATGGAAGATCACGTGACGGTCGGCGGCAAGCCGGTCTCCGGCGCGCTGTTCGACTTCGCGCTGTACTTCTTCCACAACGCACAGCGTTCGCGCGCGGCTGGCTCCGGTCCGTACTTCTATCTTCCGAAAATCGAGAGCCACCAGGAAGCGAAACTCTGGAACGACGTTTTCGTCTATGCTCAGCGCAGGCTGAGAATGCCGAAGGGCACGATCAAGGCGACGGTGCTGATCGAAACGCTTCCCGCCGCCTTCGAGATGGACGAAATCCTTTACGAACTTCGCGAGCATATCGCGGGTCTCAACTGCGGCCGCTGGGATTACATCTTCTCGTTCATCAAGCGGTTAGGCAAGAACAAGCGCTTCCTCACGCCCGATCGCGGCGTGATGACGATGGATCGCGCCTTCCTCCGTGCGTATTCGCTACTTCTGATCCGCACCTGTCACCGTCGCGGTGCGTTTGCGATGGGCGGCATGGCCGCGCAGATTCCGGTGCGCGGCGACGCGGTCAAGAACGAAGCTGCGTTCACCAAAGTGCGTCAGGACAAGGAACGCGAGGCCGGTGACGGTCACGACGGCACCTGGGTCGCGCATCCCGATCTCGTGCCGGTGGCGTCCGAAGTCTTCAATCGTCTGATGAAAACGCCGAACCAGCTCGATAAACTGCGCCGCGACGTGCAGGTCACGCGCGATCAGATGCTCGAGATGCATAATGGCGAGCGCACCGAAGAGGGGCTCCGCCAGAACATTCGCGTCGGCATTCAGTATATCGAAGCCTGGCTACGCGGACGCGGCGCGGTGCCGCTCTATCATCTGATGGAAGATGCGGCGACCGCCGAAATCAGCCGCGCGCAGGTCTGGCAGTGGCTTTATCATCGCGCCAAGCTCGCGGACGGTCGCGAGGTTACGCAGGAACTGTTCGAGTCGGTGCTGAAAGACGAAATGTCCAAGGTGCGCGACGCGATCGGTCACGCGGCCTATGACGGCGGCCGCTTCCAGGAAGCGATCGATCTTTTCCGCGAAATGTCGCTCGCGCATGAATTCGCCGAATTCCTGACGATCCCCGCTTACAAGCTGATCACGACCGCGTAAGCGACGGACTGTCTCTGCAAAAAAAACGGGCCGCTAATTTAGCGGCCCGTTTTATTTTTACTTCGAGGCTTTCAGAGAACGACGACCCGCGCGCCGACTTTGACGCGGCCATAAAGATCGATCACATCCTGGTTACGCATCCGGAAGCAGCCCGACGAAACCGCGCTGCCGATGGTGTGCGGCTCGTTCGAGCCGTGGATGCGATAGAGCGAGGAGCCGAGATAGAGCGCGCGCGCACCGAGCGGATTGTTCGGTCCGCCGGGCATATGTTCCGGCAGATACGGCTGACGCAGACGCATTTCCGCGGGCGGACGCCAGTCCGGCCATTCCTTCATGGCGCTGACGGTCTTCACGCCCTTCCATTCGAAGCCGGGACGGCCGACGCCGACGCCGTAGCGGATCGCGCGTCCGTTCGGCTGAATGAGATAGAGATAACGCGTGCGCGTATCGATGATGATCGAACCGACCGGCTGGTCGCTCTTGTATTCGACATCGGTGCGTTCGAAACGCGGGTCGAATGACGGACGCTGCGGCTGCTCCTGCGGATCGGCGCGGGCGACATTCAGCGGCTGCTGGTAGGCCGGCGCCTGACGCTGATAGTGCATCGGCTGCTGCTGATATTGCTGCTGCGGCGGATGATAGTAATTCGGCTGCTGTTCGACGCGCTGGCGCGGATTGCTGTTGCCGGTGACGAGAAACTCGATGAAGCCGCCGCCGAGATCGGTGCGGGGTTGCTGCTGCTGCGTGTAATATTGCGGCTGCTGCTGCGGCTGTTGCTGATACTGTGCGGCTGGCTGCTGGCGCTGATAGTGGCGCGGCGGGGCTTCCTGATCGTTGTCCCACTGCTGGTGGCGCGGCTGCCTGCGCGCATTACGGTTGCGCGGCTGCGGCTGCTCGTCTTCGGTAACGTAGCGCGGCGCGCGAATTACATTCGGCCCCTGCAACTGCGCGACCGTGATCGGATCGAGCGAAGGAACCTCGAAATTTTCTGCTGAAGCAGGAGCGGCGAGGATCATCACCGCGAAAGCGAGAGCGTATTTACGCATCGACGTACTCGTTACTGAAAGCGCCGAACAAATCGCGCGAGAGACGCCCGCGCGCCTCTCGTTAGTAATTTGTCATCCCAACCGATTGGTAAATTTGCACAGGCTCAGACCCGCAACCCCGTGCTTCCGCGCATGATCCTTCCGATCATGGTTTCCGCGCGCTTAGCGATCATGGTTTCGCGAGTGTTAATCGCGCAGGCGCTAGGAGGGCCTGCGGATACAAAGGAAACAGACGAACGCGACCACGATGAAACCGGCTGTCAGCGCGAGTGCGGCGGGGTCGGAAACGCGCTCGATCACGAGCGCCATCGCAATGGGTGCCGCCGCCTGCACGGCCAATGCCGGCGCCGCCAGGCGACCGACCAGATGGCCGTAGCCATTCGGGCCGAAGAGGGCGAGCGGCAGCGTGCCGCGCGCAATCGTCATGAGGCCGTTCGCGGCGCCGAACAGAAGCACGAAAACTGCCGCCGTGACCGCGCTGATGCCGAAGATCGCAAAAATCGCAAACGCCGAAATCAAGAGCCCCGCCGCGAAACGCGCGACGTTCAAGGGATAGGTGTGCCGTGCGACCGCAAGCTCGCAAATGCGTGCTGCCACCTGCGCCGGACCGAACAGGGCGCCGATCGCAACCGCCGTGGCGCGGTCAACCCCCATCCGCTCATAGATCAGCAGCATATGCGTGAGCATTCCCGATTGCGCGAACATGAAGGTCGCGAAAGCACAGGCAACAAGAACAAAAACCAGCCCTTTGGCGGCAAGCACGGCGGGCACTTTCGCGCCTTCCACGGGCGAAGGCGCCTTCGCTTTAGTCCGCGGAACCGCAAAGGCATGGAGCGGCGCGACCAAGAGCGCCATCACCGCGGCGTAAATGAAATACGTGCCGCGCCAGTCGGTAATGCCGAGCAAAAGATGCGTTGCAGGCCAGCTTACGGTCGAGGCGAAACCGCCCATCAAGGTGAGCAGAGTGATTTGCTTGCGCGCATCGGCGCCGAAAATCCGGGTGAGGGTCGCAAATGCCGGATCGTAGAGGTTGGCCGCCATCGCGATGCCAAGCACGGCCCAAATCGCATAATAAATTACCGGATGCGTGACGAAGGGCAGGGCCACAAGACCGAGGGCGCCTAGAAGCGAACCCGCGGCCATCACATAATGCCCGCCATACTTGTCGATAGCTTTGCCGATCCGGGGCGACGCCAAGCCGCCGGCAAGAAGCCCGGCCGATATGCCGCTCATCACCAACGTGATCGACCAGCCGCGCGATGCAGCGAGCAAAGGCAATAACAGTGCGGCGGAATACCAGAGCGTTCCCCAGGTCAGGATCATGGTGATCCCGAAGACCGGGACGGCGCGGTGGGGTCCGCGCATTTTTGCGAGCATGGACATTCGCCGTCTTTTTGCCGTTTCTGTTAAGAGCAGGCAACGCGTGTAGCTGACAATCACGCGACTTTTTGCGCATCCGGTGTGTATGACCGCATTTCGCTTCTTAACTCCCTCTAAACCTGCTCCGACGCATTTTCCCGGCCATGGCGCGCGGACGTTTGTATCTCGTCGCCCCGCTCGTCGCTTTGGGGCTGTTTGGCTGCCGCGCCTTCAACTATGAAGAGCGTGCGCCTTGGCGTGCAGCCGCTGAAGAGCAGTGCATCGCGCAGCGCCTGGTGCAGGCGAGCTCTTATGTAGAGCCGGTTTCCGAAATCAACGGCGACAGCTCCTGTGGGATGAATCATCCTTTCAGGATTCAGGCAGCGGTCGATGGCCAGGTTTCGATGAAGCCGCAGGCGACATTAGGCTGCCCGATGACGGTTGCCTTCAACCGCTGGGTCACCGAGATCGCGCAGCCCGCGGCGCAAGCCTGGTTCGGCGAACAGATCGTCGAGGTGCGCCAGCTCTCCTCTTACTCCTGCCGCCGCATCGGCGGCTCCGGCAATATGTCGGAGCACGGCTTCGGCAATGCGCTGGACGTTGCCGGCTTTACGTTTTCGAGCGGACGCATCGTGACCGTGAAACACGGCTGGAACGGCGCGCCGGAAGAGCGTGGCTTTCTGCGCCAGATTCATGCGGGCGGCTGCGAGGTTTTCACGACCGTGCTTGGCCCCGGCTACGACGCCGCGCACCACGACCACTTTCATTTCGATCTTGCGCGCAGAAGCAGCGTGGTCTGCCGTCCGGCGCCGCAACTGATTACGCCGCCGCGCCGTTATCCGAACGAGCCGGGTCCGATGGTACAAAAGCAGCAGAAACACTACGAGCGGTTTCCGATCGCGCGCGTGCAGCAGCCGCAACAGAGCGATTATGAGGACGACGATGTTCCGCCGCAGCGCTTTAGTCCGCGCGCGAAGCAGCAGCCGCTTTCGCCCGATCAGGCTTATCCGCCGTCGCCGCAGCAGCAGTATCGTCAGCCGACGAACGAACAGCCGCTTGCGATTTCTCCACAACAGCAGCCGCAATATATGCGCGCGCCGAACGCGCAGCCGCAGCAAAATCCGAATATGCAATGGCAACAAGGCCCGCAGCCGGACCCGAATTATCGGCCGATGCCGGATGCGCCTTACAATCCGAACCGTCCTGTGCCGCCGGGCCGCATCGGCGCGAAGAAAAATGCCGACGAAATCCTGACCGGATCGATCAAGAACCGGAAGTATTACAAAGAGCTTCCGCCGGTGAAGAAGAATCTGCCGAAGGCCGTGCCGGGCGAGGATTAAGCCTTCCCGTATCCACCACCTGTCGGCGTGATGATGATGACGGCTTCGCCGGCTTCCAGCACGGTCTGATCGCAGCCTTGTAATTTCTCTTCCTTACCGGAATTGCGCCGCACCCGGTTTTCGCCGACGTGCCCTTGCTCTCCGCCCGAGAGCCCAAACGGCGCCACGCGCCGATGACCGGAAAGAATTGCGCAATCCATTTTTTCGCGGAAGCGCACGCGGCGATAAATACCGTCGCCCGCTTTCCATTTGCCGCGTCCGCCGGAATCTTTCCGGATATGGAAATCCTCGAGCACGACCGGGAAGCGGAATTCGAGCACTTCCGGATCGGTGAGCCGCGTGTTGGTCATGTGTACGTGCACCGCGTCGGTGCCGTTAAAGCCGGGACCCGAAGGTGAGCCGGAGCAGATGGTCTCATAGTACTGATACTTGTCGTTGCCGTAGGTGAGATTGTTCATCGTGCCTTGCGAGCAGGATAGCGCGCCTAACGCGCCGAACAGACAGTTCGTCACCGCTTGGCTGGTCTCGACATTGCCTGCGACGACCGCCGCCGGATATTGCGGCGACAGCATCGACTTTTCGGGCACCACGATATTGATCGGCCGCAAACAGCCCGCATTCATCGGAATTTCGTCGTCCACCATCACACGGAAGACGTAAAGCACCGCCGCGCGCGTCACCGGCGCGGGCGCGTTGAAGTTCGTGTTCTGCTGCGGGCTGGTGCCGGTGAAATCGACGGTGGCTTCGCGCCTCTTCTTGTCGACCGAGATTCTGACCTTGATGAACGTGCCCTGATCCATCTCGTAAGAAAATTCGGAATCGTGCAGCCGGTCTAGCACGCGCCGCACGGACTCGGCGGCGTTGTCCTGCACATGGCCCATATACGCTTTGACGACCGGCATACCGAACAGCGCGATCATCTTGCGCAATTCGCGCACACCTTTTTCGTTGGCTGCGATCTGCGCCTTCAGGTCGTTGACGTTCTGGAGCGGATTGCGCGCGGGATATTTCGCGCCGCGGAGGAGTTGATATAGCTCCTTCTCGCGGAAACGGCCGCGATCCACGAGCTTGAAGTTATCAATATAGACGCCTTCCTCGTCGATGTGGGTCGCAAGCGGCGACATCGAACCGGGCGCCACCCCGCCGACATCGGCATGATGACCTCTGCTCGCAACCCAAAATAGAATCTTTCTTCCCTTGTCGTCGAACACCGGCGTGCAGACCGTGATATCGGGAAGATGCGTACCGCCGTTATAAGGTGCGTTCAGCGCATAGACGTCGCCCGGTTTGATCTTGCCCGCATTCGCGCGGATCACGGTTTCGACCGAGCGGTCCATCGAACCGAGATGTACCGGCATATGCGGCGCGTTCGCGACCAGCGTGCCGTTCGCATCGAAACACGCGCAGGAGAAATCCAGCCGCTCCTTGATATTCACGGAATAGGCCGTGTTCTGGAGCGTGACACCCATCTGTTCGGCGATTGACATGAAGAGATTGTTGAAGACCTCCAAGAGCACCGGGTCGGCGGTGGTGCCGATTGCGTGCTTGCGCGCCAATACCTTCGCGCGCGTGAGTACGAGGTGATCTTTTGCCGTCAGCTTCGCCTGCCAGCCGTCCTCGACCACGACGGTCTGGTTGGGTTCGATCAAAAGGGCAGGGCCATTGATAGTGTGGCCGGGTTTGAGCTGGTCGCGGGTATAGACGAGTGCGTTCTGGAATTTGCCGTTTGAGAAGAATTTGGTCTTGCGGCGCGGCGTGGGCAACTTCGACTTCGAAGTCTTCGCCGCGCGCTCGGAAAACTTCGCGCCGCCGCCAATGGCTTCGACCGACACCGCTTCGACTACGATTTCCTTGTCGCGGTCCATGAAGCCGAAGCGCGCCTTGTGCGCGGCCTCGAAATCGCGCTGCATCTTCTTGATCGAGTTAGCGACGACTTCGAGCGGCGTATCGGTGCCCGCATAGCGCAGATGCGCGCGGACGATCACTTTGATCTGTTTCGGCGCGACACCCTGAGAGGTGACTTCGCGCTTCACTTCATCGCCGAGCTTCTTACCGATCCTGTTGACCGACGCGAGCGCTTTGGCGCTCAAGGATTCTTCCAGCGCCTGTGTGCGTGTAGCGCGGATATCGGCAAGCCCCATGCCATAGGCGGAGAGCAAACCTGAAAGCGGATGAATAACGACGCTCTTCATGCCGAGGCTATCCGCAACAAGGCACGCGTGTTGCCCACCCGCGCCGCCGAAGCAGTTCAGCGCATAGCGCGTCACGTCATAGCCGCGCGCGACCGAAATCTTCTTGATCGCGTTCGCCATGTTCTCGACTGCGATGGTAATGAAGCCGTCTGCGACTTCTTCCGGCTTCTTGCCGCCGCCGACTTGCCTCGCGAGCTTCGTGAAAGCCTCGCGCACGGCATTTGCGTCGATCGGCTGGTCGTTGGTCTTCCCGAATATCTTCGGGAAAAAATCCGGAATGAGCTTGCCCGCCATGACGTTCGCGTCGGTGACGGCAAGCGGGCCATCGCGGCGGTAGCACTTGGGTCCGGGATCGGCCCCCGCGGAGTCAGGCCCGACGCGAAAGCGTGAGCCGTCGAAATGCAATATCGAGCCGCCGCCGGCTGCGACCGTGTGAATCTGCATCATCGGCGCGCGCATACGCACGCCCGCAACTTCAGTCTCGAACGCACGCTCGTACTCGCCGTCGAAATGCGAAACGTCCGTGGAAGTTCCACCCATGTCGAAGCCGATCAGCCGTTTGAAGCCGGCGCTCTCGCCGGTCTGCGCCATGCCGACCACGCCGCCGGCGGGACCGGAAAGAATTGCATCTTTTCCCTGAAAGAGATCGGCAGCGGTCAACCCGCCTGACGACATCATGAACATCAGCCGCGCGCCGGAGTTTTTCGCATCCAGCTCTTTGCTGACCCGAGCGACATAACGCGCAAGAATCGGAGAGAGATACGCATCGACGACCGTGGTGTCGCCGCGGCCGACAAGCTTGATCAGCGGCGAAGTCTCGTAGCTCACCGAAACCTGCGCGAAGCCCATCTCGCGCGCGATCTTCGCAGCTAATTGTTCGTGCGCGGGATAGCGATAGGCGTGCATGAAGACGATTGCGACCGCCTTGAAGCCGTCGCGTTGCGCGCTCTCGAGCGCCGCACGGATTTCTTTTTCGTCGGGCTTTTGCTCAACCGTGCCGTCGGCAAGAATACGCTCGGAAATTTCCGAAACGCGCTCGTAAAGCATTTCCGGCTTGATGATTTCTTTCGCGAAGATTTTCGGCCGCGCCTGATAGCCGATCTTCAGCGCATCGCGAAAACCCTTGGTGATGAGGAGAAGCGTGCGGTCGCCCTTGCGTTCCAGGAGCGCATTGGTCGCGACCGTCGTGCCCATTTTCACGGCACCGATCATGCCGCGCGGGATCGCAGCGCCTTTTTCTAAGCCGAGACATTCGCGAATGCCTTGCACTGCAGCATCGGAATAGGCCGGCGATTCCGAAAGAAGTTTCTTCGCAATCAGTTTTCCCGAGGGCGGCTTTGCCACCACGTCGGTGAAGGTGCCGCCGCGATCGATCCAGAAGTCCCAAGCTTTGTTTGCAGGTTTTTTCGCCATAGGAAGTTCTCCCGTCGCCTACAAATAAATCGTCGGCGATTTATTGACAAATTATTTGTTGGGGCTAGGCTCATATATCGGCATTTTTTCGCAGGGAAGGCGAATGCCAAAGACAGCACGGCTGGCGGCGGTGAATACGGGCAAAGCGGATGCCTCGCTCGGGCCCATCGTTTCGTCGGCGCATCTCGCGGCGGGTGCGATGCCTTCGCTTTCCGAGCTCGAATTCGGTTTGATTTTACTCGGCCATGCCTTCGAGCGCTGGATGGTGCGCTGCGTCGCCGCCGCCGGTCTTCCCGATGTAAATCCGATGGAAGTATTGGTGCTGCACGCGGTCGCGCACCGCGGGCGCCCGAAGCGGCTTGCCGACATCTGTCTCGTGCTTTCGATCGAAGACACGCATCTCGTCACCTATGCCGTGAAAAAGCTGGAAGGCGCGGGCCTTTTGACTTCAAGCCGCAAGGGCAGCGAAAAAACGGTTTCGCTCTCGCCGAAAGGCGAAGCGATCGTAAAAAAATACGGAAGGGTGCGCGAAGCGCTTCTGGTTGCACCCGTAAAAGCGACCGGCGCTGACGAAAAGCGTCTATCCGAAATTGCCGGGCTGATGCGTGCGCTGTCCGGCCACTACGATCAGGCCGCACGCGCCGCAGCAAGTCTTTAAAGAGAAGCGGGGGCCATCAAATGAAAATCATACGCAGGTTTCTTGATTGGCTCTATCTGTTCTCAGGCGTTGCCGCCGGCGGATTTCTGTTCGCAATTTTCGTATTGATGCTGCTTCTGTCGGCAGGGCGCCCGCTCGGACTGAATGTCCGCTCCGGCGACGAGTTCATCGGCTGGTGCATGGTGGCGGTTTCTTTCCTCGCGCTCGCGCATACGTTCCGCTCCGCCGAGATGATCCGCGTTGGGTTGCTGATCGACCGCTTCAGCGGGCGCTCGCGCTGGTTCTTCGAAATCTTTTCGCTGGTGGTCGGCACTTTCTTCGTCGGCTACTTCGCGTGGTTCGCATACAAGATGACCTATTTCTCTTGGCTGATTAACGAACCCTCGCAGGGTGTGATCGTCGTGCCGATATGGGTTCCGCAGTCCGGCATGGCGGTTGGCCTTATCGTTCTGTTCATCGCCTTCGTCGATGAGTTGATTCATGTGCTCTTTGGCGGCGCACCGCATTACGAAAAACCGAAACCCAAGACCGCCGAAGAAGCGATCGAGCAAGCGATCCAGAGTCCGGTGTAATCATGGGTCTGGTCGAAATTGCACTCGTTCTGCTGCTCGTCCTGTTCTTCATGCTGGCGGGCGGCGTCTGGGTTTCGATCGGGCTGTTAGCCACCGGCTTCGCCGGTATGTGGTTCGCGGGTCACGCGCGCCCGGGCGATCTGCTGGCGACCACGATCTGGGGCGAAAGCTCGAGTTACACGCTCGCAGCGCTCCCGATGTTCATATGGATGGGAGAGATACTTTTCCGCACGAAACTGTCCGAGGAAATGTTTCGTGGTCTTGCGCCCTGGCTCAATCGCATTCCCGGCCGGTTGATGCACGTGAACGTGCTGGCTTCCGGCCTGTTCGGTTCTGTCTCCGGTTCGTCTGCCGCGACCTGTGCGACGGTCGGCAAGATCGCGCTGCCGGAGCTAAAAAAACGGGGCTACAACGAAAATTTGGCGCTCGGCTCGCTCGCCGGCGCAGGCACGCTCGGCATTCTCATCCCGCCAAGCATCATGATGGTGGTCTACGCGGTCGCCGCCGACGTTTCCATCATCCAGCTTTTTCTCGCGGGCTTTCTGCCGGGCCTGCTCGTGATGGCGCTCTACAGCGGCTACATCGCGATCTGGTCGCTCAGAAATCCCGACAAGCAACCGCCGCCCGAGCCGAAGATGTCGTTCGCGGAGAAGCTGCGCGAGTCCACCAATCTGCTTCCCGTGCTTCTTTTGATAGCGCTCGTTTTCATCGTGCTGATCAGCGGCTGGGCATCGGCGACCGAATGCGCGGCGTGGGGTGTGCTCGGTTCGCTTGCGATCGCGTGGTGGCAGGGCTCGCTGACGTGGCAATCGTTCTGGGCGAGCATCATGGGCGCGACCCGCGTCAATGCGATGATCATGCTGATCCTTGCCGGCGCCTGGTATATGTCGAAAGCCATGGCGCTTACGCAGATTCCGAACGCTCTCGCGCTCTGGGTCGATGGCTTCAACCTCAGCCCCTATGCGCTGATGGCGGCGCTGCTCCTGATGTATATCATCCTCGGTACTGCGCTCGACGGCATTTCGATGATTGTGCTGACGACCGCGGTCGTGCTGCCGATGGTGCAGAAGGCGGGCTTCGATCTCGTGTGGTTCGGCATCTTCGTTATTCTCATTGTCGAGATGGCGGAAGTGACGCCGCCCGTGGGCTTTAATCTTTTCGTGCTGCAAACCATGAGCGGCAAGGATTCCAATACGGTAGCCCTTGCCGCGGTGCCGTTCTTTTTCCTGCTTGTTCTCGCGGCTGCAATCATTACGATCTTTCCTCAGATCGTGATGTTCCTGCCGCAACTGGCATTTCCACCAAGTTGACGATCGAAAAACAGAACCGGGAGACGACAATATGTTTAATTCACGTAACGTAATGCTCGGCCTGGCCGCGCTTGCACTCGCCGCAAGTCCTGCTGCCGCGCAAACCAAATGGAATTTTCCGAGCGCTTATCCCGCTACTAACTTCCACACCGAGAACCTCGCGCAGTTTGCGAAGGATGTGGAAGCGGGAACCGGCGGCAAGTTGACGCTCACGCTGCATCCGGGTGCTTCGCTCTTTAAAGCGCCGGAAATCAAGCGCGCGGTGCAGACCGGGCAGGCCGAAATCGGCGAAGTGCTGGCTTCGCTGCTCGAAAACGAAGATCCGATTTTCGGCGTCGATGTGGTGCCGTTTCTCGCGGCGAGCTATGCCGACGCGAAGAAACTTTACGCCGCTGCGAAACCTTTGATGCAGAAGAAGCTGGAGAGCCAGGGCATCATGCTGCTTTACGCAGTGCCGTGGCAGCCGCAGGGCATCTACGCCAAGAAAGACATCAACAGCGTCAACGACATGAAGGGCCTGAAGTGGCGCGCCTATAATCGCGGCACCACGCGTATCGCCGAACTCGCGGGCGCGCAGGCCGTCACCGTGCAGCAGGCGGAACTTGCACAGGCGCTCGCAACCGGTGTCGTTGAATCCTTCATGACCTCGAGCGCGACCGGCGTCGACACGAAGTCGTGGGAAACCATGACGCACTTCTATGACGTGCAGGCATGGTTGCCGAACAACATCATCATTGTGAGCAAGGCCGCGTTCGATAAGCTCGACAAGGCTTCGCAGGACGCGGTGTTGAAAGCCGCCGCCGCCGCCGAGGATCGCGGCTGGAAGGCGTCGGAAAGCAAGAACGCGGGCTTTATCGCGACGCTCTCGCAGAACAAGATGAAGGTGCAGGCTCCAAGCGCCGAACTGAAATCGGGCCTCGCTAAAATCGGCGCAACGCTTGCCGACGA
>LNEZ01000055.1 GCA_001464215.1 Rhizobiales bacterium Ga0077548 | reverse complement strand
CCGCCCGATTTATTTTGAGGGTAGACAGATGCAATATGTCCGCTTCGGCTCCACCGGCATAAAAGTCTCGCGCCTTTGTTTCGGTTGTATGACCTACGGCTCGAAAAGCTGGCGCGAATGGGTGCTGACCGAAGAGGATTCGAAGCCATTTTACAAAGCGGCCTTCGATGCGGGCATCAATTTTTTCGACACCGCCGATGTGTATTCGCAAGGTGTCAGCGAGGAAATTCTGGGACGCGCGGTGAAGGAACACGCGAGCCGCCGCGAGGAGGTCGTGGTTGCGACCAAGGTTTACAATCCGATGGGCAAGGCGGCGAACCTGAAAGGTCTGTCGCGCAAGCACATCATGGAAGGCATCGACGCCTCGCTGAAGCGTCTGAAGATGGATTACGTCGATCTCTACATCATCCATCGCTTCGACTACGACACCGAAATGGAAGAGACGCTGGAAGCGCTCTCCGATGTCGTGAAAGCCGGTAAAGTATTGTACCTCGGCGCATCCTCCATGTGGTCATGGCAATTTGCCAAAATGCTGACCATGCAGAAGGAACGGGGGCTGGCGCGCTTCGTATCCATGCAGAATTACTACAACCTCATCTATCGCGAAGAAGAGCGAGAGATGCTGCCGCTCTGCAACGAGGAGAAAATCGCGGTGACGCCGTGGTCGCCGATCGCGCGCGGCTTTCTCGCGGGCTCGATGCCGAGCCAGGGCGAGCGCACGGTGCGCGGCCAAACCGATGACTTTGCAAAAACGCTTGGCATTGGTGCTACCGACACCGACCACGAAATAGCGGAGCGTGTGCGCGTGACTGCCGAGAAGCTCGGCGTGTCGCGCGCGGCCGTCGCGATTGCGTGGACCATGGCAAATCCGCTCGTGACCTCGCCGATTATCGGCGCGTCAAAGCCGCATCATCTTCCGGATGCCTTGAAGGCGCTCGAAATCAAGTTTGACGATGCGACGAAAAAATATCTGGAAGAGCCGTACCGGACGCGCAAGCCTGCGGGGCACGTGTGATACCAACCGATCCGATTTTTTATGTCGTCGGCCTGACCACAATCTTCATCGTCTCGGTCGGCAAGGGCGCATTCGGCGGCGGGCTTGCGATTCTCGGCGTGCCGTTGCTGTCACTAGTTCTGCCGCCGCTTGAGGCTGCGATCGTGGTGGCGCCACTCGTGACCTTCATGGATTTCTTCGCCTTCGGCAGTTTCGGCAAAAACACATGGTCGAAACCGGATCTGGTCTGGCTCGCGCCGTCGCTGCTGGTGGGCATC
>LNEZ01000054.1 GCA_001464215.1 Rhizobiales bacterium Ga0077548 | reverse complement strand
TTCACGACTTTCGTCGCGCACGCAGGCGGCCCGCCGATGACGGCGTATCTCCTGTACCGGGGACTGAACAAAACTGTTTACGCAGGTACCGCGGTCGCGCTCTTCAGTCTCGGCAATCTCGTTAAGCTCGTGCCGTACTCGGCACTGGCACTCGCGAAACCTTCGACCCTGATGCAGGCGCTGGTGCTCGCGCCCGTTGTGCCGCTCGGTGTTTGGCTCGGCAAATATATTCACGACCGGCTCGATCAGGCACGCCTGTTTTTCTGGTGCTACGTGATCCTGCTCGTCGCGGCGGCCAAGCTGCTCTACGACGCGGTCCGTGCCTTCGCTGCGTAAGTGCCAGTAGAATAAGCGCTTTTTCGATCAATCCTTGACTCTCAGTCATAACGCGCGCTATCTCCAGCGCCGCTGGCACTCGAAATATACGAGTGCCACAAACTTTTTCCGCGCAAGCGCGCGAAGCCCCAAGGAAAATTACGAGGAGCCAAGCATGAAAAAATTCCGTCCCCTGCATGACCGCGTCGTCGTCAAGCGCATCGACGCTGACACAAAAACAAAGAGCGGCATCATCATTCCCGACAGCGCACAGGAAAAGCCGTCGGAAGGCGAAGTGGTTGCCGTTGGCACCGGCGGCCGCGACGAAAACGGCAAGCTGATCCCGATCGACGTCAAGGTCGGCGACCGCATCCTGTTCGGCAAATGGTCGGGCACCGAAGTAAAGATCGATGGCCAGGAACTCCTCATCATGAAGGAGTCGGACATCATGGGCATCATCAAGTAAGCCGGAGTAAGTAAAATGGCCGCGAAAGAAGTAAGATTCTCAACCGATGCGCGTGACCGGATGCTGCGTGGCGTCGATCAGCTTGCGAATGCCGTAAAGATCACGCTCGGTCCGAAGGGACGCAATGTCGTCCTCGACAAGAGCTTCGGTGCGCCGCGTATCACCAAGGATGGCGTCACGGTCGCAAAAGAAATCGAGTTCG
>LNEZ01000053.1 GCA_001464215.1 Rhizobiales bacterium Ga0077548 | reverse complement strand
TGCGGATCGCCCAAAATCAGATCGATCATCAGACCGTGGCGTCGCTCTATTCGCGATCGCTTGGCCTTATCAAGACCGCCATCGGCAAGAAGTGAGGGTGACCCATGGATTTTATGCGCTCCATCTTCATCGCAGCGACCGGGCTTCGCGCCCAGTCGAGCCGAATGCGGATCATCTCCGAGAATATCGCGAATGCGAACTCAACCGCGCAGACGCCGAACGCCGATCCGTATCGCCGCCGCATCCCGACCTTCAACACGAGCTTCGACCGCGAGTTGCAGGCAACCGTGGTCTCGATGGGCAATGTGCGGAACGATCAATCCGACTTTTCAGTCCGAAACGAACCGGGTCACCCCGCCGCGGACGCCGCCGGCAACGTCAAGTATCCGAACGTCAACTCGCTGATCGAAACCGTCGATATGCGCGAGGCGCAGCGATCCTATGAAGCGAACCTGAACGTGATCTCGGCAACGCGCCGCATGATCCAGCGCACCATCGAAATCTTGAGAGCTTGAAACAGGGGCACGCATAAATGAGCACGCCATCAATTGCCGCGAATGCCTATGCCGCGCTTCAGCGCGCGGCCAATGGACCAGCGAAGACCAACACGCAGGACAACGGCTTCGGCCAGATGCTCCAGAACGTGCTCGGCGATATTACGACCAAGGGTGCGCAAATGGACGCGAAAGCCACGGCTGCCGCGAACGGCAAAGGCGATCTCGTCGAAGTCGTGACTGCGGTGGCGGAAACCGAAGTCGCGATCGAAACGCTGGTCTCGGTGCGTGACAAGATGATTCAGGCCTACGAAGAAATCATGCGGATGCCGATCTGATGAATGGCGCGGAAGTACTGGACGTAGCACGCGACGGAATCTGGACGCTGCTTTGGCTCGCCGGCCCCTTGATGATCGTGGCGCTTGTCGTAGGTGTCGCGATCTCGCTCGTGCAGGCGCTCACCCAGATTCAGGAAATGACGCTGGTGTTCGTGCCGAAGATCATCGCGATCTTCGTCGCGCTGATCGTGGCGCTGCCGTTCATGGGCGATTTGCTCCACGGCTATATGGGCCGCATCGCGAGCCGCATCATTTCCGGTTAAGGCCGGGAAGGGCGCCGTGACAGTCAATATCTCTTTCCTTCCGGCGCTCGCCGTCACCTTCATTCTCATGTTCGCGCGGCTCGGCACGATGACCATGCTAATGCCGGGTATCGGCGAGCGCGGCATTCCCGCGCGCATCCGGCTCGTGATCGCGCTGATGCTGACGCTTGTGATGCTGCCGATCTACCGCGGCAACTATCCAACGGTGCCGATGGCGAATTTCGGCCCGATCGTCACTCTGCTCATTCAAGAGGTAATCGTCGGTGCGGTGCTGGGCTTGACCGCGCGGCTCACGCTATCCGCGCTCGAAGTCGCGGGTGCCACGATCGCGAACCAGATGGGCCTGGGTTTTGCGACCGCGGTCGATCCGAACCAGGGACAGCAAGGCATCCTGATCGGCAATCTGCTTTCAATGCTGGGTATCGCGCTGATTTTCGCGACCGATATGCATCATCTCGCGATTGGCGCGCTCGACCATAGTTATTCGCTGTTCAAGCCCGGCGAATTCCTGCCGACCAGCGACGTCACGCAGTTGATGCTGACCATCGTCTCATCCGCGTTCAAGATCGGCGTGCAACTGGCAGCGCCGTTTCTGGTCTTCGGCCTTCTGTTCAATCTGGGCCTCGGCATTCTCGCGCGCCTGATGCCGCAGTTGCAGGTTTTCTTTCTCGGCTTGCCGATCTCGATCATGGTCGGCTTTGCGATGCTTGCCGCTTTCATCGGAGCGGTGATGCTCGGTTTCCTCGGACATCTTGAAACCGTGCTGCTCGGCATTGTGCGATAGGGGAGCGCAATGGCCGAGAGCGAAGGGCAAGATACTGAAAAGTCAGAAGACCCAACCGCGAAACGGCTGGAAGATGCAATCAAGCGCGGCGACGTTGCGAAGAGCCAGGAGGTCAACACCTGGTTTCTTCTGTTCGGTGCGACCATCGCATTCTTCATTTTCGGGGGCGCTTCCGCGAACAAGCTCGCCATCGCGTTCAGGGACGTGCTGGGAAATCTTCATGTTGCGACCGATCCTTCGCTTGTCATGCGCGCGATCATGCGCCTGTCATTGCAAGTGCTGATCGCTATCGGACCGTTGATGGCGATTCTCGTGGTCGCGGCGATTGCCGGCAACGCGGTTCAGCATCGCTTGCTGTGGACGACCGAGCCGCTCGCGCCGAAACTCAATCGCATTTCGCTGATCGCTGGCGCCAAGCGTATCTTCTCGCAGCACGCGCTCGTGCAATTCGTGAAGGGCATTCTAAAGCTCATCATTGTCGGTGCCGTGATCTACGTGATCGGCTCGTCGGAAATCGAGCGCACGGGACTGCTCATCAACGGCGAGCTTACGCTTTCGCTCAGCGTCACCTTCATTTTAGCGCTCAAGATCATGGCGGCGGTGACTGCGATCATGGCGCTGATCGCCGCGGCCGATTATCTCTGGCAGAAGCACAGCTGGTTTGAGCGGCAGCGTATGTCGGTCCGCGAAATCCGCGAGGAGTACAAGGAACAGGAAGGCGACCCGACGATCAAGGCAAAGCTCCGTCAGATCCGCCAGTCGCGCTCGCGCAAGCGCATGATGTCGGAAGTTCCCGAAGCGACCGTGGTGGTGATGAACCCGACCCATTTTGCTGTCGCACTCAAATACGAGCAGGGTATGGGTGCGCCGATCTGCGTCGCCAAGGGCCAGGACAACATCGCGCTCAAGATCCGCGAAGTCGCGTACCGGCACGGGGTGCCGGTGGTGCAGAACCCGCCGCTCGCCCGCGCGCTCTTTAAATCCGTTGAAATCGAGCAGGAAGTGCCGGTCGAGCACTACAAGGCTGTGGCCGAAGTCATCGGCTACGTCATGAAACTGCGCAATTCCGTTCGCGGCGGCGGCCTTAGGAGTTAAACTTGCGGAGCGAAGAGGTTCTCAGGCAAACCATTACGGCGGATAATGCTTATTCGCGGGAGACGGCGCCAATGACGCCTCACGACGACGAACAGGCGGGAGTCGATCGCATCCCGGCCACGGGCTCGGTCGGGCTTGTGATCGTCGTTGCCTTCGCGTTGGTTTCGACCGCCGTATTTCTTCTCTTCCTCGGCCGCGACCAAGCCGACCCCTACATCATCGCAGTGCTGGCGGCGCTCGCCGTGATCGGCGTGTTCGCACTCTTCTCTTATGCGTCCGGCGTCATCGAGTTTGCCGGCCGCGCGAACCGCAACGACCTTACGAAAACGCTCGCGGACAGTGGGAGCGAAGGCGTCTCGATCGTCGATCCTTCGGGCCGCGTACTCTATGCGAACCGCGCCTATCTCGAACTGACAGGCGCTGCGCATCCCGACGATGTGCGCCCGGTGGAGCGGCTGTTCACCAGCGATCCGACCGTCGCGGATGCGATTTATCGCTTGGCGCAGGCTGTGCAGTCGGGGCGTTCGCACGCGGAAGAAATTCGCGTGCCGAATGCAGACGGCAGCGGGGCCAGATGGTTTCGTATCCGCTCGCGCCCGCTCGGCACGAAAGGGCGCAATGCGAAGACCGCGGCCTGGACGATTGCAGACGTCACACGTGACCGCGAAAAGCAGGAAAGCACGTTCCAGTCGCTGCAACACGCAATCGACTTTCTCGACCATGCGCCTGCGGGGTTCTTCTCATCCGACGCACAGGGGCGGGTCAGTTACCTGAACACCACGCTGGCTGCCTGGCTCGGTTATGACATCGCCGAAATCGGCGCGGATGGATTGAAGATCACCGATCTCGTGCAGGGCACGAGCGCGGCACTGCTCACCAATCTTTCGCCGGCGCCGGGTGAAGTGCGCACCGAAGTGCTCGATCTCGATCTTCGCAAGAAGAACGGCACCAGTCTGCCGGTGCGGCTCATGCATCGCGTGGCGTTCGCATCCGACGGAACGCCCGGTGCATCGCGCACCTTGGTGTTGTCTCGCGCGAAGACGGACGACAAGCCGGACGCATTGCGCGCGGCGGAAATCCGGTTCGCGCGTTTCTTCCACAATTCTCCGGCGGCGATTGCGACCGTGGACAGCGCTGGCCGCGTCCTGAATTCCAATGCGACCTTCGCCCGGCTGTTCGGTCCCGCCGCGGACGAGAAGGGTGCGCGGCAGACGGTGTTTTCATTCGTCGCAAAAGACGACCGCACAAAACTGGAATCCGTTCTGCGCGGCGTGGTCGAAGGCAAGACCGCCCCGCACGAAGTCGAATTGCCGCTTGAGGGCAAGGAGCGCAGTTTCGCGCGCTTCTTTGTGACGCCGGTCGAGGACGGCACGGCCGAGGGCGGCGAGGTCGCGATCGTTCATGCGATCGATACCAGCGAAGAGAAAAAGCTCGAATTCTCGTTCGCGCAAGCGCAGAAGATGCAGGCCATCGGCGAGTTTGCGGGCTTCATTGCGCACGACTTCAACAATGCGCTGACAGCGGTCAACATGAATACCGACCTGCTCCTGGTGCGGGTGCGTCCGACCGATCCGGGTTTCCAGGAACTGAACCAGATCAAGCACGACGTGCATCGCGGCGCAGGCCTTGTGCGGCAGTTGCTTGCATTCGCGCGGCGCGAGACGCTGGTGCCGCAGGTAGTGCATCTCGGTGAAGTGATTTCCGATCTTGCGAACGGGTTGATGCGCCGGGTTGCGAGCGAGAAGGTAAAGATCGAAACGAACTACGCCCGCGAGCTTTGGCTGGTGAAGGCCGATACCGTTCAGCTCGAGCGCGTCATTTTGAATCTCGCGACCAATGCCCGCGACGCGATGCCGAACGGCGGCACGTTGAAAATCCGCACCGCGAATATTTCAGCGGAGGAATCGCGGAAGTTCAAATACGAAGGTATGTCCGCCGCCGAATATGTGATGCTTGAGGTCGCCGATACCGGCTCCGGTATTGCGCCGGACATCATCGGCAAGATTTTCGAGCCGTTCTTCACGACCAAGGAAAAGAACAAGGGCACCGGCCTAGGTCTAGCGGCGATTTACGGCATCGTGAAACAGTCTGGCGGCTTCATCTATGTCGACAGCGAACTTGGGAAGGGTGCGACGTTCCGCATCTTCCTACCGCGCTATATTCCGACGGAAGCGGAGCTCGCTGCCGTGAGCGAAGCGGAAAAAGCGAAGGTTGCGGAATCTAAACCCGTCAAGGTCACCGGGCGCGGCACGGTACTCTTGGTCGAAGACGAAAACACGGTTAGGCGCGCGGCCGTAATCGCGCTGACGCAGCGCGGCTTCACCGTGCTTGAAGCCGCCGACGGCGAAGAGGGGCTTGAGATCGCGAAGAAAGAGGACGGCAATATCGACATCATCGTATCCGACGTGATGATGCCGGTGATGGACGGGCCGACGATGTTCAAGGAAATGCGTAAGGCGAATTTGAAGAAGACGAAAATCATCTTTGCGTCCGGCTATTCGGAAGGACTTGCCGATCAACTGCCGGGCGAAGAATTCACCTTCCTGCCGAAGCCGTTCGATCTGAAGGGGCTCGTCAACGCGATCAAGGAAGAGTTGCAGCAGAACTGACTGCGACTATTCCTTATGCCAAGCGGTTAGCCGCGGAATCCAGCGCGGCACATTGGCTTGAAATAATTCGTATTCCGGTCCGAACGACTTTTGAAGCGTTGGCTCCTCGTAAGCTATGATGAAAAGATGACATACGAGGCAGAATAGCGCGCCATACACGAATAGGCGCCAATCGCCGAACAGCAACGCTTGACCAAGAATGATAGCGGCAACTGCGACATACATTGGATTGCGCACGTAACGGTAAAGACCGGTAACGATGAGGTGGCGCGTGGGGGCTATCGGCGCCGGAGTACCAAGCCCTTGCAAGGCAAATCGCAAAAACGAGTCCGCAAGCCCAGATATGCCTGCAGCGATCAGTGCCGCTCCGAGATACCTCGCCATGCTCATTCCGGCGAACGTAATCTGAAACTCCCATCGCGAAATCCACCATGGCACAAGTCCCGCCATGACGCCGGGAACCAGAATCAGGAAAACGCCTGTTCCGATGAGTGCGGTCGTTTTTGCATGGCTTTGATTAGTTCTTATTACATCTGGTTCTGACTGCGCAGCGCTTCCTCGACGAAATCCAGACGGTCCTGTCCAAATATCATTCTATCGCCGATAAAGAATGTCGGCGCGCCGAAGACGCCGCGCGAAACCGCTTCCTCTGTATTTGCGCGCAGCTCATCTTTCACAGGTTGATGTTCGATTGCGGCGAGCAAATGCTTCGGCTCGAAGCCGGCTTTCGCGAGCACTGCGCCTACGACCTGCGGATCGTTCATGTTCTGCGGCTCGACCCACATCGCATGGAAGATCGCGTCGGCGTAAGATGCGAAGCGTCCTTCCTTTTGCATCGCAATCGCGCCGCGCATCAATATCATCGTGTTCACCGGAAACCACGGGTTACGTGTGTAAGGAACGCCATAGCGCTTCGCGAAAGCCTTGAGGTCGCCGTCCATCCATTTGGATTTGGCGGCGATCATCGCCGGCGACTGGTTGCCGGTCGCCTTGAAGACACCGCCAAGCAGCATCGGCCGGTAGACGACTTCCGCGCCGGTGCGTTTGGCTAGGCCCGGCATCTGGGTATGCGCGAGATAGGTGGTCGGGCTGCCGAAATCGAAAAAGAACTCCACTTTCTTCATGGCTTCCTCCCGCATTCGCGCATAGCTGTTTTGAACATGGCTGTTTTGAGTGCGCTTTTGTTGACAGGTTCCGGCGGCCCTCTCACCCTGTCAAGAACGAGCGGGAGGAAACATGGCTGATAAAGTCGCGCTGGTGATCGGCGCCGGAGATGCGACCGGCGGCGCGATTGCGCGGCGCTTCGCGAAAGAAGGCTATGTCGCCTGCGTCACGCGCCGTCACGCCGACAAGCTCACGCCGCTGGTGCAGCACATCGTTGCCGAAGGCGGCAAGGCGCGCGGCTTCGGCACGGATGCCCGCAAGGAAGAACAAGTGCAGGCGCTGTTCGAGGAAATCGAGCGCGATATCGGAACCATCGAAGTAGCGGTCTACAACATTGGCGCGAATGTGCGCTTTCCGATCCGCGAGACGACCTCGCGCGTATTCTTCAAAGTCTGGGAGATGGCCTGCCTCGGCGGTTTTCTCATGGGCCGGGAAGCCGCGAAAGTCATGGTCCCTCGCAAGCGCGGCACGATCATTTTCACGGGCGCCACCGCGAGCGTTCGCGGCGCTTCCGGCTTCTCAGCTTTTTCCGCCGGGAAGCACGCGCTGCGCGCGGTCGCGCAAAGCATGGCGCGCGAGCTTGGGCCGGAAGGCATTCATGTCGCGCATACCATCATCGATGGCGCAATCGACACCGCCTTTATCCGCGAGATGTTTCCGGAGCGCTACAAGCTGAAAGCGGAAGACGGCATTCTCGATCCGGATCAGATCGCGGAGAACTACTGGTATCTTCATAACCAGCACCGCAGTGCCTGGACGCATGAAATGGATCTGCGGCCGTGGATTGAAAAGTTTTGAACTTCCGCTAAGACAAGTTTATGCAGCGCTCTGACTTCTGGCATTTCACGCCGTTCCGTGTCCGCTACTACGAAGCCGACGCGCAGGGCATTTTGTTCAACGCGAATTATCTCGCCTATTTCGATACCTGCATCGTCGAATATTTGCGCGACCTGCCGTTCGACTGGGTAGGGGAGAAAACGAAGCACAACACGGATTTTCACACCGTCCGCGCGCTGGTCGAATACGCGGCCGCCGTGCGCTACGACGAACAGGTCGAGATCGGCACGAAGATCGAAAAGCTCGGCCGCTCGTCGATGACGTTCAAGTTCGCGTTGTTCGGCAAAGGCGAACACGATGTGCGGGCGACCGGCGAAGTGGTCTGGGTCAACGCGGATCAGGCTGTGCATAAATCGACGCCGCTGCCGGAGGTGCTTCGCGAGCGCGTCATGAAAAAAGAAAAGCTGTCCGAGTCCGCATAACGCAGCACGAAAAGCCTCCGCGGGGAGGCCTTTCGCTTATCTTTGGCGAACTTCAGGCTTATTCGTAAACGCAGACTTTGGATTTGCGGGCGCCGAGTTCGGCTTCCGCGCGGGTGCGGAAAATGCCGAGATCGAGTACGACACCCGTTGACGGACGTTCGCTGACATAGGTGCAGCGTTTCGTCGCCGGGTCCTGAATCACGTAATAGCGCTCTTCGACGATGGTGGTTTGGGCGGATACTGCCGCCGCGGAAACGGCGAGCATCGCGCCGGCAATAATGAACTTGCGCATGGAACCTCTCCTGTCGGTTTGCACAAAAGGAAAAGTGCGTAACCGGACGATGGTTCCTCAGATTATTTCGGCGCGGCGAGTTCCGCGGCGCGGCACTTGTTGCCGATGATGTGCACTTTGTCTTTCTTGCAGTCGAACTTATGTGCAAGCTCGTCGGTGGTGTCTCGCGCGAGTGCGTTCGGATTTTCGTTCGCACGCACGTCGATATAGGCGACGTGGCACGAAGCGCCCGGCGGTGTCCGGGTCACCACAAGAAGTCCGACGGTTTTGGGGCGGCTGTCCTTGTTGAGATCGGCGTTGTCCGCGATGAACCAGCGCTGGATCGTGGCGAAAGGCTTTCTCGTCTTGGCGTCGAGGCGCCACTCCAGATTGTGGTGTACCGAATTGAACGGCGCGAAGCCCTGTCCGAAGGAGGGCTGGTCTTTTGCGTGCATCCGGTTGAAGCCGATCGCGACGGTGGTGCGCAGGTCGTCCTCGCCGACCACGACCGCATAGCCGGACAGGCCGCGGCAATCGAAACTCGCTGCGATCTCGTCGCCCGAGACCTTTACGGTTTCGAACTTCTGGCAGCCCTTGGTCGCGATCGAAGTGTACTGGGAGGTGTTCTGCTGCGCGGAAACGGGTGACGTAGCGGCAATCGCGGTCAGCGCAGTCAGAAGAAAAGCGCAGAGCAGCTTGGCGCGCATTTGCTTTCAATCCTTTGGGTTGCGAGCAATCATAGCGCGGGGGAGACGAGACGTCTTTCACGAGCACGCAAGCAGGGCGATCATGAACGAGGATTTCGAGCGAAATAACGAGCGTATCCGGAAAGCGGTGGCGATTCAGGGCTTCACCAGGCATCTCGGGGCCAAACTCGACGATCTGCAAAGCGGCCTCTGCGTGCTGTCGGTCGAATCAAAGCCAGAGCTTTTGCAACAGCACGGCTTCTTCCACGGCGGCGTCACTGCCTATCTCGTCGATAACGCGACAACTATCGCGGCCGGCACCCTATGCAAGGAAGGCCGCAACCCACTCACTGCCGGCTTCTCGCTGAATTTCTTGTCGCCGGCTGTCGGCGAGAAACTGATCTGCCGCGCTCGCGTCGTGAAGCCAGGGAATATGCTGACGACCGTTTCCGCGGACGTGTTCATCGTAAAAGACGGAAAAGAGAAGCAGACCGCGACCGCGCTTGCGACGATTGCAATCGTCGATACGTTGGCGTTCAAGAAATAGGGGAGAACGATGAAACTCGAAGGCGGATGCTATTGCGGCGCGCTTCGCTATTCAGCCGAAGGTACGCCGGTGTTGAAGGCGCAATGCCATTGCCGCGCGTGTACGCATATTTCGGGCGGCGCCCCAAATATGTTCATGCTGATGCCGCCGGAAGGTTTCGCATATACCAAGGGCGCGCCGAAGCAGTTCAAGCGCAAAGATCTTCCGAACGCCGTCACGCGCGAATTCTGCGCCGACTGTGGGACGCATATCCTGACGCGCAGGCCGGGGCTGGAGCAGCTCGTGCTGAAAGCCGGAACGCTCGATGACCCGGCGACTGGTTACGGTGGGCCGAAGATTGCGATCTACACCAGCGAGAAACAGCCGTTTCACCTGATTGCGGAGGGGATACCGGCATTTGACCGGCTGCCGAATAAGTAGAATCGTGTCTTAGCCGAGGAGCGATCGTCATGGATAGTGCGAGCGTAAGCGATGCCATCAATTCAGCCTTCGCAGCACAACGCGCGAAGGTCGAGGAGCGGCGGCTTACTTTCGGGCTCGCTGAGCGCCGCGAAGCGCTAAAAAATCTATCCCGCGCCATTCGTAAAAATGACGCTGTGATCTTTGCGGCGCTGAAATCCGATTTTGGGAAACCCGAAGCCGAAGTCATCCTCTCCGAAATCCTGCCGGTGACGCAGGAAATCCGTCACACACTGCGGCATCTGCGCGGCTGGATGCGGCCTACGCGGCATCTGCCGTCGCTCACGACGCTCGGCACTTCTGCCCGAGTGGTGCCGCAGGCGGGCGGCGTCTGCCTGATCATTTCGCCGTGGAATTATCCGTTCAATCTTGCGCTCGGACCGCTGGTGTCGTGTCTCGCTGCAGGTAACAGCGCAATCCTGAAGCCGTCCGAGATGACGCCCGCAACCTCGGCGCTGATCGCGCGGATAATCGCGGAGACTTTTCCGCCCGATCTCGTGGCCGTCATCGAAGGCGGCAAGGACGTGTCGCAGGTATTACTTGCGCTTCCCTTCGATCATATCTTCTTCACGGGAAGCCCCGCCGTCGGCAGGGTCGTGATGGAAGCGGCGTCGAAGCACCTCGCCTCGGTCACGCTGGAACTCGGCGGCAAGTCGCCGACCATCGTCGGCCCGGATGCGGATATCGAACTTGCCGCGAAATGGATTGCGTTCGGCAAATTTATCAACGCGGGACAGACCTGCATCGCGCCGGACCATCTTTTCGTTCATTCTGCGGTGAAGGAGCGTTTTCTCGCAGCACTTCGTGCGCGCATTGCCAAGGCTTACGGCAGCGGTGCCGAGAGCCCGCATCTTGCGAAGATCGTGAACGATCATCACGCGCGGCGGCTTGCCGGTCTGCTCGACGATGCGAAAGCCAAAGGTGCAAAGGTGCTTTCTGGCGGCAGCGCGCAGGGTCGCGCGATCGAGCCTACGCTGATCGAGGCGATCACGCCGGAAATGGAAATCGATCGCGAGGAAATCTTCGGGCCGGTGCTGCCGGTCATGACCTATGACGACATCGAGACCGTGCTCGCGCGCATCAATGCACGGCCGAAGCCGCTCTCGCTTTATATCTTCGACCGCGACAAGGCGCGGGTCGATCACATCCTTGCCGCGACTTCTTCCGGAGGCGCCGGGGTGAACCTCACGGTGCTGCAATACAGCCATTCCGGGTTGCCGTTCGGCGGGGTGAACAACTCCGGTATCGGTTCCGCGCACGGTTACGAGGGTTTCCGCGCCTTCAGCCACGAGCGCGCATTGTTGTGCAACCGCTTCTCGGCGCTGCCGCTGGTATTCCCTCCTTATGATGGGCTGGCGGGGCGGCTGATCGGTTTCGCCAAGCGTCTTTTGGGCTGACCATGTTCGACTACATTATTGTGGGCGCGGGCTCGGCCGGTTGCGTGATGGCGAACCGCTTGTCCGAAAATGCTGACAAGCGCGTCTGTCTCGTCGAGGCGGGGCCGCCCGACAAAAGTCCGCTGATCCATATTCCGCTGGGGCTTGCGCTGCTCGCGCGCGCGCGCGGTATCAAATGGGACTTCAACACCGAACCGGAGCGTGAGCTAAACAACCGCAGGCTTTACTGGCCGCGCGGCAAGACGCTCGGCGGCTCAAGCTCCGTGAACGCGATGATCTATATGCGCGGACACCCGGCGGATTATGAAGGCTGGGCGCAGGCCGCAGGCTCAACGTGGAGTTGGCAGCGTGTTCGCGAAATCTTTCTCGCGATGGAAGGCAATGTTGCGATTTCCGGCGTGCATCACGGCACGCAAGGGCCGCTTACGGTTTCTAACCTCGTGCATCCCAATCCGCTGTCGCACGCATTCGTGCAGGCAGGGATTGAATGTCAGTTTCCGGAGAACGCCGATTTCAACGCGGCAAGCCATGAAGGTGTCGGGCTTTATCAGGTGACGCAGAAGAATGGCCGACGCTTCTCCAGCGCGCGTGCGTTTCTCGATCCGGTGCGCGATCGCAAGAATCTCACGATCGAAACCGGAGCGCTCGTCGAGCGCGTGAATATCAAAAATCGCCGCGCAATCGGTTTACGTTTGCGGGGGCGCGAGCTGAAATTGAATCCGGGTGGCGAGGTGATCATCTGCGGGGGTGCTGTTAACTCGCCCCAGCTCTTGATGCTCTCCGGCATCGGGCCGGGCGAGGCGCTAACGCGTCACGGCATCGAAGTCGTGTATGACGCGCGCGAGGTCGGCGCCAATCTCGCCGATCATCTCGACATCGGCGTGCTGGCTGCGACGCGAGGCCGCGAGGCGATCGGTGTCGCGCCGGGTTTGCTGCCGCGCATGATCCGCTCTGCCTGGGCCTATGCGCGGCACAAGAAAGGCGAACTCACTTCCAATGTCGCGGAAGCCGGCGGCTTCGTGAAATCGGATCCGTTGCGCGAGCGGCCCAACCTGCAATTCCATTTTCTGCCGGCGCTTATGCGCGATCACGGACGCAAGACCTCCTTCGGCTATGGCGTGACGCTGCACGTCTGCGATCTGCTTCCAAAAAAGCCGCGGGCGTATCGGGCTTGCGAGCAGTAATCCTCTTGCGCCGCCGCGCATCGAAGCGAATTACCTGAGCCATCCCGATGACCTAGGCGTGTTGCTGAACGGACTGAAAATCGCGCGGCGCGTGCTGGAAGCGCCCGCGATGAAGCGGCACATCAAGGCCGAACTGCTGCCGGGTCCGCAGGTGCAGTCGGACGATACGCTGATCGCGGATATCCGCGCGCGGGCGGAGACGATTTATCACCCGGTCGGCACCTGCCGGATGGGACAGGACGAAGCGTCCGTGGTCGATCCGCAAGCGCAAGTGCGCGGGGTAGAGGGGTTGCGCGTGGTGGACGCCTCGATCATGCCCTCGATCATCGCGGGCAACACCAACGCCCCGGTCATGATGATCGCGGAGAACGTATCAAAGATGATGCTGGGGCGGTGAGGGCGCGAAAGAATCGGGTCAGCAGCGCCTTGGCTGTTTGGCGTGGCTCATTATGCGCTTCAGCCCCCGGCGTATTAAGAATCCGCTAACCATAGGGGTACTTAGCCCTCAACAACCCCATTAGAACGTATTGCGAACAGAGAACAAACAAGGTACATTGTCCTTGTTCCGTTCCAGAGGGCCGGGACCCCCGAGGCGGCAGGCCTCGAGGCGCACCGGGAGACCCGTGTTATGTCAGCTTCTTCAGCCCACCTCCGAGTCGTAGAAGGCAATTCCGTGGACAAATCAAAGGCGTTAGACGCCGCCCTGTCTCAGATCGAGCGCGCCTTCGGCAAGGGCTCGATCATGAAGCTCGGGAAAAACGAGAAGCCCGCTGGCATTCAGGTCGTCTCGACCGGCTCGCTCGGCCTCGACATCGCGCTCGGCGTCGGCGGCTTGCCGCGCGGCCGTGTCATCGAAATCTACGGACCGGAGTCGTCGGGTAAAACCACGCTCGCGCTCCACACCGTGGCCGAAGGGCAGAAGCTCGGCGGCACTTGCGCCTTCATCGACGCGGAACACGCGCTCGATACGATCTATGCCAAGAAGCTCGGCGTCGACATCGAAAATCTTCTGGTTTCGCAGCCGGACACCGGCGAGCAGGCGCTCGAGATCGCCGACACGCTCGTGCGGTCCGGCGCAATCGACATTCTGGTGGTCGACTCGGTGGCGGCCCTTGTGCCCCGGGCCGAACTCGACGGCGAGATGGGTGACGTGCAGCCCGGCAGCCAGGCTCGCCTCATGAGTCAGGCGCTCCGCAAGCTCACCGGCTCCATCTCCAAGTCGAACACGATGGTGATCTTCATCAACCAGATCCGCATGAAGATCGGCGTCATGTACGGCTCGCCAGAAACCACCACCGGCGGCAACGCGCTGAAGTTTTATGCCTCCGTCCGTCTCGACATCCGCCGCATCGGCGCGATCAAGGAACGCGACGAAGTGATCGGCAACCAGACGCGCGTGAAGGTCGTCAAAAACAAAGTGGCGCCGCCGTTCAAGCAGGTCGAATTCGACATCATGTACGGCGAGGGCGTCTCCAAGATGGGCGAGATCATCGATCTCGGCGTGAAAGCCGGCGTGGTCGAAAAATCCGGTGCCTGGTTCTCTTACGATAGCCAGCGTCTCGGGCAGGGACGCGAGAACTCGAAAGCGTTCCTGAAAGAGAATCCGGCCATCGTGGCTGCGATCGAAGCCGCGGTGCGCGCGAACTCCGGCTTGGTAGCCGAACAAATTCTGGATCAGGCGGAAGACTCGGACTCCGAGGACGACGCCGACAAAGCAGCCGAGGCCTGATTTAGCCCTGCCGCTGCTTGCCTGAAGATTTAGCCGCTCCGGCCGGGTTCATTGCCCGTCTCGGCCGGGCGGCGTAGCCGCCGCCACATATCGCGTATGCCCGCGTGCCCGTGGAAGGCTGAAATCTCGAGGGAAGCATTTGGCCTCGGAAATGCCCGGACGCCTCGCCTCGGCGATCCGGTTCGGGACGCGGTCCCCTTGGCAGAAGGCTTCCCCGCCCTGGCCAAGGGACCGCGTCGCTCCTTTTCAGACCTGATCGGCGCCTTTTGCCGCGCATCCGGCTCGGCCGCGCTCGGGTCTCGGTTCCGCTCGACCGGAACGGCCGCCTCGGCTAGAGAACTTGCCCCACAAGTCCTTTTGCGGTCAGCCTAAAATCATGAGCGGCGTCAACGAAATCCGGTCGAGCTTTCTTGGGTACTTCGCGAAAGCGGGGCACGAAATCCAGCCGTCGTCGCCGCTGGTGCCGCGCAACGACCCGACGCTCATGTTCACCAACGCGGGCATGGTGCAGTTCAAGAACGTCTTCACCGGCGTCGAGAAGCGGCCCTACAACAAGGCGACGACCTCGCAGAAATGCGTGCGCGCCGGCGGCAAGCACAACGACCTCGATAACGTCGGCTATACTGCGCGCCATCACACATTCTTCGAGATGCTCGGCAATTTCTCGTTCGGCGATTACTTCAAGGATCGCGCGATCGAGCTGGCGTGGAACCTCTGCACCAAGAACTTCGACCTACCGAAGGATAAGCTGCTCGTCACCGTTTATCACACCGACGACGAGGCCTTTAATCTCTGGAAGAAGATCGCGGGCCTGCCGGACAGCCGCATCATCCGCATTCCGACGTCCGATAACTTCTGGGCGATGGGCGATACCGGTCCCTGCGGTCCGTGCTCCGAAATCTTCATCGACCAGGGCGGCAAGTTGCAGGGCGGCCCTCCGGGCAGCCCCGAC
>LNEZ01000052.1 GCA_001464215.1 Rhizobiales bacterium Ga0077548 | reverse complement strand
GTTTACGGTGGTCGCGCTTCTCCGCCTCCTCGAGACGGTGAATGTAATCATCTAACTGCTTCTGATCCGGCCACGCGGTGCCGTAAATGCGCGTCAGCATCGGCTTCGTCGCGTCACCGCGCCAATACGCGCCCGCGACTTTCATCAGCTTGAAGGCATTGCCGACCTTCCCGGTCGAAGGCATATGCGGGCCGCGGCATAGATCGAACCATTCGCCCTGCTTATAGATCTTCAGATCCTGATCGGCGGGAATACTTTCGACCAGTTCAACTTTGAAATTCTCGCCTTTGTCCTTGAAGACCTTCTTCGCCTGATCGCGCGTCCAGACTTCCTTCGTGAACGGTTTGTCCCGCGCGATGATCTCTTTCATCTTCTTTTCGATCGCGGGGAAATCTTCCGGCGTGAACGGCTGGTTGCGGAAGAAGTCGTAGTAAAAACCGTTCTCGATCGACGGGCCGATGGTCACCTGCGTGCCGGGAAACAACTCCTGCACGGCTTCCGCCATCACGTGTGCCGCGTCGTGGCGGATCAATTCGATTGCGCGCGGATCGTCGCGTGAGACGAATTCGATCCTGGCATCGCGGTTGATCGGATCGGTAAGGTCCATAACCTCGCCATCGAGCGCCATGGCAACAGTGCGCTTGGCGAGCGAAGGCGAAATGCCTTTCGCAATGTCGAGGCCGGAGATTCCGTTTTGAAATTCGCGGCGTGCGCCGTCGGGAAAGGTCAGTGTGACCATCATGTCCTCCTGCTCACTCCTGCAAACCAGGCAGGTAAGCGATTAATTTATTGGGCTGGCGGCGACTCGTTCGTTCCGCGCCAGCGTCCGTAGCGCCACGGCATATACCAGCGCGCGCTTGCCGGTAAAGCCGAAGGCACAAAATCCAATCCCGACGTTCCGAACGGCCCGCAGCGGCAGAAGCGCGCGAACGTCATCCAGCCGCCGGCCCAAGCTCCGTGCCTTGCCAGCGCCTCGTCGGCATATTCCGAACAGGTCGGCAGGTGCCGGCAGGTCCGCCCGATCAGCATCGACAAGCTGTAGCGATAGCCAAGGACGAGGAGCCGCATTCCGGAGGCAACCGGCTGGCTCCAGCGCAAGGGAAAGCCCTGCTCCTTGGCTCCGTGGCTGCAGTCGGGGTGGCTACCGTTCATCAAATTACATTTCGCCCGGTAACGTCGCAGCGCAATAGCCAAGGCTATTTCGCGCCCTTTGCCTTCTCGATTTGGCCTATGGCATCGACCACTGCGTCGAAGGTAAGCAACGTCGAGGCGTGACGTGCCTTGTAGTCCCGAACCGGCTCGAGCACGGCTAGGTCGGCCCATTTACCCGCCGGTACCGGGCCATTTTCTTTGAGCATCCGGTACATCTGCTCACGCACTGCGCGAAGCTCGGAAGCATCCGATCCCACGATATTCCGGGCCATAATCGAAGACGACGCCTGCCCCAGCGCGCAGGCCCGGACGTCATGGGCGAAGTCGGTAACCCGCCCCCCTGTCATGGCCAGGTCGATGGTGACCGTCGACCCGCACAGCTTGGAATGGGCGGTGGCGGAGGCATCCGGATGCGGCAGCCTGCCGCCCCTCGGGATATCGGCAGCCAGCTCCAGGATACGGCGGTTATAGACATCGTTCAGCATGATGGGGTCTTAGCCTTACTCCGCGAATTTGCCGCAATCCAACACCAGATTTACATACGACTTGCGGGAACTAATGTACGGGGGTGCATGTTTTCACGAGTGCTTGCCACCCGTCAGAAGGTGGAAGGTTTTCGGGAAACTGCCACAGAGGCGTCGTTCGCAAGTCTTATTCCCCGGAAATATGGGACCGGAATGGTCGGGTTGGAAGGCGCCCGGCTGCTGGGAAGAAATGTGCCTCCTGCATAGCCGCCCCTCCGCCCGGAGGCCGGACTGCAAAACGCAAATTAAGCCGGACGACGGGCGTCGACCGGTACATGGAGAAGACCAAGATGGATGCCGTCGTCACGTCGCTGCACAAGCAGCCGGATGCAGCACCCGAATTAAGCCCGGTAAAGCGCCCGTCTCGTGAAGAGGCGGAGGCCGCTGCGCGTACGTTGATCGCCTGGACCGGCGACAACCCGAACCGTGAAGGCCTGCTCGACACGCCGCGCCGCATGGTGAAGGCGTACGAGCAAGTATTCGGCGGTTACGGAGAGACCCCGGAAGAAATTCTTGGCCGTACCTTCGGTGAAATCGGCACCTTCGACGATCTCGTCGTCGTGCGCGACATTCCGTTTCACTCGCACTGCGAGCACCACATCATGCCAATGATCGGCAAGGCGCATATCGCGTACTTCCCGGTCGAGCGCGTGGTCGGCCTCTCGAAGTTCTCGCGCCTGATCGAGATCTTCGGCCGCCGGTTGCAGACGCAGGAACACCTTACCTCGCAGATCACCGATGCGATCGACGAGCACCTGAAGCCGCGCGGTTGCGCCGTAATGATCGAAGCCGAGCATATGTGCATGGCGATGCGCGGCGTACAGCGCCAGGGCGTATCGACCGTCACGACCCAGTTCACCGGCGTCTTCCGCGACGATCCGGCCGAGCAGGTCCGCTTCTTCACGCTGGTGCGCGGCAGCCGCAGGGACTAAGCCGAGCGCAAGCCAAAGATTGACGGGCCCGTTCGCGGGCCCGTTTTCTTTTGGGCAAGGGCATGATCCCGAAAAGTGGTTTCCGGTTTTCGGGTAAGATCATGCCCGGATAAAAAGCAACACGAATACGACCCTAAGGACGATTCCGATGCACGACAAAGAACTCGAAGAAGGCAGCAGCCTTAACCCCCGCTTCGACGCGAACGGACTGATCTCCGCGATCGTCGCCGATGAGGCCACCGGCGAAGTGCTGATGCTTGCGCACATGAACGAGGAAGCGCTGAAGCGCACCATCGAGACACGCGAAGGCTGGTTCTGGTCGCGCTCGCGCAAAAGCCTCTGGAAGAAGGGCGAGAGCAGCGGCAACGTCTTGCGCGTTTCCGAAATGAAAGTTGATTGCGATCAGGACGCGGTGCTTCTGAAGGTAAGCGTCACCGGGGACGGCAAGAGCTGCCATACCGGCCGCCGCTCCTGCTTCTATCGTGCGATCCCGCTCGGTGGCGGCAATACCGCGCTAACCTTCGACTAAAGCCCAGCGATTTATGACGCGATCCTGACAAGTTTTGTTCTTACATCGCTGCGATGCAGCGACGATTCCACAAGCGCTTGCAGGAACTTCACGACCGAGTACCGCGTTTTGGATAGCAGCCATGTTCTTGAATGTCTTCAACCGCAAATCTCCCGAACAGCCTAACCAGAACGTCCCGGTCGATCGTCACGAGCCGAAGACCGCGGGCCCGCGTATTGGCCTTGCCTTCGGCGGTGGTGCTGCGCGCGGCTGGGCGCACATCGGCGTTCTGCGCGTGCTCGAAAAGGCCGGCATCCGTCCGGATGTGATCGCAGGCACCTCGATGGGGGCGCTGGCGGGTGGTGCATGGGCTGCGAACCGGCTCGACCAGCTCGAAGATTTCGCGCGCTCGATGACCAAGCGGCGAATGTTCGGTTTTCTGGATTGGCGCATCGGCGGCAACGGTCTGATTTCCGGCGGCCGTCTTGCGAAGCTGCTTGAGTTGAATTTCGGCGAGTCGATGATCGAGGATCTGCCGGTCAAGTATGCAGCGATTGCGACCGAGCTCTCTTCGGGTCACGAAATCTGGCTGACGCGCGGCAATCTCATTCAGTCGATGCGCGCAAGCTACGCCCTTCCCGGTATCTTCACGCCGATCAAGCTCGGCGGGCGCTGGCTCGCCGACGGCGCGCTGGTCAATCCGATTCCGGTCTCGGCTGCACGCGCGCTCGGTGCGCGCGTTGTAATTGCCGTCAACCTGCATTCCGATGTTTTCGGCAAAGGCACCGTCATTCAGGGCAGCGGGCCGGCGGTCGAACCTGAAGAAGCGCCGCTTCCCGCCCCGGCAACCAAGCCGCGTCATTTGTTCGGAAACATTTTTGGCTTACCGCGCCGGCGCGTGCAAACGCCAAGCGACGGCCCGCGCGGTATCTCGACCGTGATGATGGACGCCTTCAACATCACGCAGGACCGCATCTCGCGCTCGCGGCTTGCCGGCGATCCGCCGGACGTGATGATCTCGCCGCGTCTCAACGGCATCGGCCTGTTCGAATTCTATCGCGCCGAAGAAGCGATCAAGGCCGGCGAAGAAGCCGCCGAGCGTGCGCTCGCTGATATTGCCGAAGCAGTCGCAGCGCTAAGCGCGTAACTCTCAAGCGGTCGCAATATACTCTTTGAGGTGCTCGCTCTCGCGCTCCATCTCTTCGAGGCGAAGTTTCACGACGTCGCCGATGGAGATGACGCCGGCCAGCTTGCCGTTCTCGACGACCGGCATATGACGGAACCGCCCCGCCGTCATCACCTGCATGATCTGCTGGATGGTATCGTCGGGCTTGCAGCTTTTGACCGGCGCGGTCATTGCCGAAGAAACCGAATTCTCGAACCGGTTTGCGTCCTTGTTCGAAAGCAGACGAACAATATCGCGCTCGGAAAGCACACCCACCACTTCGTTGTTCTTGCCGGTTACGATCAGCGCGCCGATGCGGTGCTTGGTCAGAAGCGCAATGGCCTCAAGCAGCTTTTTCTCCGGCGCGATGGTCATCACGTCGGAGCCTTTGAGATTCAGGATCTTGCGAACGGTCATCGAGTCCTCCGGTTATGCGGGGCCGACAGACAACAATGATTGGTCGATTTTGGTTGCACCGCAAGTTGCGATGCAGCGACGAATTCTAGTGCAGAGTCGGCCGCCGGATCGGGTCGAACAGCGGAAATAGCAGCAACCCTGCAAGAAAGCCGCCGACGTGCGCCTGCCATGCCACCGAACCTTCGGAGAGGTTCGTAATCGCGCTGGTCAGACCGAACAGCAAATTCAGCGCAAACCACACTCCGAGAAACACGAGAACCTGTGTATTACGCAGCGAAGCCAGCAACGGCGATGCTGGAATGCGAAACGCTTCCGGCCCCGAGTTGCGCCAGGCGCCCAACGGGCCGCCCGCTTCGAAAGCAAAGCGCACCGCCGCCGCCATCGCGCCTGAAATCGCAGCCGACGCGCCGACCAGCGGAGCGATATCGCCAAAGTGAAACAGGAGATGCACCGCCGCACCCGCCGCAGCCGTCACCGCGCAGAAAACGAGAAACCGCGTTGTCCCGAAGCGCCATGCGACCGCGCTGCCGAACGCGAGAAACCAGATCAGGTTCACGCCCAGATGAACCCAGTCGCCGTGCAGAAAGGAATAAGAGACGAAGGTCCAGATGTCGGCGGCAATACCGCCCGGCATCAATCCGTTCAGAACCGGTACGTGGCTGTAGCGCGCGGGCAGAAAAGCGGCCCAGAGCAAAACGTTGAGGTCGGTTTCCTGCGAAAGAAACTGGCGAACCCCATGCACCGCGACCAAGATCGCAGAGAGCGCAACGATGACGGGAGGAAGATTGAACACCGGCTCGCTGCGGCGCTGCGCTTCCAGAGGAAAATTCTGATAATTCACAGCACCCCCTTAGAGGGCGCGGCTTTCACGGGCAAGGTTCCGCGAAATTTATGCAAATGCAGAAAAGAATTGGCCCGCGAAATCCCCATTCCGCGGGCCGGTCACGTCCCAGTTCTATTTTCAGTTTGCGCGGGTCCGCTTTGTTGACCGAAAGCCTCGAGCGTGAGGTCCGCCGGCCGGCCCGCGAATTCGAGAGAGCCTTGAGCCATTCCCACCATAGCCGCTCCACTCGGACGCGAAAGCGAAAGCGCCCGTTAACCCTACCTCGCGCGCCCTGTTGATCGCGCTGCATACGGCACAGCCCCTGCTCCGTAGCCGTGGCACCGTCCCAAGATGCAACGGGCGGATCGCTTGGACCAGGGAACTATCGATATGAAACATCCGTCAGCACGCGCGCTGCACGCTTACTGGGATCGCCTGCGCAACGGCCGCGCTGCGCCCGAGCGCGCCGAAATCGATCCGGCCGAGATTGGCCGTTTGCTCGGCGATATTTTTCTCTTGGAGAACAGCGAGAACCCGCGCCACGCGGTACGCCTCGCCGGAACCCGTCTTTGTGCGCTGATCGGCCATGAAATGCGTGGCCGCAGCTTCGGAGCGTTCTTTGCCTCCGAAGACCGGACCACGCTGTTTGGGCTCCTGGAAGGGGTCGCGGACGGTCAGTTGCCTGCGGTAGCCTCCCTTGTCGGCGAGACCGATGACGGCCGCAGCGTGGACCTGGAGATGCTGTTGTTGCCGCTTCGCCACCGCGGGCGGACCCATGCCCGTATGCTGGGCTCTGTCGTGCCCCTCGATGTCCCGTATTGGACCGGCACCGCTCCGCTCGCCCGCCTGCGCATCAAGACGCTACGGATGATCTACGCGGCCGATGAGCAGGAAGCCGATTTCAACGGACTAAGGCGGCCCGGTTCTGCGCGATTACGCGTGGTGCAAGGGGGCTTGAGTTAACCACGCCGGAAAACCTGTGCGGGCCGATACGGGCCGTTAACCACGGCCCCCGTAGTGTTTTCACTAATTCTCGCGCGAAACCCGGCCAACATCATGCGTCAATTAGATAGAGCGGTAACGCTTCCCCTCAATCAGGAGCGTCGCCGTAGTCAGCGTGTAAAGATCGACCTTACGGGTCGCTATATGCTTGCCGACCGCCGCGAGTTCACTTGCCGCACGTTCGATATGTCACCCGGCGGCGTTGCACTGATCGCGCCCGCGCAGCCGCGTCCGGGCGAGCCGGTCGTCGCATATATCGACCATCTCGGCCGGCTCGAAGGCCATTGCGTTCGCCTGATCGAGAATGGTTTTGCCATGACGGTTCAGGGCACCATTCGCCGCCGCGATAAACTGGCCGATCAGCTGACATGGTTTGCAAATCGTAACACGCTGGGCCTGCCCGAAGATCGTCGGCACGAGCGTTTCACGCTCCGCAACCCGCGCTCCATGCTCACCTTTGCGACCGGCGAAAGCGTGCCGGCCCGCGTTCTCGACGTCTCGCTCTCCGGCGCGGCCATCCAGGCGCGCGACAAGCCGCCGGTGGGCACCCCGGTCACCCTCGGCCGCACGCCGGGCCGCGTCGTCCGCCATCTGGAAACGGGCTTTGCCATTGAGTTTGCACGAGTCCAGACCGTCGATACGCTAGAAGTGAATATCTCGGTCGACGATCTCTGATCGAAGCCGAAACTGGATTTGAAAAGGCCGCCCGACCGGGCGGCCTTTTTCGTTTCTGTATTTTCGTTCGCGCAAAGCGAGATGATTACAATTTTAGACAAATGCGATTCAAACAATTTGAAAATTTGAGAACAGTTTTCGGAAAGAAAGCCGCGACTTTCGTGGCGCGAATTAGACTGATCTCAAAACGTCCCTGCCATGATCGCCTCAATAAGAAAAACAGGGTTTGGGGCGTTGTATGGTTGCGTATCAGGGTTTCGGCGTGCGTGCCGCAGTCGTCATGGCTGCGTTCGCTGCTATCGTGTTAGGCGGAATCTCTTCCGCGCAAGCACAAAAGAAAATGCTTTTCGTGGCGGTTGGCGAAACTTCGCGTCCGCCGATCGGCTGGGTGCAGTTTTGCGAATCCCGCCCGTGGGAATGCAATGTCGAGCGCACCGAGCCGCGCGACGTGCAGTTCACGGCGCAAGCCAAGCGCGAGCTTGAGCGCATCAATCGTTTCGTAAACGAGCGCATCAAGCCGATGACCGATCTCGAACACTACGGTGTCGTCGAGAAGTGGACCTATCCGGAAGACGGCTACGGCGACTGCGAGGACTACGTTCTCTTGAAGCGCCGTATGCTGATGCAGCTCGGCTGGCCGCGCTCGGCACTTCTCATCACGGTAGTCCGCGACAAGAAGGGCGAAGGCCACTCGGTGCTCACCGTTCGCACGGACAAGGGCGAATTCATTCTCGATAACCAGGTCGAGGAAGTCCTGCCCTGGGCGGACACCGGCTACCGCTACATCAAGCGCCAGGCGCAGCACGACCCTAACCTCTGGGTTTCGCTTGGCGACGACCGCCCGACGCCGTTCGTCGCGGCCAGATAGAGCATGATCCCGAAAAGTCGGTACCGGTTTTCGGAAAAGATCATGCTCAAAAAGAATAAGCCTTCGCAATACTTAGCGAGGGTTTGAAGGAAACGCAGGCCCGGTCACGTCCCCACCCCTCCCCGTCCCCTGACCGGTCATGCGGAGGCCGGCTTCGTCCCCCCGAAGCCGGCCTCACTTTTTTGCAGGCCTGACAACAAATGCAGCAAGGCGAGAATGGCAAACCAACAGAAATGTGAAGGGGTTATGCCTTCCTGTGGCTTGCCAAGTTGCGGTGCAAAGACCAATCTCCCCCGGATTCTACTGGTGCTTACGGGGGGTCGTATGCGCACTTTACCGTTGCTTGGCCTTGCGGCCTTGGCAGTTTTCGCGTCGCCTGCGCTCGCGCAGAGCACGATTACCTCGATGTCCACGAGCAAGGTTCAGGACGTCGATGCGCCGTGCCGCATTCCGTTCGAGAAGCTCAAGGACGTGAAGACCAACGCGCCGTTCCCGATGTCGGCTGCGATCAACGAGAGCGAAAAACTGCCGCAGAACATCCGCAACCGTTACGTCGTCGCCGATTTCAACACGGCCGACGAAAACGGTATGTGCAAGGGCGTGAACGAATACCTGTCACGCGTCGATCAGCTTTCGGAATTTCCGCGACTTCGTAAAATCGCGGCCGAACGGAGTGTCGAATTCACGACGCTCGTGAGCGAAAAAGTCGTGACCTTGACGAAGAGCGAAGAAAAGCTCGAAGACGTCGAGGCGCTGGCGATCGAGCTCGAAGATCTCAAGAATTATCTGGAGCAGGTACAGCGCTTCCAGACCGACCACATCGTCAAGGCGCGCGTCTATAACGGCTATTGCGTCGGGCAGACGCTGAACTTCTGCGAAATTCAGGACGGCAAGCCGAAGCTGGTCTACCGCTTCATCACTTCATCGAGCCGCTGGCAGCAGAAGCCGAACAACAATTACTACGCACCGATCAACGTGATTTCGACCCGCAACTGGAGCTCGGACCGCCGCTACACGCCGGCCGACGCCAAGCGCGACGAGCGCATGAACGGCGGCCGCTCGCACATCGCGATGTTCGAGAACGGCGGCAGCCCGATCGAGATGCCGAACTTCCTGCACTTCCTCCCCGAGAAGGGCTACACCGGCGAGCGCGCGAATGGCATTCACCAGATCGCAGGCGGCCTCGACTCCGGCGGCACCTTCGGCGCGCCGGTGAGCTTGGGATGCGTTCGTCTGAGCAAGTATCAGGCAAAGCTCGCGCGATGGTGGACGCCGCGGCAGGCCAAGTTCTTCATCTATCTGGAAACGGACGGCTACAAGAACTACGGCGATGCCAAGACCGCGCGCGCGCGTGGCTACATCAACCCGCCGCCAGTCGATACCGCGGGCCCGCGCAGAAACGAACAGCAACAGTCGGTCGGATTTTTCTCGATCTTCCGCTGATTGAGCGCCTGAAATTCAAAAAAGCCAGCCTCGCGAGAAGCCGGCTTTTTTCAGCAATTAGCGAACGACCTGACGCGAGCTTTCGCCAAGCAACCGGCAGGCCTCCGCCACCATGCTCTCGACGATCTGCGCGGCCGGTGGAGCATCCCGGATAATTCCGGAAACTTCTCCCATCAGCACGCCGGAATTATCGGCGTCCCCGGCTTTGAACGCACCCCAGAAACGCTCGAACTCAACATCGATCGCCTGCTCGATTTCGCGTTCGCGTCCATGCCACTTGTTCACAAAGCTGTTCTTCAGCACGCGAACAACGAACTCGGAATTGGGCCAATAACGCTTCCGCACCACATCGACGGAGTTCGATTTCATCGTCGCATCGCCGTCGGCATCGATAATCGCGCGACGAAATCCTTCGGGAGCTTCGGACTCTTTGGTCGCGATGAAACGCGTGCCGGCTAGAACACCCTCCGCACCCAGCATCAGCGCCGCCGCAAGCCCGCGCCCATCGCCAATGCCGCCTGCTGCCACCAAAATCGTGCCGGGTGAATGCTTCGCGAGATAATCCGCAGCCTCCGGAACAAGGGTGATTGTGCCGCGATGGCCGCTGTGGCCGCCTGCCTCGTTGCCCTCGGCAACGATGATGTCGGCACCCGCATCGACCGCTTCGCGAAGATACTTCATGCCCTGCACCTGACAGATCAGCGGCACACCTTGCGACTTGATCTTCGTCGCGTGCGGCTCCACTTCGCCGAACGAAAGCATCAATGCCGCCGGCTGCTTCGCCAGAACCTGTTCGAGAAGTTTCGGGTCTCGTGCCATGGACCAGGTGATGAACCCGCAACCGACCCGCGTGTTACCTGCGGCTGCGAATTGCTGCTCCAGCCAGTCGGCGTCGCCATAGCCGCCACCGATGATGCCGAGGCCGCCCGCGTTCGAAACCGCGGCGGCCAGGCGTCCGCCCGCGATGACACCCATCGGCGCCAGCAATATCGGATGCTCGATACCGAGCCGCTCGGTCAGCCTTGTCTTCAAACGCATTGCTCTTCCCCCATGAGCGCCGCGATTGTTGCGGGCGTATTATTTTATTTCTTTGAAACTCTTCGCGTATTTCGGCCAGCGATTGTAATAGCTCGCGGCCGCCAGCTTCAGGAATGCAATCGTTTTATCGTCCAGCGCGCGAACGACCTTCGCGGGCGAACCCACGATCAGAGAGCCGTCCGGAAATTCCTTGCCTTCGGTAACGAGCGAATTAGCGCCGACGATGGAATTCTTGCCGATCTTCGCGCCGTTCAAAACGGTCGCGCCCATGCCGATCAGCGAATTATCGCCGACCGTGCAGCCGTGCAGGATCGCGCGATGCCCGACCGTGCAGCCCTCGCCGACTTTCATCGGGAAACCGGGGTCGGTGTGCAACACGCAGCCGTCCTGAATGTTCGAAGAATGCCCGATCTCGATCCATTCGTTGTCGCCGCGCAGCACCGCGTAAAACCAGACGCTGGTGTTCTCGGCGAGCCGCACTTTACCGACGACGGTCGCGTCCGGCGCGATCCAGTATTTGCCGCTTTCCGGCAGTTCCGGGCGGATACCTTCGAATTCGTAGATGGGCATTGATTTCTCGCGGGGCTGATTTCGCGGGACCATGCCACGCGAAGTCGAAAAGCGCGAGCGTTAGCCGGAAATCCCGGCAGCGAAACGCAGCACATCGATCGCGGCGGTGCCCGCAAACAGGCTCCATAAGCCTGCGATGATCGTCGCGATCATGACGAACCCGATATTGCGGTCTTCATGCTGACGGCCGCGCACGGTGTTGCGGAGAATGATGAAAGGTGCCGCAAAGGCGAGAAACGGAATGGCCGTGAGCGCACGCAGCCGCGTCGCATTCAGAAGCCGGAAGCTCGCCGGGCGCTCGGCAAAAACCTGATAGCCGGAGCAAAGCATTCCGGCGAAGCAAAAGCCGAAAGCCAACGCGTAAAAGGACTGCAATGCCGATTGAGAAATCACGCGACGCCACCCACAAACAGGCTCTTTGGCCCATTGGCAGCGAGGTTAACGATCTCTTAACGCGGGAGGCAAGCCGATTCCGGCGGCAGCGTTAACCGGCAACCTTACTCTTGCGGATCAAGGTCGATATCGAGCACGGCCATCTCGAAGGTCCATGACCTGCCTGTGGCGTCGTCGCGGAACAGCACGGCGATGTATTCGTCGTCGAGATAGATTTCGGAGGAGTCGGTCTTCTTCGGGCGCGGCACGACGCGCAGTTTCTGGTTGCCGAATTTCCCACGCACCGCCTCGTTGAGGTTCGGGTTTGTCGCGGGCATCTCGATCGGCACGGTCAGATTGTAGGAGCGGTCGCCATCCTCGTCGTCGAGCGTTACGCGGCCGATCGGCTCGTCTCCAAGCACGACTTCCGCCATGTTCTCGACCCGCGCCCGCGCAACCAGGCCAATTTCAGGATTCAGCATCTTGCGGAGATAGTCCTGCAGGCGGTCGAGTTCGGCGCGGTCCACGAGATTCTCCGGGAAATTAAAAGGCGCGGCCAACCTAGCCGCGCCTCACACAATCCGGCAAGCCGGAAGAAAAGTCAGATCGACTCGCCCATGAAAGGCATATCGAAAATCTGGTTCATGGAACGCGCGGGCTGCGAGTCCTTGCAGCCAGCGTCACCGACCACGCGCGCGGGCACGCCTGCGACCGTGACATTCGCCGGAACCGGCTTCAGGACGACCGAGCCTGCCGCGACACGCGCGCAGGAGCCGACCTCGATATTGCCGAGCACCTTGGCGCCCGCCGACAACAGCACGCCGCGGCGGATTTTCGGATGGCGGTCGCCCTGCTCCTTGCCGGTACCGCCGAGCGTGACCCCTTGCAGGATCGAAACGTCGTCGTCGATGACGGCGGTCTGACCGATCACGACGCCGGTCGCATGGTCGATAAAGATGCCCTTGCCCATCTTGGTGTTCGGATTGATGTCCACGCCGAACACGGACGAAGCCTGACTCTGGAGATAGAGCGCGAAATCCTTGCGGCCCCGGTGCCAGAGATAATGCGCTAGGCGATGGGCCTGCAACGCATGGAAGCCTTTGTAGTAAAGCACAGGCTCGAGATAGCGCGTGGTCGCCGGATCGCGCTCGGCGACCGCGACAATGTCGGCGCGCATCGCGGCGGCAATGCTCAACTCCGCTTCGATCGCTTCATGAAAGGCCTGCACGATCATCTCACTCGATACGTCGCTGGACCCGAGGCGGGCAGCGACGCGATGCGCGATCGCGTGTTCCAGCGAGTCGTGGTTCAGCACAGTCGTGAAGATGAAAGACGCCAGCGCCGGCTCGCGCCGCGCGCATTCTTCGGCCTCTTCACGCACACGCGACCACACCGGGTCGATGGCCTGAACGCCTTGGGGAAGTTTTTTATGCAGGGCCATGAGCACTGCTCCGCTTCGGCTATCGGTGAATGGGATTACTGCTTCTAGCACGGTTTCTGTGGCAGGGTGATAGCCTGAAAACCGTTAGCAATTAAGCAAGTTCCAGCCATGCATTCTCCGCAGCCCGTGACCCAGCAAATCCGCGCCGAAATCAAAGGTCCGGTTGGTTACCTGATTATTGACCGCCCGGAGCGCAAGAACGCGCTCTCCTTCGAGATGTGGAAGGAAGTAGCGCGCCTGATCGGCGAGTTCGCGGCGAACCGCTCGCTTCGCGTTGTGGTCCTGCGCGGCGCGGGCGATCTACCCTTCTGCTCCGGCGCGGATATTTCGGAATTCGAAACCGTGCGCGCGAACGCCGAAGGCGCGCGGGCCTATGAAGACGCCAATGTCGTCGCCTTCGACGCGATTGCCGCCTGCCCGCTCCCCACAATCGCGATGATCCGGAGCTTCTGCATCGGCGGCGGCATGGGCCTCGCCGCTGCCTGCGACCTGCGTATTGCAAGCGAGAGCGCGGAATTCGCGATTCCGCCGGGAAAACTCGGCCTCGCTTATCCGCCTTCCGCGATCCGCTACATCGTGGCCGCCATCGGTGCGTCTAACGCGAAGGATTTGCTTTTCACCGCGCGCCGCGTGAAGGCAGCCGAGGCAGAAAAGCTCGGTCTCATCAACAAACTCACTGCCGAAGATGCGCTTGAATCTGAAGTTGAGAAGCTGGCGGGCACGATTGCCGAGAATGCTCCGCTTTCACTGAAAGCCGGCAAGCTCGCGATCAACTACGCCGCCGGCTATGAGTTCGCGGGCGGCGAAAAAGCGGTGAAAGATGCCGCCGACCGCTGCTTCGACAGCGCGGATTACCGCGAAGGCCGCAGCGCGTTTCTCGGCAAGCGCAAGGCGCAGTTCAAGGGCGAATAGCGCCTGACTCTCTGCAAAATCTTCTGCGGATTCTGAATCGGAACTTGAAGTCAAAAAAGCCCGGAAAGACTCGGGATTTCGTTGAATCGGATTCTCAACTTGAACTGAATCTGATTCAGAACTTGAAGTTAGTTTTGCCGAAATCGCGAAGTAAGCCGCCACCTGCAAACGATTCAAAAGACTCAAGAATTTGCCCCGGCCGCTTATTCCGGCAGTTGCGCCAGGAAATCCACGATCGCCGCCGAAAAAACGTCGTTGCGGTCGCCCGCAACCATGTGCCGCGCGCCCGCGACATCGACGAATTTTGCGTGCGGTGCGAGCGCAAGAAACTCTTTCACATTCTCTTCTTTCACGAGTTCCGAGGAGCCGCCGCGCACCAAGAGCGCCGGAATCCGCAAATTGCGGACAGCCTCGACCCGCTCCGTTTCGTAACGGTGACGGTCGCCGCTGACCGGCTTCGGACCGCTGAAAAAGCCCGGATCCCAGTGCCAGTACCACCGTCCGTCGCGCTGGCGGAGATTCTTGCGCAGACCCTCGGTGGACGAAGGCCGCGGCCGGTGCGGCAGATACTTGGCAACCGCGTCGGCGGCTTCCTCAATCGAGGCAAAACCTTCGCGAACACGCTCGCCCATGAAGCCGAGAACTTTCGCAGCACCTCCGATGTCGAAGCGCGGCGTCACGTCGACCAGGATGAGTGCTGCAAAATTCGGCGCGCGATTTTCCTTAAATGCGATGCCTTCGGCGAGCATTCCCGCCATACCCCCAAGGGACGCGCCGACCAGTACCGGCGGCTTGCCGAAGCGTAGTTTCAGTTGTGCCGAAACCGCTGCCGCGTCATTCGCAAAATCGGCCGAGGAATAAGAGCCATCCTTCGCCCATTCGGAATCGCCATGGCCGCGCTGATCGAGCACGAGGGCGGTCCAGCCGGCTTTCGCAAGCTCCTGTGCGGTGCCTGCGAAAGCGTGCCGCGTCTGGCCTCCTCCATGCAGGAGCAAGACCGTGCGCGGCCCTTTGCCGTAGAAGTCGCCAACCAGCTTGTTGCCAGCCGAGCCGATGAAAGTTTCGGTGCTTGGTGCGCGCTCGAGCATCTAGGGGCGTTCCTTCAGAAACCCGATCACGGCCTTCTTAAAGCCAGCGTCACCCACCGTACGCATATGGTCTTTGCCTTCCAGCGGCACAAATTTCGAACCGGGGATCAGTTCGGCAAGTTCAGCACCGGAACCCGCAATATCGTCCTTGGTCCCGACGACGATCTGCACCGGCACGCGGATTTTCGCGGCGTCTTCGCGCGGTACGGTGCGCTGATGCGAGCGAGAAAGAGCGGCCAGTGCTTTCAAATCGCTTTTTGTCTGCTCGGCGAATTTACGAAACTCGCGGCCGACCTGATCCTGTACATCCTCGAAGTGTTCCGCTTCAAGCGCACGCGCGACCACGTCACCACTCGATACATTCTGGCACAGGTTGATGCCCATGCCACCCAAGGTCGCCGAGCGCACGCGCGACGGATAGTGCGCGGCGGCGTAGGCAGAGATACGCGCGCCCATCGAGAGGTGGTCCAGCAACGCAATCACATCCTTGGTCATTTCCGGAATGTGATAGCGCTCGGTTTCATAATATTTGGTGGATGCGCCGTGGCCGCGATTATCGAGCGCGATCACGCGGAAGCCCGCCTCAGTTAGTGGCTTGATCCAGCCCGGAAATACCCAGTTCACTTCCTTGGTGGAAGCGAAACCATGCACGAGCACGACGGGATCTCCCGCGCCCTCGTCGAGATATTCAATGGTCGTTCCGTTGTGAGTGAAGTTAGGCATCGCGCTCGCGCGTGGTCCCGAAAAGTGGGAACCGGTTTTCGGATCAGACCACGCGCCAATAAAAGCAGCCCGCGATCAGCGGGCGTTCTAGCGACCGAAGCCGGGATTCGCCAGCGCAAACCCCATGCGCGGACAGCATGACGTTACGACACGCTATCGAATTTTTGCGATGGGCTAGCGGGCTACGGGCGACGAACGGGCCCAGAACGGCTCGAGCAGGAAACGCGCAGAGCGCATGAACCAGCCGCGTCGCGCGGTCTGTTCCGGATAGCGGGACGGCCACAGCCAGCGCAGCACCGCCGCAAAGAAGCTCACGACCGCGATCACGAAGAACATCAGGCTGCTCGCGGCCCCCACGACCCAGCCCGCAATCGCGAGTGCCCCGGCACCAACCGCAATCGCGCCACGGCCCAGCGTCTTGAAAATCGCGAGCGTAGACTTGCCCTTCTTCTCGGCAAGCACGCCGGCTTTCGCGAGATCGCCGACATTGTCGGCGTGACGCATACTTTCAAGCGCAACCCGTGTTCCAGCCTTGCGCTGGATTTGCGCGACATCGGTGAGTGCCGCGGTTACACGGCCGGTCTTGCGAGCCTTCAGCAACACCATCACATCGTCTGCGAGTTTCACAGAGAGCTTGCCGGTGCGCCGCGCGACTTTCACGAGCGTTGAGCCGACACGCGCAGGCGCCGCCGAACCCCACGTGAAATAGGTGACGCCGGTGACCGCAAGGCCCGCAGCAGCAAGGCCCATGATGAGTGGATCGTTATCGAGGCCGCGCATCCAGCGCGAGCCTTCGCGCACGATGTCGCGAATATCGCCGAATACCAGAAGATCACCCGTCGCGGCACCCGCGAAGCCGGACATATCCTGCGGCTCGCCAGTGATAAAGCCGTGCGCGAAATTATAGATGCCGCGCTTGGCCGCCTCGCTCGCCGAATTCGCGGCTTCCACGCGCGCGAGCAATTCTTTGGGAAGTTCGATTGCGCGGTCGCCTGCGAGCGCCACGAAACTTGCTGCGAGTTCTGCGTCACCTGCTTTGAGCGCTGCTTCGATCTCGCGCGTGGCCGCTGCCGCGTCGAAGCCTTTCAAGCGCAGGTCTGCGAGCTTCGAGGGATTCTTCTCCGCTGCAACGGCGAGTTCCAGTCCGCGCCAAGCTTCGGGCAGCGTGACGAACACGCCCGCACCGAGCGCGGCGACAAAAGCAAGCCGTATGAACAAGCCTTTCATGCCGCCGCATATGGGGGCAGATTGCGGCAACCGGAAGGAAAGCGGATTCATCAATCAATCCGCGCGGTTAATCGGCCGGTCCTGCGTCCAGTCGTAGGTTCCGAGATCGCGCTCGCGCACAGCCTCTTTCCAGCCGACCGCTTCCGCCCGGCGCTTGAAGGCCATGCCTTCCGGCGAGTGGCGCGTGATGCCGTCGAAGATATTGGCGAACATCTGCGTCGTGCGCAGGCCCATGTTCTCGTAAGCCTGATTGATCATGAGCTTCTGCATCATGAGTTGGTTCACGGGAACCGACGCCATGCGCTCGGCAAGCGTATCTACTTCGCGGTCGAGTTCAGCGGCGGGAACCGCTTTCAATACCAGCCCCAACCGCTCCGCTTCCTTGCCGTTGATCTTATCGCCGGTGAACAACATACGCTTCGCGCGCTCCATGCCGAGACGATAGACCCACATCGCGGTCGTCGGACAACCCCAGACGCGCGCCGGCATATATCCGATCTGTGCGTCTTCACTCATGATGACGAAATCCGAGCAGAGCGCGATGTCCGAGCCGCCCGCCACCGCGAAGCCATGTACCTTGCAGATGACTGGACGGTACGAGCGGAAGATCGACATGAACTTCTCGGTGAAACCCATCATCAGTTGATAGTCCTTCATCGGGTCCCACGGCATTTCCTGCACGCCGGGATTAGGCCCGTCCGCCTGCGCGAACAGCGAAAGGTCGTAGCCCGCGCAGAACGCCTTCCCTGCGCCCGAGAGAACGATGACATGAACTTTCTGGTCGGCATTCGCCTTTTCGATTGCCGCCGCCAGTTCGCCCGGCAATTCCATGTCGATGGCGTTCATGGCCTCCGGGCGATTGAGCGTGACGCGGGCAATGCGCCCATCTTTTTCGTAAACTACACGCGGCATTTTGGACCTCCCGGCGCTTTGGCAGCTTGTTTCCGCGCGCATTATGCCGCTAATGTGCGCCCGCATAGCAAGGGCAAAGGCCATGGCCGCTTCCGTCGTTCCGCATTTTCATAACGACGCGGGAATTCCCGTGATCGAAATCGGCGCGCATGAATTCAAATGTGTCGGCGCGAACCCGCCGAACGACCATCCGCACGTCTATCTCGACATGGGTTCGGATCACGAGATCATCTGCCCCTATTGCTCGACGCTTTACCGCTATAATCCGAGGCTGAAAGCCGATCAGGCCAATCCCGCCGAGTGCGCTTATAGCGCGCCAGCGGCCGTTTAATTTCATTTCGCCGTGTCGCGCGGGCGCACGGTTCTGGTTGCGGGCGCCGGTATCGGCGGCCTCGCTGCGTCCATTGCACTTGCCAATACCGGCTTTCGCGTTCTCGTTTTCGAACGCGACGAAACGCCTGATACATCCGGCGCAGGCATCCAGCTTTCGCCGAACGCGACGCGTGCCCTGAAAGCGCTAGGCGCGCTCGGCGAACTCGAAAAGATCGCCGTCGAACCTTCCGAGCTCGTCGTCGCCAATGCGATCAACGGCGCAATGCTCGCGGCCATGCCGCTCGGCGGGACGATGCGCGAGAAATTCGCTGCGCCATATCTCGTCTGCCTGCGCGCCGGTCTTCATGACGCGCTCGCAAAAATCGCAGGCAATCATTCCGAGATTGAGCTGCGTTACGGCAGCACGATCACGGATTTTACAGGGGACAATCAAGGCGTCACTGCACAAGCCGAATGCGATGGGCAGGCCGAAGCAATCGGCGGCGCGGTGCTGATCGGCGCGGACGGTATCCGCTCGCAGATACGCGCGAGGATTCATCCGGGCGCCAGCGCGCGTCATGGCGGGATGTCGGCATGGCGCGCAACGATTTCCGCCGGGTCTTTGTCCGCGGAAATGCGCGAACAAGTACGCGTCTGGCTCGGGCCGGGCGCACATCTCGTGCACTATCCCGTAGGCGACGGAAGCCAGATCAATCTCGTTGCCGTAACGACCGACCGGCAAACAACGCAGTCATGGGGCGAAGAAGCATCGCCCGGCGATGTCGCGAAACATTTTACAGGTTGGAACGATACGCCTCGCGGCGCGATCTCGTCTGCAACGCAATTCCGCCGCTGGTCGATCTATGAAGCGCCGCTCCTGCCCTCCTGGAGCAAGGGTTGCGTGACCCTGCTCGGCGACGCCGCGCACGGAATGTTTCCGTTTATCGCGCAGGGCGCGGCAAGCGCGCTGGAAGACGCAGTCACCCTCGCCCGCGAACTCGCCAGCACCGAAGACGCTGCGACGGCACTCCGCGCCTACGAGCGCCAGCGTATCCCGCGCACGCAGCAGATGCAGAGCACCGCACGCAATGTCGGCCGCATCTATCATATGCCGAGGCCGTTCAGCTTCGGCCGCGACCTCGTGATGAAGCAGATCGGCGCCGCAGGCTTACTACGCCAGAACGAGTGGATTTATCGCGGCTAGCGGAACGTTAGCCTGCTCACTGCGTTACCTAGGGTTGCCAACCCTGGATACGCATCATGGCAAAAACGAAACGCAAGTCCTCCGCCACTCCTTTCAAAATCACATTCACCGAGCCGGCAACTTTCGGCGACCGGCTGGACACATGGTTCACCGAATTCGCGCATCATACCTCGCGCTTCTCCGGCAGCCCCTGGGTCTTTTCGCTTGCCGTTCTCGTCATTCTGGCGTGGGCCATAAGCGGCCCTATGTTCGGGTTCTCCGACACCTGGCAACTCGTCATTAACACCGGAACGACGATCATCACCTTCCTGATGGTTTTCCTGATTCAGAACACGCAGAACCGGGATGCGCTCGCCGTACAAGTGAAGCTGTCCGAACTCATCATCAAGATGCACGGCGCCAGAAACGATTTCGCGCAGATCGAGGACCTGACCGACAAGGAACTCGAGGAGCTGCACGACATCATTCGCGAGCGTGCAGGCTGCGGACCCATTCACCCGCGCGAAATGAAAAAGCCGAAAAGAAAAAAGTAATCAGCTTCGGTTGCGCGTCGGCAAAATCAGCAACAGCGCGGTGAGCACGAAAGCGGTAGCAAGATAGCCGATGCCGGAATAGAGCCCGTGCGCGAACAGCAAGCCGCCGAGTGCCGAGCCGATCGCCTGCCCCACATAAAGCGCCGAAGTATTTAGCGCGACGGTAGCGCTTGAAAGATCGGGACCGGCCGCGACGAGCCGCGCCTGCTGCATCGAATTGAACGCGGCAAAGCCCAGACCCCAGAATGCGACACTCGCGAAGATCGTCGCCATGATCGAAGAACCGAGCGCCCAGAAACCGATGCCGATCAGGAGCGAGCACATGAAGATCACGGATGTTTTCAGGAGCCCGATCTTCCCCGCGAGTTTGGCCGCGATCACATTGCCGATGAAGCCGCAGATACCGAACAGCGAGAACAGAAGCGCGATCAACTCCGCTCCGGCGCCGGTCCGCATCCGCGTCAGCGGATCGATATAGGTCAAGAGCGCGAACTGCCCGCTCGTCTGCAGCGTCGTGATCGCGAGCAGAAGCATCATCAGCGGATTTCGCGCGACGTTCAACCACGATTGCAGCGATAGCGGCTCGCCGAGCAGGCCGGGGCGCAACGCGGCATAGTTCAGCACACAAGCAGCGAGCGTAACCATGCAACACACTGCATGGACTTCACGCCAGCCGAGATACTGCGTACCCAAACTGATCCCCGGCAGGCCCGCTGCGACCGCGAGCGACCAGCCGAGAAAAACGAATGGGATCGCGCTCGCACGCCGCTCCGGCGGCACCAGCAGCGCGACCGCATTCGCAGCCTGCGGCGTATAGACGGCTGCGGCGGCTAACATCGCGACGCGCGCCGCGAGCAGCGTCCAGAAATTCGGCGCGAGTGCGGACAACCCATGACAGATCGCCACGATCAGCAGCACGGCCGAAAGCAGCGTGCGCCGGTCAACGCGTGTGGTGACCCAGGCCATTACGGGTGAGCCTATACAAAGCATGATCGCGCCGGCGGTGACGAGAAAGCCCGCTTCGCGGATGGAGACGGAAAGGTCTTTCGCAAGCACCGTAATCATTCCGGCAGGCGCGAGCACCGCGAGCCCGGTCGCAAAATTGCCGAGCAGCAGCGCGATCAGCGCAAGCTGAACGCCGCGCTCTTTGGGCGTGACGGAAACGGATGAATTCATGCGGCGCTTATTCTGAAATTTTCCGGAGGATCGACGCGGTTTCGGAGTCTGCGGGGAAAAACGACTCGATGGCAAGCTCCGAGAGCGTGACATCCACCGGCGAGCCGAAGATTGTCATGGTGCTGAAAAATGACAGCCTTCCAGCGGGCGTATCGAGGATCGTTCTTATTACGACATCATCCGCATTACCTTCGCGGATCGGTACCACACTGCGGGACGGCTTCGGGTAAGCGGAGATTTCGCGGAGCAGCTCTGCGAGCTTCGCATCGCCGCTCAAATCAACTTGCCGCTTGAGGCGCGCAAGCAAATGCGCACGCACCTCATGAAAGTTTACGATCTGCCGTGCGAGACCGCCGGGATGCAAACTAAGCCGCATGATGTTGATGGGCGGCTTCAGCAGTTCCGGCGATGCTCCTGCAATCAGAACTCCGATCGGCTTGTTCGCGGAAACCAGATTCCAGTGCCGGTCGACTGCGACTGCCGGATAAGGCTCATGACCCTTCAGCACTAACTCAACCGCCTCCCGCGCCTTCGCGAGCGAGGGATCGGAAAGCGTCCGCTCGCCAAAAACCGGAGCAAAGCCCGCGGCGACCAGCAGGCCGTTTCTCTCGCGCAGCGGCATATCGAGGCGTTCCGCGAGATTGAGCACCATCTCGCGGCTCGGTTGTGCGCGGCCGGTTTCGAGAAAACTGAGATGTTTCGCGGAAATATCCGCGTCCAGCGCCAGATCGAGCTGGGTCATGCGGCGGCGCTGGCGCCATTCGCGCAGAACTTCCCCGGCGGGTTTCGTCGTAGCCATTCTTGAACCTACCGCACGACAGGCTTGCCTTCCATTACCTCGAAGGTAATTCGCCTCTGGAAGCGAACGCGCGATTGCGCTAGCTAAAGCGAAAGCAAAGATTGAAGGAGCGTACCGTGGCAGGCGATTTCGACGGCAAAGTCATTCTGGTGACCGGCTCCTCCACCGGCCTTGGCGCGGCGATTGCGATGGGTGCCGCGAAGCGCGGCGCGAAGGCGGTTATCGTCAACTACGCGAGCAGCGCGAAGGAAGCCGAAGTGACCGCCGCTGCCTGCCGCGCCGCCGGTGCGGCAGTCGAAATCGTACAGGGCGACGTCGCCAAGGACGAAGACTGCAAGAAGATCGCGAAAGCCGCCGAAAAATTCGGCATGGTACACGCGCTCGCGAACAATGCCGGCATCACCAAGATGGCGCCGAACCACGGCGATCTGAACGCGCTCACGATGGAAGATTTCCAGCGCGTCTATGCCGTGAACACCGTTGGGCCGTTTCAGATGATCCGCGCCGCCCGTTCGTTGCTGGAGGCCGCCGGAAAGTCGAGCGTCTTGATGACTTCGTCAATCGCGGCTGTCACCGGCGTCGGCTCCTCGGTCGCATACGCCGCAAGCAAGGGCGCGCTGAATACGATGACGATTTCGCTCGCACGCGTGTTGGCTCCGAAGATTCGCGTGAATGCAATTTGTCCGGGTTTCATCGATACGCCGTGGTTCACCAAGGGCGTCGGCGAGCAGGCCGCCGCCGGAATCCGCGAGCGAGTGGCGAGCCAGGCGCCGCTGAAAGAAGCCTCAAAGGCCGAAGACGTCGCCGATCCGGCGCTTTTCCTGTTGTCAGATCACTCGCGCCACATCACCGGCGAAACGCTGATGATCGATGCCGGTATGCATCTCGGCTTTTCGCCGCTGGTCGCGCGCTAAAGCCTAGGCGAGTTTAATCTCTTCCTCGACTTCGTGCTTGAGGCCGACAGCGTCGATGGTCAGCACGATCTTGGCTTGCAGGGTCTCGCTGCCTTTCAGTTTGCCGCTTTCGATTGCCCCCCGCACCGCCTGCTCTACCTCGCGTTGGGAGGTAACGCCCACGACCTTCAGGAATTTGCGAAGGCTGATGTTGAAAGTTTCTTCGTTCATTTTTTAGCTCCCGGAACAAATGCTTTGTCCCGGAAGTACAGTATTTGCTGGCTCGTGGCGAGCAGCTTGCCTTGGCGCGACCAGAGCGAGGCGGTCTGGTCAGCATAGCCCTTGTTGAATACATTCGCGTCGGCGACGCCGAGCACATAGTCGTCGCCGACTTCGGCGAGATCAGCCTCGTCGCAATGGAAATAGGTCGTCATCGAAACCGTTCCGACCGTTATCAGCCGCCCAAGCACATGAAAGGGCCGCGCGAAGAAAGCGTCGCTCATATTCATGAGGCCAATAAAATCCATTTTGCGCGCCGGATTGTCGCGCATCCAAACTTCGGTGCGTGCGCTCCCCAAGGGCGCGTCCTCTTTCGGACGCATCACCGGAAACCCGCTAGCGAAGCGCATATCGAAGCGGTCGATCCAGGCGAGCGGCGCTTTGGCCTTCGGCGGCTCGATTTTCTCAGGCGCGGCTACCTCCGGCATCTTCCCGGAAATATGTGTGAAGCCTTCCGGACGCGCGGCGAAGACCAGGGTGGCAGTCGCAATCACGTCTTCACCCTGCACCATCTCGACGGAGTAATGCTGCGTCGAGCGATTGGTGCGTTTTTCCGCAACACAAATGTCGAACGCGCCCTTTGCGACCGGCGCGCAGTAATTGATGGTCATCGCGAGCGGAAGGTTTTGCCGCGCCGGATGCTGCATCGCTGCGTGCAGCAGCGCCGCGGCAGTCGCGCCGCCGAAAGGCCCGGTGAAATTCCAATAGGCGTCCGAGGTCGCACCTAGAAATTTATCGCCGGATTTTTCGAGCTTGGTCGCGGCATCTAGCGGATGCATCGAAACACTCCCCGTCACGTTCCCGATCTAACGCGGCGCTTCCCGCGCGACGATTACCTCCGAGGTAATCGACCAAAGGCAAGCGGGGCGCAAGAGTGACGCCACGTCAACCGAGAAAGGAAATCCCATGACCTTCACGCCTTCCCTCTTTTTACGTCGCGTCCTCCTGCTCGATGCGGTTGCGACCGGCGCTACCGGCTTGCTGCTGCTGGGCGGAACCAGCTTCTTGCAAAGCCTGCTCGCTCTTCCCGCCTCGCTCATGATCTATGCCGGGATTTTCTCCGTCGCATGGGCCGCGATCGTCGGCTTCGCTTCGGCGCAGAAGCAACTCACCCGTAACTTTGTCTGGAGCATCATCGCCGCGAACGTGCTGTGGGTGATCGGATCGATTGCCCTGCTGGTTTCCGGCTACGTGTCGCCCACCTGGCTCGGCTATGCCTTCGTGATTGCGCAGGCACTCGCTGTCGATGTTTTCGCAGCGCTGCAGTATTTCGGATTGCCGAAGCGCACGAGCGCAACAGCCTGAAATTTAGCGTAACGATTGAATGAGAAAGCGCAGCCAACTTGGCTGCGCTTTGCATTTCTTAGGCTTACCCTCGAACCGGCACCCTGTCGAAACCTCCGGTTCTGCGATAGATTGGAGAAATGCCTAGGGGGCGAATATGAAAGTCGCTGTCATTCAGAAACCGCCGGTACTGCTCGATCGGGATGCAACGATCGCACGAACGCTTGAGCTGATCGGCGAAGCAACGCGAGAAGGCGCTTCTCTACTCGTTTTCCCCGAAGCCTATATCCCTGGCTATCCCACCTGGATCTGGCGCCTGAAGCCAGGCGGCGACATGGGATTGTCGGGCGAGTTGCACGCGCGGCTGAGACTGAATGCGGTCAATATCGCGCGCGGCGACCTCAAGTCGATTCAAGATTCAGCGAGAGAAAATAAAATAACACTCGTGCTTGGAATAAACGAAATCGATGCGGAAGTGAGCGGCACAACGCTGTTCAACACAGTCGTCGTCATCGGGCCTGAAGGCACCATACTTAATCGCCACCGCAAACTGATGCCGACCAATCCCGAGCGCATGGTCTGGGGCATGGGCGACGCTTCGGGGTTAAAGGTTGTCGATACGCCCGCCGGCAGGCTCGGTTCGCTGATCTGCTGGGAAAACTATATGCCGCTCGCGCGCTATGCACTTTATGCGCAGGGCATCGATATCTACGTCGCGCCGACTTGGGATACCGGCGAAAGCTGGATCGCCACCATGCGCCACATCGCGAAGGAGGCTGGATGCTGGGTGATCGGCACATCGACCGCGATGCAAGGCAGCGATGTGCCGAAGGATTTTCCCGACCGCGACAAGCTCTTTAAAGACGACGAATGGATCAATGACGGCGATGCGATCGTCATAAAACCCTTCGGCGCAATTGCCGCCGGACCGCTCACCCGCGAAAAAGGAATTCTCTACAGCGAGATCGACGCGGAAGCCGCGCGCCGTTCCCGCCGCTCGCTTGATGTCGCAGGCCATTATTCGCGGCCGGACGTATTCTCTTTTTCGGTCGATCGCAGGCCGAAAAGTCCGGTTGTGTTTGAGGATTGATCGAAGCGCTTAATTCAGATCGTGGTGCGGGCGCCCGGACTCGAACCGGGACAGAGGTTTCCCTCCGAGGGATTTTAAGTCCCTTGCGTCTACCATTCCGCCACGCCCGCGAACCGCGGCGACCATAATCGCGGGCCGTGCCCACTTGCAACCAAAGTGGGCAAGAACGCCGCTCGCGCGCACGAAAAAATCGCCTAATATCGGCGGATGTCATGGCATCCTTCGGAAGACCCTCTCCTCGGCGACAAGCGCTCCTGCGATGCGCTCGAACTCGTCATCGTCCCTCGTGCACGCGACCTCGGCGGCTTCGAGGTGCGCCGTGCGCTGCCGCACGGCAAGCGCCAGATGGTCGGCCCCTTCATCTTCTTCGACCAGATGGGGCCGGTGCAGTTCATCGCGGGCGCCGGCATGGATGTGCGCCCGCACCCGCATATCGGCTTGGCGACGGTCACCTACCTCTTCGACGGCCGTATCATGCATCGCGACAGCGAAGGCAATGCGTTGGAGATCACGCCGGGCGCGATGAACCTGATGACCGCGGGCAGCGGGATCGCGCACTCGGAGCGCACGCCCGGTGACGCGCGCAGCTCAGGTATGAAGATGTCCGGCATCCAGAGCTGGATCGCACTTCCGAAAGTTGCGGAGGAAATCGCGCCGTCATTTCAGAATTTTCAGGCTGACAAGCTCCCCGTCATCGAAGACGGCGCATTGCGCGCTCGTGTAATTGCCGGAAACGCTTTCGGCAGAAAAGCACCCGTCAGTATGCACTCCGAATGGTTCTATGCGGAAGTCGTGCTGGACGCCGGTGCAAGCGCTCCGCTGGACGCCGATCATGAAGAGCGCGCGATTTATGTCGTCGAAGGTGAGGTCGAAATTGCAGGCGACAAGTTCGAAGGCCCTCGCCTTCTTATCTTCCGCCCCGGCGACAAGATCACGGTGCGCGCACTGCGCTGGACCCGCATGATGTTTTTAGGCGGCGCCGCGCTCGAAGGCCCGCGCTACATCTGGTGGAATTTCGTTCATTCCAGCAAAGAGCGCATCGAACAGGCAAAAGAAGACTGGAAGACTGGCCGCTTCAAGCAGGTGCCAGACGAAACCGAATTTATTCCGCTACCTGATCGTTAAGCGGCGCATAAGCCGCACGAACACAACACTCCCGAGGAAACGCCAAATGCTTTTCGAGACAACAATTGCTGGAAGTCTGCCCAAGCCTGCGTGGCTGGCTGAGCCGAACAAACTCTGGGCGCCGTGGAAACAATCAGGTCAAGCGTTGTTAGATGCCAAGCGCGATGCGACCGTGCTTGTTCTGAAAGAACAGGAAGACGCCGGCATCGACATCGTCACCGAAGGCGAGCAGTCGCGCCAGCATTTCGTGCATGGCTTTCTGGAGAAAGTCGAAGGCATCGATTTTGCGAACAAAGTCGAGATGGGCATCCGCGCCGATCGCTACAAGGCGATGGTGCCGCAGGTCGTTGGCGAATTGAAACTCAAAGGCCGCGTCCACGAATTCGAAGCGCGCGTCGCGCGCGCGCATACCAAGCGCAAGTTAAAATTCACATTGCCCGGCCCGATGACGATCATCGACACGATTGCCGACCAGCATTACGGCGACCGCGTAAAGATGGCGAAGGCGTTTGCGAAATTGCTCAATCAGGAAGCGCGCGCGCTGGAGGCCGACGGCGTCGACGTGATCCAGTTCGACGAACCCGCGTTCAATGTTTACATGGATGAAGTAACGACCTGGGGCATCGACGCGCTGCACATAGCGGCCGAAGGCCTGAATTGCACCACCGCCGTACACATCTGCTACGGCTACGGCATCGAGGCGAACGTCACCTGGAAGCAGACGCTGGGCGACGAGTGGCGGCAGTATCAGGATATTTTTCCGGCGCTCGCGAAAAGCAAAATCCAGCAGGTCTCGCTCGAAGCGCGCAATTCGAAGGTGCCGGTCGAGTTGATTCAGTTGCTAGAGGGCAAGGACATCCTGATCGGCGCAATCGATGTGGCGTCAGACCAGATCGAGATGCCGGAAGAAGTCTGCAAGGTGATCGAACAGGCCATGCGCTATGTGCCGAAGGACCGTATCTTCCCAGGCACGAATTGCGGCATGGCTCCCATGCGCCGCGAGGTCGCTTTTGCGAAACTTGCGGCTTTATCAAAGGGTGCGGCGCTGGCGCGCGAGCGCTACGGATAAACTCTATTGGCGAAAGGCATGGCGCGGCTTATTTGAAGCGCTATGCACGACCACTCCCATCATGGCCACGACCACGCAGGCGACACCCTTAAGGTGAAAGACCCCGTGTGCGGGATGACGGTCGATCCGCATACGGCGAAGCACCGGCACGAATATCGCGGCCACACGTATTATTTCTGCAATCCTCGCTGCCGCGAGAAATTCATCGCCGACCCGGAAAAATATCTCGCGGGTGAACAGCGCAAAGAAGATGTCCCCGCGGGCACGATCTACACCTGCCCGATGCATCCGGAAATCCGGCAGGAAGGCCCCGGTGCCTGCCCGATCTGCGGGATGGCGCTGGAGCCAGAACTCGTCACGGCGGAAAGCGGCCCCAATCCCGAACTCGCGGACATGACCAGGCGCTTCTGGATCTCGGTTGCGCTTACGATCCCCATCCTGTTTCTCGAAATGATCCCGCACATCACCGGCGTGAATTTCGTCGAGCCGAAATACAACGGCCCGCTGCAATTTCTGCTCGCAACCCCGGTCGTGCTCTGGGCAGGCTCGCCGTTCTTCCAGCGCGGCTGGAATTCGCTGCTTACCCGCAATCTGAATATGTTCACGTTGATCGCGATGGGCGTAGGCGTCGCATGGCTCTACAGCGTGGTCGCGCTCTTCGTGCCGTCGATATTCCCAGACGCCTTCCGCGATCATCACGGTAATGTCGCGCTCTATTTCGAAGCCGCTGCCGTCATCACCGCCCTCGTTTTGCTTGGGCAAGTGCTTGAACTGCGGGCGCGCGAACAGACTTCCGGCGCGATCAAGGCGCTGCTCAACTTAGCTCCGAAACAAGCGCGCAAGATCAAGGAAGACGGCAATGAGGAAGATGTTGCCGTCGATTCAATTATCGTTAGCGACAAGTTGCGCGTGCGCCCCGGCGAGAAAATTCCGGTCGATGGCGTCGTCGTCGAAGGCCGCTCGTCGATCGACGAGTCGATGGTCACAGGCGAGTCGATGCCGGTGACGAAAGAGAAGCAAGCGAAACTGATCGCGGGCACCGTCAATCAAAGCGGTGCGCTCGTGATGGAAGCGACAAAAGTCGGCCGCGACACCATGCTCGCGCAGATCGTGCAGATGGTAGCGCAGGCGCAACGCTCGGCCGCGCCGATCCAGCGCCTCGCCGACCGGGTCTCTGGCTGGTTTGTGCCGCTGGTTATCGCGGCAGCACTTCTTGCTTTTGCCTCGTGGGCGATCTTCGGCCCGGAGCCGCGCTATGGATATGGCCTCGTCGCCGCCGTGACCGTGCTCATCATTGCCTGCCCCTGTGCGCTGGGTCTCGCAACACCGATGTCGATCATGGTCGGCGTCGGGCGCGGCGCGCAAATGGGCGTGTTAGTCAAGAATGCAGCGGCGCTCGAGCGGCTGGAAAGCGTCGATACGCTTGTGATCGACAAGACCGGCACGCTTACCGAAGGCAAGCCGAAGCTGACCAAGATCGTCAGCAACGCTTTCGCGGAGAACGAACTTCTTCGCCTTGCCGCGAGCGTCGAGCGCGCGAGCGAACATCCTCTTGCCCACGCCATCGTCAGCGAAGCGAATGCGCGGAAACTCGTGCTCGCCGACGTATTCGATTTCAACTCGCCGACCGGCAAAGGCGCGTTCGGCCGCGTCGAGAGCAAGCTGATCACGCTCGGCAACTCGGCGTTCCTCAACGAACGCGGCATCGATAGCCGCGAGTTCGACTTCGAGGCAAACCGGCTGCGCGAGAACGGCGCGACCGTGATTTTCATCGGCGTGGATGCGAAGGCGGCTGGCATATTCGCGATCAAAGACCCGGTAAAGGCCACAACGCGCGAAGCGATCGAAGCCTTGAAGAAAGACAAAATCCGCATCGTCATGCTGACCGGCGATAACGCCGTCACGGCCCGCGCGGTCGCGAGCGAACTCGGCATCGAAGAAGTCGAAGCGGACGTACTACCCGATCAGAAGGCGAAGATCGTCGAGAAGCTGCGCGGCGAAGGCCGCGTGGTTGCGATGGCAGGCGACGGTGTGAACGACGCACCTGCGCTTGCCGCCGCCGATGTCGGCATCGCGATGGGCACCGGCACCGATGTCGCGATGGAAAGCGCGGGCATCACTTTGCTCAAAGGCGATCTCATGGGCATCGTCCGCGCGCGGCATCTGTCGCAGGCGACGATGAAGAACATCCGCCAGAATTTATTCTTCGCGTTTCTCTATAACGCGGGCGGCGTTCCGATCGCGGCAGGCGTGCTGTATCCGGTGTTCGGCATTCTGCTCTCGCCGATCGTGGGGGCGGCGGCGATGGCGCTTTCTTCGGTCAGCGTGATCGGGAATGCGCTGAGGCTGCGGCTTACGAAAATCTGATTACTCTTTCCCGCGGATCGGCGGCGCATAGCTCAGCGCGGTATCCCACGGGAAGTAAATCCAGGTGTCCTGCGATACTTCCGTGACAAACGTATCGACCAGGGGACGCCCCAGGGGCTTTGCGTAAACCGCCGCGAAGTGCGCCTTCGGCAGCAACTCGCGCACGACTTTCGCGGTCTTTCCGGTATCGACGAGATCGTCCACCACCAGAATTCCCTGCCCGCCGGTGGCGAGCAATTTGCCCTCGATGCTTTTGACGACTTCCGGCGCATTCTGATTTTTGTAGTCGCGGTAGCTCACGACCGAAATCGTCTCGATCACGCGCAGATCGAGTTCGCGCGCGACAATCGCGGCCGGTACCAGCCCCCCGCGCGTAATGCAGACGATCGCCTCGAACGGTCCCGCCGAATGCAGCCGCCAGGCCAGCGCGCGCGCGTCGCGATGAAACTGATCCCATGAAACCGGAAAAGGTTTTTCCGGTCCGCCCGATTGTTCAATCATCTTTTACGTCCCCGCTTAAGTTAGCGAGAACTAGCGCAAGTCCGCGACGAAATCGAACCGGGCGGCCAAGCCATCTGAAACTTTTGCGGTGCGTACCAACAGCTCCTTGCGAAACAGGAAGTCGCGGGCATTGCCCGGCTCGTCCGGGAAATAGAGTTGGGTCGTGAGCAACCGCGCGCCTGGGGCCTGCACCTTTACATGATAGTGCCGCACTCGGCCCGGATAGAGCCCCGGCTGTATAGTCTGGAAGGCATAACGCCCTTGCGCATCGGTCCGCACGAAACCGCGTAGGCGGAAGCCCTTGTTGTCGTATTCGCCGGCGTCGTCGGCTTGCCACAGATCGACGACCGCGTTCGCGACCGGCTTGCAGGAGCGCGTAAGCACGAGCCCGCCGAGCGCAACCGCAACACCCTTCATGCCGGGCTCGCGAAGATTGGCGCGCTCTGGCGCTTTCGGCGTGTAGAACGGTCCTTCGGTCTGCCGCGGCGTCACGTCATGCGCGTCGCGGCATTCGGGCGTCGGCGGCAATTCCGCGCCTTGTGCAAAGACCAGATTGCTCGGCAACGCGATGCCCGCGAGCGCGAGCCCGCTTCCGATCAGAATATCCCGGCGTGAGTGGCTGGCCATAAGCTTGCTCCTCGTTTCATGGGTCACGACGCTAGTGGAGCATTGCCGGAGAAATTAAGGCGTTGCTTTCGCGGCTTTCTTCGCTTGCAACTCGGCAAGGATACGCCGTGACATCGCCTCGACATCGGCTTTAGCCGAGGCGAGTTTAGCTGCATCACGCGAGCGCACGACAATGCGCGTCGCGAAGCCTTTCTCGTTCATGTACGGATACGACCCGATGGTGGTGTCGGGATGGTTTTTAGCGATCTCGCGAAGGTCGGTCGCGACATCGCCTTCCTTCAAGCCGGCATCGATGGTTTCGGAAAGCACTTTCGCCCCGGTTTTCAGTTGCGGCACGACGTGATCCAGCATCGCGCGCATGATCGCAGGCACGCCCGCCATCGTGATCACGTTGCCGATCCAGAAGCCCGGCGCCTTTGAAACAGGATTGACGACCAGCTCCGCGCCATCCGGAATACGCGCCATGCGCATCCGCGCTTCGTTCAGGTCGCCGTCGGTGAATCGTTCTTTCAAAAGGGCGACCGCGCGCGGATCGTGACCGATGCCGACGCCGAACGCTTTCGCGACCGCATCAGCGGTGATGTCGTCATGCGTCGGCCCGATGCCGCCGGTCGTGAATACATAGGAGTACCGCGTGCGCAACGCATTCAGTGCCGCAACGATTTCCTTTTCTACATCCGGCACGAAGCGCACTTCGCGCAAGTCCACGCCGATACTCGTCATCGTCTCGGCAATGTGGCCGACATTCGTGTCCTTGGTACGTCCCGAGAGCAGTTCGTCGCCGATGACAAGAACTGCGGCAGTGATCTGATTTTCCATGCGCGACTTCTTATCGTCAGTTGCTTGGAAATATATTTCCAAGCAAGCAAGCGCCTTGTTTGACGCATGAACTATCCTGCTCGATATTCGAAAAAAATACAAAGAATGCTCGGGGAAGCGCCTTGAATATGCAAAACGCCAAGCCGCCGTTCAAGGCGGTGAACTTCGCGCCTGTCGCAGTCGAGCGCACGAATAGTGCCGACGGCAGCATTCTCCTGCGCTCGCGCGCAAAACTGCCCGGCTACAACCCTTCGCTCGCTGCTCTCTTCCGTCGTGCCGTCGAGAAGGCGCCTGCGCGGCTTTATCTTGCCGAGCGTGCGGGCGACGATTGGCGCGAGGTGACCTACGAGCAGGCCCGCAAGATCGTGGACGGTGTTGCAGCGGCGCTTCTGGAGCGCGGGCTTTCCGCCGAGCGTCCGGTCGTCATTCTCTCCGGAAATGCCGTCGATCACGGATTGCTAACGCTCGCCTGCGAACACGCGGGCATTCCGGTGGCGCCGATCTCGGTCGCCTATTCGCTGCAAAGCTCCGATCTCGCGAAGATCAAATACATTACCGAGTTGCTCAATCCCGGCCTGGTCTATGCCGCCGATACCGGCCCGTTTGCGAAAGCGCTCACGATTGCAGGAAATAACGCCGAGATTGTCGCGAGCAAAAATTCCGCGAACTTGGAGAACGTGACGCTGTTCGAGCAACTCGCTGAGACGAAGCCTTCTGCCGCACTCGAAAAAGCCGTCGGTGCGATCACCGGGGATACGATTGCGAAATTTCTCTTCACCTCCGGCTCCACCAATCTACCGAAGGCAGTGATCTCAACGCACGGTATGCTCACCGCCAATCAGGAGATGATCGTCGGCGCGTGGCCCTATCTCGAGGAAACGCCGCTGGTGCTCTGCGACTGGCTGCCGTGGAACCACACCTTCGGCGGCAGCTTCTGTTTCAATCTCGCGCAGCGCCTCGCAGGCACAATGTATATTGACGGCGGCAAGCCCGCGCCGGGTCTTGCCGAAATCACGGTAAAGAACATCACCGAGGTTTCCCCAACGACCTATTTCAACGTTCCCGCAGGCTACTCGGCGATCCTGCCGCATCTCGAAAAAGACGAGACGCTCGCGAAAAAATTCTTCGCCCGGCTCCAGATGATTTTCTATGCCGGGGCGTCGCTCCCGAAAGATCTCTGGGAGCGGCTCGAAAATCTCAGCATTAAATCGACCGGTTCGCGCGTGCCGATGACGACCGCATGGGGCACCACCGAAACTTCGCCGCTTTCCCTTATGCAGCACTTCTTCGCGGACGGCCCCGGCGAGATCGGCGTGCCGTGTCTCGGCGTGGACACCAAGCTCGTGCCTTCCGGCAACAAACTCGAAATCCGCGTGCGCGGACCGAATGTCACGCAGCAAGGCTACTGGAAGCGCGCGGATCAAACCAAAGCGAATTTCGACGAGGAGGGCTTTTATAAATCCGGCGATGCCGTTCGCTTCGCTGATCCAAACGATCCCAACAAGGGCCTGATCTTCGATGGCCGCCTCGCCGAAGACTTCAAGCTCACCAGTGGCACCTGGGTGCAGGTCGGGACTTTACGCGTCGCCGCGATTGCCGCTTGCTCGCCCGTTGTACAAGACATGGTGATCTGCGGCGAAGGCCGGGAAAACATTGGCGTGCTTGCATGGCTTAACATGGCAGGCGCGGCAAAGGTCGCAGGAGCCGAGCCAGGAACCTCGCTATCGGAGCTTTCCAAGCATCCAAAAGTGATCGAACAAGTCGCAGCAGCGCTCAAAAAATGGAACACCTCACAGTCCGGCCTCTCGACCAAAGTCGCCCGCGCTATCCTGCTGACGGATGCACCTTCGATCGACGCGAACGAAATCACCGACAAAGGCTATATCAACCAGCGTGCGGCGATGGAGCGGCGCGCTGCCGAGATTGAGCGGCTGTTTGCCGCCAAGCCTGACGCTTCAGTCATTCTCGCGCTTTAACGTCCCTCCTCCGGAACGCTTAATCCTTGAGCGCGTTGCCTAACGCCTAAGCGCTGCTGCCTTTTGCGCCAGAGCCCATAGGCTGGCATGATTGCAGGCAGAAGACCGGAGCCGGAATTGTCATCGCGTAGCCCTTCCTTTTTCGACGAGATGCGTGCGCCTGACGGCTCGATCCGGCCCGCCTATCAACAGCTTGCCTTCTGGCTCGATAACATTCCGAAAGACGTTCTCGACTACCGCCGCAAGGAAGCCGAGTTCATCTTCCGCCGCATCGGCATCACGTTTGCGGTTTACGGCGAAGCAGCATCGACCGAGCGGCTTATCCCCTTCGACATCATTCCGCGCATTCTGAATCGAGGCGAATGGCAAAAACTTTCGCGCGGCCTCGAGCAGCGCGTGAAGGCGCTGAACGCGTATCTGCACGACGCGTACAACAAGCGAGAAATCCTGCGCGCAGGAATCGTTCCCGAAGAACTGATCTTCGGTAATCCGGTTTTCCGACCCGAGATGAACGGACAGGCCGTTCCGCACAATATTTACGTGATGATCGCGGGCATCGATGTCGTGCGCGTCGATCCCGACAACTTCTACGTGCTCGAAGACAATGCGCGCGTGCCTTCCGGCGTGTCTTATATGCTGGAAAATCGCGAGATCATGCTACGGCTATTTCCGGAACTGTTCATCGATCATCCGGTCGCGCCGGTTGAAAACTATGCGGACGATCTGCTTGCGACGTTGAAATCAGTGGCACCGCTCACTTCATCCGGCGAGCCGACTGTGGTGTTGATGACACCCGGCATCTACAACTCGGCTTACTACGAACATTCGTTTCTCGCGGACAAACTCGGCTGCGAACTGGTCGAAGGCCGCGATATGTTTGTCAAAGGCGATATGCTTTATATGCGCACGACCGAAGGTCCGAAGCGCGTGGACGTCATCTATCGCCGGGTTGACGACGACTTCATCGATCCGCTCGCATTCCGGCCGGACTCGATGCTCGGCGTGCCGGGACTGATGTCGGTCTATCAGGCCGGCAACGTGACGCTTGCAAACGCGCCCGGCACCGGGATTGCGGACGACAAGGCCGTCTATAGCTATATGCCCGACATCATCAAATTCTATCTCGGCGAAGAACCGATTTTGAAGAATGTCGAGACGCACCGCTGCCGCGAGCCCGAACATTTGAAATATGTGCTCGACAACATCGACAAGCTCGTCGTGAAGGAAGTACACGGCTCCGGCGGCTACGGTATGCTGATCGGCCCCGCCGCCGACAAGAAGACGATCGAGAATTTCGCCGCGAAAGTGAAAGCGCAACCTGAAGGCTTCATCGCGCAGCCGACGCTGGCGCTCTCCACCTGCCCCACGTTCGTGGAAGAAGGCATCGCGCCGCGTCATGTCGATCTTCGCCCCTTCGTGCTGACGGGCCGAGACAAGGTTCGCATCGTGCCGGGTGGGCTGACGCGTGTCGCACTTTCCAAAGGCTCGCTCGTCGTGAACTCAAGCCAAGGCGGCGGCACAAAAGACACCTGGGTGCTGGATCGCTGATATGCTCTCACGCACCGCAAGCAACCTCTATTGGCTCTCGCGTTATGTGGAACGCGCCGAATGCCTCGCGCGCATTCTCGACGCCACCTATCGGCTCTCTGCGCTCCCGCAAGGCTATGGCAGCGAAACCAACGAATGGGAGTCGGCGATCGCAACCGCCGGCTCGGTTATTTCTTTCGGTGAAAATTACAAAGAAGCGAACGAACGCACGGTAACGGAATGGCTCGCGTTCTCGCCAGAGAACCCCGCTTCGATCAGAAACTGCCTGGAGATTGCACGCACCAACGCGCGCTCGGTGCGCACTGCCCTCACCGGCGAGATGTGGGATTCAATTAATTCGGCATGGCATGAACTGCATCGCTACGATCCGAAGCGCATCACGCGCGAAGAGTTCACGCGCTTTCTGAATTTCGTCATGGAAACGTCGGTGCGCTTCGACGGCACTTCTTTCCGCACGATGCTCAGAAACGACGCGTACTGGTTCTCGCGTCTTGGCTTCCTCGTCGAGCGCGCGGACGCCACCGCCCGCATTCTCGACGTGAAGTATCATGTCTTGCTGCCGCGCGAGGCGCAGGTCGGCGGCCCGCTCGACTACTTCCAGTGGGCGTCGATTTTGCGCTCGGTCTCCGCGCGCACCAGCTATCATTGGGTTTACCGCGACAGCGTGAAGCCGTGGCTGGTGGCAGATCTTCTTATTCTCAATCGGCAAATGCCGCGCTCGCTCGCAAGCTGCTACGAAAACATCAACCGCTATCTGGATGACCTTGCCCAATTCTATGGAAGACAAGGCCAAGCGCAGCGGCTCGCGCGTGCGACGACAAGCAAGCTCGAGAACGGCAAGATGGAAGATATCTTCCAGTCCGGCCTGCACGAGTTCATCACGCAATTCCTGGCCGAGAACAATCGCGTCGGCAACGCGATCGGCGATCAGTATCTCATCTAAGCGAAGAAGAAATGCGAATCCGGATCGCGCACGAAACTATTTATCGTTACGACACGCCTGCGACCAAGGCGATCCAGATTCTGCGCCTGATGCCTCGCAATCACGACGGGCAATATGTCGTGCGCTGGCGCGTGGAAGTTTCCGAGGATTGCCGGGTCGAGCCGCGCGAAGATGCGTTCGGCAATCTCACGCATACGTTCACGGTTGACGGGCCGATCTCGGAACTGGCCGTGCGCGTTGCCGGCGAAGTCGAAACGCAGGATACGCACGGCATCGTGCGCGGCACGCGCGAAAAATTCCCGCCGTCATTCTATCTGCGGCAGACCGATCTGACGATGCCGAATACCGCGATCACGGATTGGGCCAACGAGATCCTTGGCGACGGCAAGAGCCCTGCACTCGAAACCTTGCACGCGCTTCAGCAGGCGATCTATGCGAACTTCACGTTCGACGTGAATGCCACCGTACCCTCGACTACCGCGCAGCAGGCCTTCGCGAACCGGCACGGCGTCTGCCAGGACTACGCACATATTTTTTGCTCGGCCGCGCGTCACCTGAAAATTCCCGCGCGCTATGTCGGCGGCTATTTCCTGCGTGGCGACGGCATCGTGAATATGGAGTCGGGCCACGCCTGGACCGAGGCCTTCTTGCCCGATCTCGGCTGGATCGCCTTCGACCCGGCGAACGGCATCTGCGCGACTGAGGCCCATGTCCGGATTGCAACCGGGCTGGATTATCTGGCCGCCGCCCCCGTCCGGGGCACGCGTTATGGCGGTCAGGGTGAAGCCATGGCTGTGAAAGTGACCGTGGATCAGGCGAGCAAACAGTCGCAGCAATAACCCTACAAAAGGCCGCTCTTGCCGCGGTGCAGCGGTCGGGCATACTCCGCCCCCGGTACTTGGGAAGCTCTTGAGTCGATGACCTATTGCTGCGGAATCCTCGTTCGCGACGGGATCGTGATGATCGGCGACACGCGCACCAACGCGGGTCTCGACAACATCTCGACCTTCCGCAAACTCCATTTGTTCGAGGAGCCGGGCAAGCGCGTGATGGCGCTCGCCTCTGCCGGCAATCTTTCGATTTCGCAGACGGTCGTGAGCCTGCTCTCTGAAGGCATCGAAAATCCAGAGACCGGCGAGCGCGAGCGGCTCGCCGATGCGCCGACCATGTTTCAGGCGGCCCAGCGCGTGGGCCGCGCCGTGCGCATGGTTTATGAGAGCGACGCAAAATTCATGGAAGACACCGAGATCAATTTCGATGTGTCCTTCCTGTTCGGCGGTCAGGTCGAAGGCAGGCGGCTACGCCTCTTCATGGTCTATGCCGCCGGCAACTTTATCGAGTGCACGACCGACACTCCTTATCTGCAAATCGGCGAGCACAAATACGGCAAGCCGATCCTCGACCGTGCGGTGAATTACGAAACCGATCTTTATGATGCACTCAAAATCGGTCTGATCTCGATGGATTCGACTATGCGCTCGAATCTCGCGGTCGGCCTGCCGATCGATATTGCCGTCATTCGCCGCGATACATTCGGCATCGAATTGAATTATCGCATCATGCCCGGCGAGCCTTATTTCACCGATCTGCGCGAGCGCTGGTCGGCAGCACTGCGCGCGGCGCATATCGCAATCCCCCGCCCGCCTTATGCGACGCGGCCTGTCGAGCAGATGTCGATACCGGAAGCGATCGACACCGTGCTGCCGCGCACCGGCGCACACGCCAATGCTGCAAGCGCGCAATTGACCGCAGGTCAGCATACGGCGAAAGTTCTGCAACAGCAGAAACCGAAACGATAATCACGAAAACAAAATCTCAGGGAGTGAAGGCGAATGGCTTCTTCGCGTAAAATTGCATTGGTCACGGGTGCGGGTTCCGGCATCGGACGGGCGTCGGCGGTGGCGCTAGCGAAAGCGGGCTTTAACCTCGTGATCGCGAGCCGCACCAAGAGCGCGCTCGATGAAGTCGCAAAAGAAATCACTGCGGCAGGAGCCGAATGCCTCGTGGTGCCGACCGATGTGGGTGATCCCGCGCAGGTCAAAGCGCTGTTCGCCAAGACCAAAGAGAAATACGGCCGTCTCGACGTGATCTTCAACAACGCTGGCCGCGGCACACCGCCGGTGCCGCTCGAAGACGTCAAACTGGAAGACTGGAACGCAACCGTTGCCGCGAACCTTACCGGCCCCTTCGTCTGCACGCAGGAAGCCTTCAAGATCATGAAGGATCAGAACCCGCGCGGCGGCCGCATCATCAACAACGGCTCGATCTCCGCTTACGCACCGCGCCCCTTCTCCTCGCCTTACACGTCGACGAAGCACGCGGTTTCCGGTCTCACGCGCGCGACCGCACTTGATGGACGCGCCTACGACATCGCCTGCAGCCAGATCGACATTGGCAACGCGGTCACGCCGATGACCGAGCGCATGGCAAACGGCGTGTTGCAGCCGGATGGATCGACCAAGGTCGAGCCGCGCGTTGCGGTCGAGCACGTCGCGAATGCGATCGTTTACATCGCTTCGCTGCCGCTCGACGCGAACGTGCTCTTCATGAACGTGATGGCGACGAAGATGCCGTTCGTCGGACGCGGATAATCACGGAATAGTGTCGTAGATTTATACTTTTGACGGCGATTGTCTGTTGAGATTTCCGGGTGTATGAGAATAAAAACCCGGAAACTCAACGGAGCGCCTCATGAGCTGCTGCGACGAAAACCAGGCCAGCGTTCCCAAGGGCATTAAGTCGAGCAAGGAAATCGCGGCACCTGACGTTTCGCGCCGCTCGGTGCTGAAAGGCGCCGCTGTTATCGCCGGCGCGCTCTCAGGCACCGGCGCCGCGACCTCGCAAACGCTAAAGCCCGTGAAGCTCGCTTATTGCAGCCAGATCCTTTGCGGCGTGCCCTACGAAGTGGCGCGCTCGGCGGGCTATTGGAAAAATCAGGGTCTCGATGTCGAGTTGATCTACACGCGTGGCGGCAGCGCTGCGATGCAGGCCCTCGTCGGCGGCGCCGTCGATTACGCGGCAACGGCGCTCGACGTCGCGATTCAGGCTTACTCAAAAGGCGCCGAGATCAAGCGCTTCGCCGTTACCGGCCGCCTGCCCCTCTTCGCGCTCGTCACCACGCCGAAGGGCGCGGACAAGATCAAGACCGTGAAAGACTTGGAGGGCAAAACCGTCGGCGTTTCCGCGCTCGGGAATGCCGATCATGCACTCCTTCTCTTTCTGCTCAAGCAAGCGAATGCCGACACCAACAGCGTGCAGTTCGCCACCCTCGGTGTGAACCTGCTGGAAGCGGTGCGCCGCGGCGATGTCGATGCCGGACTGGTACAGGAACCTGCCCTAAGTATTCTTCAGGCTGCCGGTTCGCGCGTGATCGTGAACGCGATGGATACCAACGACGCCAACAAATTCCTGGGCGGTGCCTATGAGTTCATGGGTGTTGCCGTCCGTGCGAAAGAATTCAACGAGCGCCGCGCCGACATGACCGGACTCGTGAAAGGTCTTGCCGAAGCGCTGAAAGGCCTTCGCACCTTGTCAGGCGAGCAGCTTGTCAGTTCCTTCCCTAAGGAAATGACCACGGGTCTCGACACCAGGCAGCTCGGCGAAATTCTCGTCCGCTACCGTAACTCGCTCTATCCCGAAACGGTCGGCATTGACGCCGAGGCGGTGAAACGCGTCGCGAATTCGCTCGTGGTCGGCGGCCTCATCAAAGCGGACACGAATATCGGCGGCCTGCACGACACCTCCATCGCCGGAGGATAATGTTTCTTGCGCGTCAGTAACGTCTCCCTTTCCTATGGCGGCGAGCCCGTCCTCGAAGGGGCAAGCCTTCAGGTCGGCAACGGACAATTCGTAAGCCTCGTCGGGCCTTCGGGCTCCGGCAAGTCGTCGCTGCTGCGCGCCGCGATGGGATTGCAGAAACCGTTCGAAGGCTCGGTCGATCTCGGACGCCCGAAATCCGAAGTCGGTATTCTGTTTCAGGACGACGCGCTCCTGCCTTGGCGCACCGCCAGACAGAACGTGGCGCTCGGCCTGCGCTTTCGCGGCGTTCCGAAAGCGGAGGCGCTGAAGAAAGCCGACGAATGGCTCACGAGCCTCGGTCTCGAAGGGCTTGAAGACCGCTACCCGCGCCGCCTTTCCGGCGGACAGCGCAAGCGGGTCGCGCTCGCACAGGTGCTCGCACTGGAGCCGAAACTCATTCTGATGGACGAGCCGTTCGCCTCGCTCGACGCGATCGTACGCACGAAAATCATTCAGGACGTCGTCCAGCTGGTCGAAAAGAAGAAAATCGCGGTGCTGCTTGTCACCCACGATCTCGAGGAAGCGATCTCGCTCTCCGATGTGGTCTATCTTCTGTCGCAAGGCCCGCGCGCTAAAATCTCGCAGCAATATACGATCCCGATTCCGCGGCCGCGCGACCTGGTCCGCGCACGTTTACATCCGGCTTACGCACCGCTTCTGGAAAAACTCTGGAACGATCTTTCGCACGAGGTGGAAGGCAACGGCTTCGGCCCAAGAGCGGCGGCATGAAAACACTTTTGCATCCCCGCTACGCGCTCATCCGCCAACTCGCGACACTCGGAGCCTTGCTTGCGTTCTGGGAATACGCCGGCACTTTAGGCTGGCTGAACCCGCTTTATATGCCGCGACCTTCCGCGGTCGGCATCGCGCTCCGCGACCTTTTTCTCGAGGGCCGTATCTGGCCGCATATGCAGGCGACTTTCACTGCCGCACTCGGCGGGCTCGTGCTCGGCCTGCTCGCGGGCATTGTGTTCGGAATTCTGGCCGCGCTCGTGCGCCTGCTTTCCGAATTGATCGAGCCGGTCATGCTCGT
>LNEZ01000051.1 GCA_001464215.1 Rhizobiales bacterium Ga0077548 | reverse complement strand
GTTGAGCGCATCGTGACGCTCGGCGGCGGGCGCTGGGCGCTCTTGCGCCAGGTTTATCTGCCATCGATCACCGCGTCGGTGTTGCATAACCTGAAAGTTGCGGTCGGCTTTGCCTTTACGGGCGCCGTGGTCGGCGAGTTTGTCGGCGCGAGCCGGGGACTTGGCTATCTGATTTCGTTTGCGCAGAGCACCTATAACGCCGCGCTGATGATGGCGCTCGTGCTTCTGATTCTCGCGGTCGTGCTCGTCATCTTCGCGCTCGCCAATCAGGCGGAAAAGCGCCTGCTGCGTTGGCACTGACATGAACCCGGAAGAATGCACGCAAGGCTGCTGCGGTGTTTCGCGCCGCCGCACCGTGAGCGATTGCTTCGACCGCGGCCTGCGCCGCAATCGCGCCGAGCCTTTCGCCATTGTTGGCGAGACGTTGCGCGACGCGAACGGTCTGCAAGCGCAATTCAGCCTCGACATCGAGAACGGCATCGTCAAAGCGGTCCGCTTCAAGGTTACGTCCTGTGTCGCACTCACCGCTTATGCGGAAGTGCTCGCGGAAGAAGTCGAGAAACTTTCGCTTATCTCCGCCATCGCAATCACGCCGCAAACGCTGATCGACGACCTCGAAGGTATTCCCCTCTTCCGCCGCGACCGCGCGAACCTTGTAGTCGCAGCACTCCGTTCCGCTATTTCAAATGCAACGCTTCAACAATCAGGGGTTACGAATGAAGGTCGCCTACATCTTCGCCACGCAACGGCATAATATTTCTTATGTTCTCGCCAAGATGATCCTGCCGCAGCTCGAAGAAAACCGGCACGGCGTCGATGTCGCCGGTATGTTTTTTTTCGAGGACAACAATTACGTCCTCGTGAAGGGCAACCCGATCGGCGAGCGGCTGAACAAGGTCGCGAAAGCCAAGGGTATGCTGCTCATGGGCTGCGACCAGTGCTGCTACGAGCGCGAGATCGCCGATCAGTTGATGGACGGTGTGCCGATCGGCTGCTTCCCGGACCTTTACAAGGCGCTTTCCGGCAATATGCCGGATCAGGTGATTACGCTCTGATCTCTCACCAAATCAGAACGCAAAGGGCGGCCGGTAGCCGCCCTTTCGCATTTCAGTTGAGCAGATACTCCCCGTTCACCGCGCGAAATTCCGACGGCTTGATCAGCCGCGCATGGGCCACTGTCACGGAATAGAGCGGCCCGGCCAGCTCGCGCGTCCAGAAGCCAAGAAAGCGCGAGAGTGTCGGAAACTGCGGAAAGAGATCGTATTCCTGCCAGACGAAGGTTTGCAGGAAACGCGGATGATCCGGCAGCCGATAGAGGATTTGGGCGGTCGTCAGCCCGTAGCCGTCGAGTTGCTTTCTGAAATCAGTCGAGATCCGATTCATCTGACATCCTTAATGCCGAAGGATGCCGGATGGTTCGCCTGTTCGTTCCGGAGAACAAGCCCAAAGATTGATTTAGCTGTTTAGAATCAAAGCACTAGCAGCCGCGCACGCTGGCGGCTAACAAGCCAGACGACAACCATGCCGAGTCTTGGCACTCATACTCGCCCAGTGCCAAAAAAGTTGACTCTGAGCCTTGAAGGGGCGAAAACGCGGCCCCATCTGGCGCGTAGGCGAGACAGAAGTCTCTGTGCGCCGATCCAATTCGCTAAACAAAATCAAGGTCTTGGAGGACTAGTTATGAAATTCCGTCCGTTGCATGACCGTGTCGTCGTCCGCCGCATCGAGGCAGACGAGCGCACGAAGTCGGGCATCATCATTCCGGATTCCGCGCAGGAAAAGCCGGCCGAAGGCGCAATCGTCGCCGTTGGTCCGGGCGGCCGCGACGAAGCCGGCAAGCTCATCCCGATCGACATCAAGGTTGGCGACCATGTGCTGTTCGGCAAGTGGTCCGGCACCGAAGTGAAGATCGACGGTGAAGATCTCATCATCATGAAAGAATCCGACGTTCTCGGCGTGATCGAAAAGACCGCTGCGAAGAAGAAGGCCGCGTAAGCGGACCTCGTCGAGAAACCAGGAGTAAGAAACTATGGCTGCTAAAGAAGTAAAATTCTCGGTCGAAGCGCGGGACAAGATGCTCCGCGGCGTCGACATTCTCGCCAACGCCGTGAAGGTCACGCTCGGTCCGAAGGGCCGCAACGTCGTGCTCGACAAGTCGTTCGGCGCTCCTCGTATCACCAAGGACGGTGTGACGGTCGCAAAGGAAATCGAACTCGAAGACAAGTTCGAGAACATGGGCGCACAGATGGTGC
>LNEZ01000050.1 GCA_001464215.1 Rhizobiales bacterium Ga0077548 | reverse complement strand
AAGGCGCATCCGGATCTTTTCAACGTGCTCCTGCAAGTCATGGATCACGGCAAGCTCACCGACCACAACGGCAAGTCGGTCAACTTCCGCAACGTCATTCTGGTTATGACCACGAATGCGGGCGCGGCCGACATGGCGAAGGCGGCCTACGGTTTCACGCGCTCGAAGCGGGAAGGCGACGACGCCGAGGCGATCAATCGCCTGTTCTCGCCGGAATTCCGCAACCGTCTCGATGCGATCATTCCGTTCTCGCATTTGTCCACCGAGATCATCGGTCAGGTGGTCGAGAAGTTCGTGCTTCAGCTTGAGGCGCAGCTTGCCGACCGCGGTGTTACGATCGCGCTGTCGGATGAAGCCAAGCGCTGGTTGATCGATCAAGGCTATGACGAACTCATGGGCGCGCGGCCGATGGCCCGCGTGATCCAGGAGAACGTGAAGAAGCCGCTCGCGGACGAAGTGCTGTTCGGCAAACTCAAGGACGGCGGCCATGTCCGCGTGATCGTCCGCGAGGAAGCGGGCAAGCCGGGGCTGGCATTCGAGTATCCGGAAGGTCCGGTCACGCCGAAGCCCGAGCAGGACGTGGCGAAGAGCGCAAAGCGCGCTCGCAAGGCCAAGAAGGACGATGGCTCGGGCGACGCCGGGCCGAAGCCGCTGGTCAACGTCTAAGCCATAGCTGGCAGGTCAGAAATGCACGCGGCGCGCTTGTAACAGGCGCGCCGCTCGTGTTTTGTCGCGGCGCATCTTAAGGCTCGCGAATTTCCCCGTGTCCGAACCCGCAAATACCGGCGCAACGCCGCCAGCCGCCACGCCGGAAGAACCGGCGCGCGTTTGGGTATGGCGCGGCGTGCGCGCGGGCGTCATGTCGGTACAGGGCGTCGTTTTGTTCGCGGGCTTCATCGGCTTCGGTGGGTTGATCCGCGATGTTGGCTTTCCGCTTGGTGCGGCAGTCCTCTCGACGATCTTTGTCTGGGCGCTGCCTGCGCAGCTTTTGATCGTCGGCGGGTTCGCGGCGGGAAGCCCAGCGCCCGTCATCGCACTTGCGGTCGGACTTTCCTCGGTGCGCTTCTTTCCGATTGTCGCATCAATCATGCCGATGATCCGGGGCAAGAGCGGACTCGGCACGCAACTCTATGCGTCGCATTTCGTCGCGGTCAGCGCATGGGTCGAAAGCATCCGCCTCATTCCGGCGCTGCCCGTTTATGCGCGGATGCCGTTCTTTCTCGGCCTCTCGAATTACTTTCTTTGGGGCAGCGTGGTCACGACCGTCATCGGCTATTTTCTTGCCGGAACGCTGCCGCAGGCGCTCGCGAACGGGCTGGTATTCCTCACGCCGATTTCGTTTCTACTTCAACTTATTCGCAATTCCCGCGACCTCGTTGACTGGCTCGCTCTCATTCTTGGACTCGCGCTGACGCCGGTATTCGCGCAGTTCGGCGGCTCGCTCGATCTGTTGTGGATCGGAGCGATCGGAGGCGGGGCGGCTTACGCTATCGGCAGACGATTACGAGCACGCGCATGAGCCTTTCCGATCCGATGCTCTACGCGTATCTGCTCGTGATTCTCGCGGGCTTCCTGCCGACGGACGTGTTCCGTTTCGCAGCCGTGCTGTTCGCGCGTCGTCTCGATGAGGACAGCGAAGTGCTCATTCTCGTGCGCGCGGTAGCGACCGCGCTGCTCGCTGGCGTGATCGCGCGGCTCGTGCTGTTTCCGACCGGTGATCTTGCGGGCGTGCCGCTCTGGATCAGGTTGGCCAGCATCGCCGCGGGCGTCGCGGGCTATTTCCTGATCCGGAAATCGGTGCTCGCGGGTGTTATCGCAGCCGAGATCGTGATCGTCGGCGGCGCGATCTATTTCCGCTAAAGCGGGATTATATCCCGCTTTAGCTTTCCATTTTCTGCGCGTGATCTTGTCCGAAGAACCGGTACCCACTTTTCGGGATCACGCGCTAAGCCAGCGCGGCCTTCAGCATCTTCGCGTGTTCGGCGAGCACTTCGGGCTTTTCCATCTGGCTCGCGGCAGGCTTCATCTGCACGCCGGTATGGCGTGGGATGATGTGGACGTGCAGGTGAAACACGACCTGGCCGCCCGCGGTTTCGTTGAACTGCTGCATCGTGATGCCGTCGGCGTTGAACGCTTTCTTGCCGGCAATCGCGATTTTCTTCGCGGTCTTGATGACGTGCGCAAGCGAACCCGGGTCGACGTCCAAGAGATTGCGCGCAGGCTTTTTTGGAATGATCAGCGTATGGCCGGGCGCACGCGGCATGATATCGAGGAAGGCGAGAGTGTGTTCGTCCTCATAGACTTTCTGCGCAGGAAGCTCGCCGCGCAGGATTTTCGCGAAGATATTGTTGCTGTCGTATTCGGCCATCGTTTCCGCCCCGTTGTTTCGTTCTGAATTGCAAGAGGTTTTATTGCCGTCAAGGTGCGCTGCGCTTGTAGGGCGCGGCTTCCGCAAGCTGTTCGCGCTCCGCCTCGACATATTCGCGCTCACCGATGAGATAGTCGTCCACTGCGCGGCGCAAGGCGGGGTTCGCGATGTAATGGGCCGAGTAGGTCGGCACCGGCACATAGCCGCGCAAGAGCTTGTGTTCACCTTGCGCGCCGGCCTCGACCGATTTCAGACCGCGTTCGATCGCATATTCGATGGCCTGATAGTAGCAAACCTCGAAATGCAGGAAGGGGTGATGTTCGATCGCGCCCCAGTTGCGGCCGTAAATCGTGTGGTCGCCCAGAAAGTTCAGCGCGCCCGCGATGTAATTTCCCTCGCGCTTTGCCATTACGAGCAGAATGCGGTCCGCCATCTTCGTGCTGACTAACGAAAAGAACTCGCGCGTGAGATAGGGGCGGCCCCATTTGCGCGAGCCGGTGTCGATATAAAAGTTGAAGAACGAGTCCCAGACGGACTCGGTGAGGTCGGCGCCCGTGAGGCGGCGGATTTCGATACCGCTTTCCAGCGCCTCGCGCCGCTCGCGGCGGATTGTCTTGCGCTTGTTGGAAGAAAGCGCCGCGAGAAACTCGTCGAAATTCTTGTAGCCCTGGTTGTGCCAGTGAAACTGGCGATCGGTTCGGGCGAGCATTCCGGCCTCGGTCAGGAAATTCCACTCGCTCTTTCTCGCAAACGTGACGTGTACGGAAGAGGCTTTGCGCAATTTGCAAAGCTCGACCATGCCCGCGACCAGCGCATTGCGCGCGGCTTCCGCGTGCGGCCCCGCTTTTACGAGCAGGCGAGGGCCGGTGACCGGCGTAAAGGGCGCCGCGACTTGTAGTTTCGGATAATAATTGCCGCCGGCGCGCTCGTAGGCGTCGGCCCAGCCATGATCGAAGACGTATTCGCCCTGGCTGTGCGCTTTCAGGTAGCAGGGGGCGGCGGCGTAAACTTCGCCGCGCTCATCCTCGACGACGAGATGCTGCGGGAGCCAGCCCGACCTGCCGCCGACCGATTTCGAGGTTTCGAGCGAGGCCAGAAAAGCGTGCGAAACGAAGGGGTTGCCGGGGTCCAAAAACCCGTCTTCAAGTTTTGATTCAAGGACTTCAGAAAATGATTCCGGTACTTCGCAATTTGATTCCGAAAACACCGCGAATCCCTTGGCGCAGGAATCCCAAACCCCTTCATCGATCGACTTGATCGAGCCTTCGACGCGGACCTGAAATTTAGGGGATTCAGCCATTCCCCCCATTGTCGCCTATCTCTGCGGCGGCTCAAGGGCCACTAGCTAGGGCCTGATATGCTCGAAAATGATCTGGTCAACCCACTTCGAGACGTGTTCTCGCTCTCGCTCGATGCGCACGGTCCAGCTTAAGAGCGGCATACCCAGCAGCGTGCGCGCGATCAGCGGAGCAATCGCCGGAAGGTCGAACTGCGCGTAGGCGACGAAATGCGGCTTGGTCTTGAGGATGTGCAGCAGCAGGCCGAGATAATTCTTCTGCCAGAAGCTCATGAATTTCCAGTGCGGGTGAAGATACCAGCGCTCCGCGACGATGCCGCGCGGCAGCCCCGGCGCATGGTTTTTGAGTGCGATGACAAGGTCGGGGTCGAAAGACATCGCCGCAACCGGCCCTTCATAGCTGACGAGAATGTCCGCGACCTTTTTTGCGAGTGAGGTGTCGCCGTTCCACGGACTTTTCAATTCGAGCACAAGCGGGACTTTCCCGCCGACCAGCGCGAGCAGATCGTGCAGCGAGGGGATCGTGTCGGTCGTATCTTTTAACTTGATCGCTTTCAGTTCCGATGCGGTGCGGTCTGCGACGTTGCCTTGCTCGCTTGTCAGGCGATCCAGCGTATCGTCGTGAAATACGACGACTTCGCCGTCCTTGGAGAGCTGCAGATCGACTTCGATCGCGTAGTTCGCGGCGATCGCCGCTGCGGCAGCGGAGAGCGAATTCTCGCTCACGCCATTGCCGTGCAGGCCGCGATGCGCGACCGGGCGGGCCGTCAACCAGTCGAGCGCCATTTACGAAATCTCGAACATGGCTTCGACTTCGACGGGCGCATCGAGCGGCAACTGCGCGACACCGATTGCGTAGCGTGCGTGGCGCCCGGCGTCGCCCAGTACCTCGACCATGAAGTCGGAAGCGCCGTTAATCACCTGCGGAATGGTCTGATAATCGGGTACTGCGTTGACGAATCCGCCAAGCCGGATGCAGCGCTTGATGCGCGAAAGATCGCCGAGCGCTGCTTTGGCTTGCGCGAGAATGTTGATGGCGCAGAGCCGCGCCGCATCCTTACCTTGTGCTTCCGAAACGCCGCCGCCGAGCTTGCCCTTGATCGTGATGCCGTCAGGACCGATCGGAAGCTGTCCGGAAACGACCAGCAGACTTCCGGCGACCACCGCGCCGACATAATTTGCGACCGGGGCGGCCGGTTTCGGCAGTTCGATGCCCATCTTTTGCAATCGGAGTTCGATTTCGCTAGCCATATTGTCCCCTCGCGTTTCCTTTCGCGCTTCGCCTTAGTCTTGGCATTAAGTCTTGGCGGATAGGACTGCCAGGCGCAAGGCGCGCCCGCCCGGAGAAGCTCATGTTTCGCAATTCCCTCGTTGCCGCCGCTCTCGTACTTGCGATCCCGGGAGGCGAGGTTTCAGCGGCGGGGCTCGTCGCGCACCGCGCGATCTACAATCTCTCGCTCGATGCCGAGAAGCCCGGCACGCAAGTCGACAAGGCGCGCGGGCGCATTGCCTTCGAACTCAAGGGCAGCGATTGCGAAGGCTATACGATCATGTTGCGGCAGGTGACCTCGCTCGATACCGGCGAAGGGCAGGAGACCGTCAGCGATCTCAGGAACGAAAGCTGGGAGAACGCAGCCTCGACCAGCTACCGCTTCAAGACGCAGAATTACGTCAATGACCAGATCCGTGAGGATGTCATCGGCACCGTGACGCGGCAGAAGGACAACGCGCTCGCGGTTCGCGTAACCAAACCGAAGCCTGCGAATTTCGTATTGCCGCCGAAGATCTATCTGCCGACGCAACATACGCGGGCGATGCTTGCTGCCGCCGAGCGCGGCGAGAAGTTATTGTCCGCGAACATTTACGACGGCTCTCCGGACGGCAGAAAGGTCTATGAGACGCTGACTGTAATCGGTGCCGCGGTTATGCATGACGGCAACACGCCACCGCTTTCGCCGGGGCTTGCAAAGCTCAAGCGCTATCCGGTGGTGACGAGCTATTTCGAGCCGGGACGAGGTGACCGCGTTCCGACCTATACGCTCGCGTTCGATCTCTATGAGAACGGCGTGTCGAGCGCGCTCCGGCTCAATTACGGAAACTTCGCGCTGAAGGGCCGGCTCCTGAGTGTCGAGATGCTGCCGCAGAAGCCCTGCGCGGTACCGCCTGCCAAGCGCTAAAGCACGGCCGGCGGGCTGAGCACGTCGCGCGCCATGCGCGCCCGCGCCGGGTCAAGGTTCATCTCGGTCGCAAAGGCCACGAGATCAGCCTCGTTCGCGAGCAGATAATCGAGGAGTGCGGGCAGAAACGAAGGGTCGCGCGCGGCCGCCCGCACGTTTTCGGGGCCGAGGCCCGTCACCGCAAGGAAGCGCCCGATCCGTTCCGGGTCAGCCGCCAGCCAACTTAGCCCCGCGACCCCGATCATCTCCGCTTCTTGCTTTGTTAGGGATGATTTTCCGCGTCCCAGAGCCATTTTCACTTCCGTAACGATTGTCTTTTAGCGTTCGGGCAGGATGCCGGAAGAAGCATCCAGATGTCGAACGGCGCCGAAAGCCTGAACCTTTTGGCGGACCGAGCGGCATTGATCTAGTTTGCGGACAGTTTGCGCGATCATCGAACGTCGGCAAGCGATTCGGGGACGTAAGTTTGAGGCGAGCCAGAACGGCTCAGCCCTCGTGGACGGGGAATACGGGATGGCGAAGACTGTCCTGATCGTGGAAGACAACGAGCTCAACATGAAGCTCTTCCATGATCTGCTTGAAGCGCACGGCTACCAAACCATCGAAACCCGCAACGGGATCGAGGCGCTGGATCTCGCGCGCAAGCACAAGCCCGACCTCATCATCATGGACATCCAGCTTCCCGAAGTCTCGGGCCTCGAAGTCACGAAGTGGCTGAAAGAGGACGAGGAGCTTCGCTCGATCCCGGTCATCGCGGTCACGGCATTCGCGATGAAGGGCGATGAGGAACGCATCCGCGAGGGCGGGTGCGAAGCCTATCTCTCGAAGCCGATCTCCGTTTCCAAGTTTCTCGAAACCGTGCGCCATTTCGCAAAGGATTAAGACGAAATGAGTGCCCGCGTTTTGATTGTCGACGATGTCCGCGCCAACCTCAAATTACTCGAGGTGCGGCTGTCGGCTGAATATTTCGAAGTCGTGACCGCGACCTCCGGTCCCGAGGCGATCGATATCGCCGAGCGTGGGCTTTGCGACATCATCCTTCTCGACGTGATGATGCCGGGCATGGACGGCTTCGAAGCAGCCAAGCGGCTAAAAAGCTCGCCTGCGACGCTCCATATTCCGATCGTCATGGTGACGGCCCTCGATCAGCCGTCCGACCGCGTACGCGGTCTTGAAGCTGGTGCTGACGATTTTCTCACCAAACCCGTGAACGATCTCGCGCTGATTACGCGCGTGCGTTCGCTCGCGCGGCTGAAAATGGTGATCGACGAGTTGCGTATGCGCGCCGTGACTTCGCACGAAATCGGCGTCACGACCGATCTTACGGACACTGTCAACGAGACGGGTGAGGGCGGGAAAGTTCTGATCGTGGACGACCGCCCGTCTTCCGCCGAGCGACTGCACGACGCGCTTGTCGCCAAGCACACTGTCGATGTCGAAAGCAATCCGCAGGAAGCGCTCTTTCGTCTTGCAGAGGGCGGCTATGATCTTCTTCTGCTCAATCTCGATCTCGCGGATTTCGATGCGCTGCGGCTGTGCGGGCAGGTGCGCTCGCTGGAGCGCACGCGGCACCTACCGATTTTGCTCACGACCGAACCGGGCGATCAGGCGCGCCTGTTGCGCGGCCTCGATCTCGGCGCCAACGACTATATCGTGCGTCCGATCGACAAGAACGAGCTGGTTGCGCGCGTGCGGAGCCAAGTTAGGCGCAAGCGCTACACCGAGCGGCTGCGCGACAGCGTGCAGATCTCGATGGAGCTTGCCGTCACCGACGCGCTCACGGGTCTCTACAACCGCCGCTACATGGAAAGCCACGTCGGGACTTTGGTCGAGCGCTCGGCCGCGCGCGGAAAATCGCTTTCCGTACTTCTCCTGGACATCGATTATTTCAAGTCGATCAACGACACCTATGGCCACGATGCGGGCGACGATGTGCTGCGCGATTTTTCGGATCGCCTGCGCGCCTGCATCCGCGGCATCGATCTCGCTTGCCGCTATGGCGGCGAAGAATTCGTGGTTGTGATGCCCGATACCGACATCGGCGTCGCTACCATGGTCGCAGAACGCATCCGCCGCCGGGTCGCGGGGGATCTGTTCCCGATCCGGGGCGGGGAGAAGCAGATCGAGGTCACGATCTCGATCGGTATTGCTGCGCGCTCCACGCCGGAAGATACCGCCGCCATGATCCTGAAACGGTCGGACGAGGCGCTCTACCGCGCCAAGCGCGACGGACGGAACCGGGTCGTCGCCGACGCTGCCTAAGCGTCTTCAATGAGTTCCCTGCTTAACGGGGTCCCCCGGTAAGGTTATCCTTTTAGGTAACCGCGCGATTCGCCATCCAAGTCTTTGATTCCTCATTGCCTTCGGTGGGCGGGACGCTACGTTCCATTCACGTTTTTACCGACAGCTAACCCTACGGAATGCTCAGGTCCGCCGCATCTCCTGGGTCCGTGGGGTTCGGCCGGCGGGTACGAGACGAGAGGCCTCCTCTTTCTTTGCCTGCCGGCCACCTAATCTTCTGCAAGGCTCTAAAACTGAAAAAGGCGCCCCAAAAGGGCGCCTTCTTTCTTTTCCGCTTTTGAAAGCGATTACTTGATCTTCGCTTCCTTGAACTCGACGTGCTTCTTCGCGACCGCGGTCTGCGTGCGCGAGTTCTTCGTCGTGACGTAGTAGTAGCCGGTGTCGGCCGTCGAGACGAGCTTGATCTTGAGAGTGACTGCCTTGGCCATCTGAATGTCCTGAAAAGGGCCTTGCGAAAGGTGCCTTGGGCCCGAATTTGGCGGCAACCTAGCGGCCAATGCCCAGAAGTCAAGGAAGGGAACGGCGCGGGCCTAATAGCCTGATTTGGGTGCCGTTAGATCCGGCGGAACTCGCTGTCGAACCACATCTGAACGTTGTATCGGACGTCCGAGGTGGTCTTGAACTCCAGCCGGGCGCCGTGATTTCGCGCGACCCAGTCGTAGAAGGCTGAGAAATTCAGATCGTTCTCGGGCGTGTGGAAATGGCCTTCCGCCCTTCGCCATTGATGGCAAAGCTGCCGGATTGCTTTTTCAGCTTCACCCTTGGTCGCGAGTTTCAATCTAATAGCTTCCGCTGAAAGCCGCCGTTCCGGAAGTAATAGAACGGCGCGGGACGGGCGATCTCGCCGGTTCTTAGCCGCTCGGCGATGTCTTTGAGCACCACCTTGGTGATGTTCGGAAGCTCCACTTCGAGCGCATCTTCAAAGCTAAGCCAGTCCAGCGAGACCAATTCCGTATCCGGTCCGACGATGCTGCCGATCTCAGCGCCGATGCTTCCGCGATCCGCGAGAAAGAAGCGCGTGTCGAAGCGCTTCGGGCGCTTCGGTGGCGTGATCGCGCGGGCCACGAAAGTGAGCGCCGAGAGCGAAGGGCGGATCTTCTTGCTCACGAAAATCGACCAGGCATCGGCTTTCGATGTGACGCCATCATCCGCTTTGCCGATCAGGAGTCCGGTCTCTTCCGCGGTCTCGCGGATCGAGGCAAGCGCCAGCGCGCGGCCGCGGCCTTCGGTCCATTTCACGACGCTCTGACCGAGACGGCGCGTGCAATCGCTGCCGAGATCGTCGAATGGCTTGATCGCGCGGTCGGCGGCATCGAGACGCCCGCCGGGGAATACATATTTGCCCGGCATGAACTTGTGACCGTGGTGGCGCTTACCCATCAAGACGCGCGGCTTGCTGCCTGCGCGGTCGATCAGGATCAGCGTCGCGGCATCTTTCGGCACCGGCGAAACGCCGCTGCCAGGTCCGAGCTTTACGCGCTCGCGCTCCGAAAGCTGCTTCGCGGTGTCGTTCATCGCGCGTCTTTCATCATCTCGATTTCATCTTCATGGTTCGGATCGAAGCCATGCATACGCTGCGCCCACTGCCAGCCGACAATGACGCCTTTCATCGGCTGCAAGAGAGCAATCGCCATGATCAGGGTCAGCGGAAGCCAGATCGAGAAGGCAAGCCAATGCGGCGGCTGATAAAGTTTCTCTACCAGCAAAGCGAGCGGCACGATGATGTGGCCGACAATCAGAATTACGAGATAGGCGGGCGCGTCGTCCGCGCGGTGATGGCGCAACTCTTCATGGCAGACGGCGCACTCGTCGGCGACCTTCAGAAATTTGCGGAAGAGCTTGCCCTGGCCGCAGTTCGGGCAGCGGCCCAGTAAGCCGCGCTTCACCGCCAGGCCGAGTTCGCGTTTTTCCAGCGCTTCGCTCATCGCCGTTTGCCTTTGCTTTTTCCTTTACCGGGCTTGCCGCCTGTATGTGGCACCGGCCGCCCGTATTTGCCACGCTTCGGGGCGTTTTGCCGCTCGCCCGGCGCATGACTGCCGCGATGGCCATGCGGCCTGTCGCTACGAGTTTTCCGGGTGGCTTTCAGGTCGTAACGGCCTTCGGAAAGCATTTCGAAGCGGAGCGCGCCTGCGACCGGAATGGCTTCGACGAGCTTTACCTCGACGATGTCGCCGAGGCGATAGGCCTCGCCGGAGCGGTCGCCGACCAGCGCCTGCAGCGCTTCGTGATAGGCGAAGAACTCGTTGCCGATGGTACGCGCGGGCACGAAGCCATCGGCGCCGATCTCGTCGAGTTTCACGAAGATGCCTGCGCGCGTGACACCCGCGACCACGCCGCGGAAATGCGCGCCGACGCGGTCGGCCATGAAATGCGCGATAAGGCGATCGACGGTTTCGCGCTCGGCTGCCATCGCGCGGCGTTCGGCGGCGGAAATGCGCGCGGCGATTTCCTCGAGGCTCTCCGGCGTGATCCCGTTCGGCAAGCCGTCGTTGCCAAGGTTCAGTGCGCGGATCAGCGAGCGATGCACGATCAAATCGGCGTAGCGGCGGATCGGCGAGGTGAAATGCGCGTAGCGGCGGAGCGTGAGGCCGAAATGTCCGTAATTATTCGCGGAGTATTCGGCCTGCGCCTGCGAGCGCAGCACGACTTCGTTCACCAGCCGCTCGTATTCGGTGTTCTTCACGCGTGCGAGCACGCTGTTGAAGAGAGCAGGGCGCAACTGATCGGCCTTGGCGAGTGTCATGCCGATCGAGTGCAGGAAATCGCGGAGTGCCGCCGCTTTCTCCAGCGACGGGCCGTCATGCACGCGGTAAACAATCGGCGTGCGTTTAGCTTCCGCGGTTTCGGCGGCTGCGACGTTCGCAAGGATCATGAACTCTTCGATGAGCTTGTGCGCATCGAGGCGTTCCGGCTGGGTCACACGGTTCAGCGTGCCGTCGGGATTCAGGATCAGTTTTCGTTCCGGAATGTCGAGCGCCAGCGGCTCGCGCGCGTCGCGGGCTTTCGCAAGTGCGCGATAAGCCGACCAAAGCGGATCGAGGACATCTTTCAGAAGGGGCTGTGTGGTGTCGTCCGGCCTGCCGTCGATTGCTGTCTGCGCTTGCTGGTACGAGAGCTTGGCGTGCGAACGCATGAGAATGCGATGGAAGGAGTGACGCTGCTTGCGTCCGCTTGCGTCAATGATCATCCGCACGGCGATCGATGCGCGGTCTTCGTTCGGGCGGAGCGAACAGAGATCGTTCGAGATGCGCTCGGGCAGCATCGGAACGACACGGTCGGGGAAATAGACCGAGTTGCCGCGGATCAGCGCTTCGCGATCCATCGCGGAATCCGGTGTCACGTAATGCGCGACGTCGGCAATCGCGACCGTCAGCACGAACCCGCCACGGTTTCCCGGATGGTCATCGGGCGCGGCGTGTACGGCGTCGTCGTGATCTTTCGCGTCGGCAGGATCGATGGTGATGAGCGCAAGCGAGCGCCAGTCTTCACGGCCCTCAAGGGTCGCGGGGCGGGCAGCTTCGGCGGCCTCAATCACTGCGTTCGGAAAATTATTCGGAATGCCGTGCGCGTGGATTGCGATCAGGCTGACCGCTTTCTCGGATTTAATCGAGCCGAGCCGCTCGCGAACCTTTGCAGTTGCCAACCCAAACGCGCGCTGCGGCAATTGATCGGCGGTGACGAGATCGCCGTCCTCTGCGCCGTTCTCCATTCCCGGCGGGATCGCGATTTCGCGGCCCAAGGATTTCTTGTCGACCGGAATGAGACGCCCGCCGCCTTGCGTCATCTTGCGGTAGATGCCGAGAAGCTGCTTTTGGGCTTTTTCGAGCACCTTGATGACGCGGCCGGTATAGGGCGCGTCTTCTTCGTCATTCGTGCGATGCGTGCGGAGCAGCACCCTGTCGCCGATACCGGGAGCGGGACCTGCGCTCGGTTTTCTGCCGAAGTTCAGGCGAATGCGCGGGGCGGCGCCAAATTCGGCTTCGTCCCACTCGAGCGGTTCTGCAAGCAGTTCGCCGTCGCTGTCGCGCGCGACAATGCTTGCCATCACGGTGCCGCCGACTTCGCCTGCGACGTTGACGGTACGGCCGCGCCCCTTGATCTCGCCGTCGTCTTTCAGATCGCGGAGCAGGGACTTCAACTGGACTTTGCTTGCGCTGTCGAGACGGAAGGCGCGGATGATATCGCGCTTCGATACATCGCCGCCGCGCTCGGAGATGAACGCAACTATTTCCGCCCGCGACGGCAGGGCGCCGTGCGGTTTCTGGTCTTTGAATTTCTTTTTTGGTTTTTTGGACAATCTGGTTCTCGTCGAGGCGCCATGAATGGCCGGGTCAAGCCCGACTATAGCGAGGACGAGAAGTCGAATTAGTCTTCCGTCTTCGTGATTTCGTCAGCGCCGTTGGTTTTCTTTTTCTTTGGAGCGGCTTTCTTTTTTGCCGCGGGTTTCTTTTTCGGCTTCTCGGCGGTTTCTTCGCCCGAGCCGTTCACTTCTTTCGCTTTCTTTTCTTTCTTGTTTTCTTTTTTGGGCTTCGCGGCTTTCTTGCCAGAGCCTTTGCCGGCACGGGCCTCGATCAGCGCGACCGCTTCTTCAAGCGTGATCGTCGCGGGATCGTTGGCGGAGGGAATCGTCGCATTGACCTTGTTGTGCGAGACGTAGGCTCCGTACTTGCCTTCATGCTGCGTGACGGGTCCACCGAGCGCTGGATGTTCGCCGAGCGGGCGGCCTTGCGGCTTGCGGCGGCCGCGTCCGGGGCCGCGCGCGACTTTCTCGGCAATCAGCGTCACTGCGCGGTTGATGCCGACGGTCAGAACTTCATCGCCGTCCTTGAGGCTGGCGTACGTATCCTGATGCTTCACGTAAGGACCGAAGCGGCCATAGCCCGCGACGATCGGTTCGCCGCTCTCGGGATGCTTGCCTACTTCGCGCGGAAGCGAGAGCAGACTAATCGCGGTATCGAAATCGAGTTCGTGCGCATCGAAATTCTTCGGAATGCTCGCGCGCTTCGGCTTCGTCATTACGGGCTTGCCGCCCTTCTTGGTCTTCTCGCCGGTGTCCTCGGCTTCGCCGAGCTGAATGTAAGGACCGAAACGGCCAGAGCGGACCGTGATCATCTTCTTCGTTTCAGGATCTTCGCCGAGCTCTTTTGTCGCCGCGAGTTCCCCTTCGCCCGGCGCGGTGAGGGCGCGGGTGAAGCGGCACTCGGGATAATTCGAGCAGCCGATGAAGGCGCCGAACTTGCCGACTTTCAAACCAAGACGGCCATTACCGCATTGCGGGCACTGACGCGCGTCGGAGCCGTCGGCTTTCAGCGGGAAATTGTGTTCGTTCAAAAGTGCATCGAGAACGTCGATGACTTCCTTGATGCGGAGGTCTTTTGTCTCAGCGACTGCGCCGGTGAAGCCGGTCCAGAATTCGCGCAGGACCGACTTATAGTCGAGTTCGTGGTTCGCGATTTCGTCGAGCTTGCCTTCGAGATCGGCGGTGAAATCGTATTCGACGTAGCGCGGGAAATAGGATTCTAGGAACGCAATGACAATGCGGCCCTTGTCTTCCGGAATGATGCGCTTCTTATCGAGACGCGTGTAGGTACGGTCGCGCAGCACTTGAAGGATCGACGCGTAGGTGGAAGGCCGGCCGATGCCGAGTTCTTCCATGCGCTTGACTAGAGAGGCTTCCGAGAAGCGCGGCGGCGGCTCGGTGAAATGCTGGTCGATCTTGAGTTCGTTTTTTGTGAGCGCTTCGCCTTGGTTCATCGCGGGCAGGCGGCGCGCATCCTCGTCTTCGAAGTCGTCGTCGCGGCTTTCGTTATAAAGCGTGAGGAAGCCGTCGAACTTCACGACGGTGCCGGTCGCGCGAAGATTGACAAGTTTGTACGCGTCACCGCTCACATTCGCGTCGATCTCGACGGTGGTGCGCTCAAGCTCCGCGCTTTCCATCTGGCAGGCAAGCGTGCGGGTCCAGATCAACTCGTAGAGCTTCATCTGGTCGGCATCCAGGCGCTTCGCGAGTTCTTTCGGGTGGCGTGTCAGATCGGTCGGGCGGATTGCTTCGTGTGCTTCCTGCGCGTTCTTGGATTTGTTTTTGTAGATGCGCGGTGAATCCGGGAGATATTGCTTGCCGTAGTCCGACGCGATCACATCGCGTGCTTGTGCGATCGCTTCTTGCGCCAGATCGATACCGTCGGTACGCATATAAGTAATGAGGCCGGTGGTTTCGCCGTCGAGTTCGATGCCTTCGTAGAGGCGTTGCGCGAGACGCATCGTGTGCGACGGCGCGAAGCCGAGCTTGCGGCTTGCTTCCTGCTGCAAGGTTGAGGTCGTGAACGGCGGGTAGGGGTTGCGCTTCGCAGGCTTCGCCTCGATCGAAGCGATCTTGAAATTCGCGGCGTTCAGCGCCTTCTCGAAATCGCGCGCTTCCTTTTCAGAGCCGACATCGAGGCGCTGAATTTTCTTGCCATCGGCTGCAACGAGACGCGCTTCGAAAGCGTCACCGCGCGGTGTGGCGAGCAATGCTGCAACCGACCAGTATTCCTGCGGCTTGAACGCCTCGATCTCGCGCTCGCGGTCGCAGACGAGACGCAACGCCACCGATTGCACGCGGCCGGCGGATCGCGCGCCCGGCAATTTGCGCCACAGCACGGGGGAAAGCGTGAAGCCGACGAGATAATCGAGTGCGCGGCGGGCGAGATAGGCATCGACCAGCGAGTGATCGATCTCACGCGGATGCGCCATCGCTTCCTGTACGGCAGCCTTGGTGATCGCGTTGAAGACGACGCGGTCGACTTTCTGGTCTTTGAGCGCTTTCTTCTCTTTCAGTACCTCAAGGACGTGCCAGGAGATCGCTTCGCCTTCGCGGTCAGGGTCGGTAGCTAAGATCAGGCGGTCGGCGCCCTTCACGGCGGCCGCAATTTCGGAGAGGCGCTTCTGCGCCTTGCCGTCCACCTGCCAGATCATCTTGAAATCTTCGTCAGGGGATACCGAGCCGTCTTTAGGCGGCAGGTCACGGACGTGCCCATAGGACGCGAGTACCTCGTAGCCGGGCCCGAGATATTTATTGATCGTCTTCGCCTTGGCAGGCGACTCGACAATGACGACGTTCATTCAGCGTCCGAGGGTTGTCGCGAACTAGGAAATAGGGCCCGCGGCCCCGCGCGGCGGCGGGAACATGGTGAGATCGGCTGGCATAGTCAAATCGCCTGCCTAAAGAGGAACGATTAAGGCCGTCTAACTGTTGCTCGTATTAAGAGAATATTGAACTGGCACAACCTATGATATAGGTTCCAGACTCAGGGTCTTATGCAGGCGGACCATGACGGAAAAGCGCTCAGAAGGCGGACAAACCCGCCCGGAAGAGGTTGCGGCCTATATCGCCGTCATGACCGCGGAGATGGTGCGCCTGGCCCGCAATCACAAGCTTGCGACACTGGGCTACCTTCTGGACGTCGCCCGGATGGAGGCCCTCGAGCGCTCCCGTCAGGGCTCAGAGGGCGAATCCAAACGAATCGCCTGAGCGGCTCTGGCTGCGCAAAGTTCCAAAACATGACAGGCCGGAGCGGCAACCGCAGTGGGGGGCCATGCGGGTGGTGCAAGCAATTGCCGTTTGCATTTTATCAGTCGCAGCAAGTCTATTCGTTGCGAGCGCAGAGCAGTTGCCGCTGCGCTTTGCGCAGGCTCAGCCAGCGGAAAGTCATATGCCGACGACGGATGAGTTCAACCTATTAAGTGTGAAATTTTATTCTCAGGCAAGTTTCGTCGTAGTTCCTTCGTTGTCATGCTGAACTCAAAGGACGCAGAGCCAACGCGTGCTGGTCCATTAGTTCTTGAACTTGACTTCCCGCAGTTCGACTTTCCAATCGAAGTCGTCGGGCCGAGTGTTGCGAGGTATGTCGAATACATCAAAACACATACGAACCAATTGTCCGGGCGCAATGCCTCCGTCAGTTCTGCATCCCTTAATATTTCTGCCGGTAATTGGCGCCCTGCTTAAGTCCTTCTTGAATCCTTGCACAATCAGATCGCAACGTTCGATGGTTCTGGCAGATCCATTGTAGAGATGGACGCCGACTTCCCTGGGATTTGCTTCGCACGGTCCTTGCGCCGCGTAAGTCACGAGCGCTGCGTGTCGACCGTGCTCGTAATATTGCGAGCCGTACATCCAGCCAAATGCTGCGCCCACAACCGCGGCCCCGTAAGCAATTCTAGAGGTTGCTTTTGAAAATGAACCCATTTTCTCAACTCCGTTTTGACAAAAGGCTTGATGTTGGCCCACGCTCAAACTAACGAAACGAGCCCGCCACCGTGGCGCTCGATGCGGCCCGCGAGCTCGAGTTCCAACAGTGCGACATGGACGTCCGCGGCGCGCGCGCGGGACTCACGGACCAGATCGTCGAGCGTCACTGGAGCGCTGCCAAGCAAATTGGCCACGCGCTCGCGCAATTCATCGGCGCTTTGAGAGGTTTGGGCAGGGATCGCTATCTCAGGCTCGCGCACGACGCTCGGCTGCGAGAGGCCGAGCATAGGCTTGAGGTTCTCGATCACGTCGGCGGCCGAAGTGACGAGTGTCGCGCCTTGTTTGATCAGCCGGTTGGTGCCGCCTGCGCGCGGATCGGCGGGAGAGCCGGGGACGGCGAATACTTCGCGGCCTTGTTCGCCGGCAAGCCGCGCGGTGATCAGCGAGCCTGAGCGCTCGGCCGCTTCGACCACCACAACGCCAGCCGACAAGCCCGAGATCAGGCGGTTTCGCCTCGGAAAGTCGCGTGCACGCGGCTCCCAGCGATGCGGCATCTCGCTGATCGCGGCACCCTGATCGAGGATCGCTTCGAGGAGCTTTTCGTTCTCTGCCGGGTACGGCTTGGCGTGTCCGCCCGCGAGCACGGCGACCGTGCCGGTCCCGAGCGAAGCGCGGTGGGCGGCAGAGTCGATCCCGCGCGCGAGGCCGGAAATGACGGCAAAGCCTGCTTCGCCGAATTCGCGGGCGAGTTGGGCCGCATAGCGCTGGCCAGCAACCGATGCGTTGCGCGCACCGACGATGGCAATTGCGGGACGCTGGAAAATCTCGTTGTTGCCGCGGATTGCGAGCAGCGGAGGTGGGTCGTCGATCTCGCGCAGGAGCTTTGGATAGTCCGCTTCGCCGAGCGCAACGTAGCGGATGCCCAGACGCGCGGCTTCCTTCAACTCGGCTTCCGCCTCATCACGACCCGGTATTTTGATGATCGAGCGGCCGCCGCGCCGCGCAAGCTCCGGCAGCAGGCGGACCGCAGGGCCGGCGCCGCCAAACTGGTTGACCAGAATCCGGAAGGTACGCGGGCCGACGTTCTCGGCGCGGATCAGGCGGAGCCAGTCGATCCGTTGGTCTTCCGTGAGTCGGAAAACATCGCCGTTCTTCATGGTGGGGAACGATCTGCGATTTTGCCGGGCAATACAACGTTTGCACAATCGTAAGTGGGTAAAACGGCGGCCAGAAGGAATTGTTAACCATGAGACCGATACCTTCCGGCCATTGCAGCCAAAGGTATTCCGGCAATGTTTCCGCGCTCCTTCCGCGCCCAGGTCGGGCAGCGAATGGCCATCTGGGCGGGAATGCTCGGGTTTCTTTTCCTCCTCTACGGGGCCGTGGAAATTATCCAGACGGTCCGTATGTCGGACTTCTCGACGAGCATTGCGAATTCGTCCAGCTCGCTCAAGGCGCATAACGGCGCCTATACCTCGTTCACGCAACTCGCGCGCGGCCTGAACAATCCAAAGGAAGCCGGCGATACCGTCATGATGTCGCTTAGCGAGGTTCGCCGGCTGACCAGCAGCGAGGAGGTCAAAAAAATCTCTTCCGAAATGAGTGCGCTGACCGCTTCGCTCGCGCAAACGCCGGTTGCTGACGAAACGCGCACGCCGATGCTGTCGCAGCTCATCAAGATGCGCGCCGATCTCGAACGACTGTTGATCGAGGAGGTTGTTTCGATACAGGAGCAACTGGCCGCCATGATCTCGCAGGATCGCAAGAACAAGATCCTGATCGTGCTGCTTTCGATTTTCGTGATCGGGCAGATTCTATTTCTCGAGTTTCGCTGGCTCGTGAAGCCTTTGAGCCGCATGGCGGTGGTACTTCGGGGCGGCCGGAAATTCTCGCAGTCGCTTTCCAACGAAGCGCTGCGGCGCGACGAAGTAGGCGCGCTCGCTCGCTCGCTCGTCAATCATTTTGCGATGGTGAAGCGGGAAGAGGAACTGTCGCGCGTCGAGAAAGACAAGCTCTCGGATCGCATCGCGCGCCAGGAAAACCTGAAGCGGGAAAGCCTTTCGTTCCAATCCCGAATCGACGAAATCGTGCATCGGCTCGAGGATCAGGCCGGACAGATGTCGGTGGCGTCAAAAGATCTGCTCGCAATTTCGTCGAATGCGGACGACCGCGCAGCGGCGAGCGCAGATTCCACGCAACGCGTTTCCGAGCACGTCGATGTCGTGGCAAGCTCGATCGACGGCATCGCGAATACGATGACGAACGTAGTCGCCGAGACCGAGCGCACGTCGCGCGTAACCGCACAGGCGCGTGAACTCGTGCAAGCCGCGAGCGAAGATGCGCGCGCGCTCACCGAGTCCGCGCGGACCATCGAGACCGTGATCGCGCTGATTCAGGATGTTGCGAGCCAGACCAATCTTCTTGCGTTGAACGCGACCATCGAAGCGGCGCGGGCGGGTGAAGCGGGCCGCGGCTTCGCGGTGGTGGCGAGCGAAGTGAAGTCGCTCGCGACCAAGACCGCGCAGGCTACCGAAGAAATCCGCGAAGGCCTGAATGGCATCACCGAATCCTCGATGCGGATTGCCGAACGGGTCAGCAAGCTCGTCGGCTCGGTCGAGCAGGTCGATAGCGGCGCAGTGGCGATTTCGGCTTCGATCCGGCAGCAGCATTCGAGTTCGCAGGCGATCACGAGCAACACCGCTAGAACCGCGGAAGATGTGCGCGAACTTGCCGAAACCTTCCAGCACGTCGCGGGTCTGATTGCCGATGCGAAGCGCGCGGCCAGGCTTGTCACCGAAGTTTCCGCCGCACTCGGCCAGCAGTCGCGTGACTTGCGCGAGTCGGTCAATCGCTATGTCGCGAGCAACGAGGAGATCGCAGCATGAGCATTGCGGCCGAAACGCAAGCCGCGACTGCGCAGTCGAAATCCGCGGAGCCCATGCCCTACGCAGTGCGGCCTTATCGGCTCGCGGCAAAGGTATTTCACTGGGCGACAGCGGTGCTGATCGTTTTCATGATCGCAAGCGGCATCACCATGAAGCAACTCGGCAGCGGTGCTGCGATGGATTTCATCTTCACTTTGCACAAGGCGACCGGCGCCTTGATCGTCGCGCTCGTGCTTGGCCGCTTGTTATATCGTGTCTTGTTCCCTGACCGCTCATGGAAGCCCGAGCGTTATCGCAGGCCCTATATCCACTGGCTCTTGTACGGACTCATGATCGTGGTGCCTTTGCTCGGCTGGGCCGGGATTTCCGATTACGGCGCGCGCGGAATCTTTTTCGGTCTGTCCTTGCCTTCGATCTGGCCGGAAGGGGCGGGCTGGGCGAACTTTCTGTTCGAGTCCCACGCTTATGCGGCGTTCGGAATGCTTGTGGTCGTCGCGATCCATATCGGCATGGCCGTGCAGGATCATATGACGCGCTCGCGATGGGACGCGCCGGAAGAAGACTAAGTTTTTTTCTTCGATCCGATTTTGGATTCGTTGCCGGCAAGCAGCCGCGAGATGTTCTCGCTGTGCTTCCACCAGACGAAGATCGCCATGATCAGAAAAAGAGCTGCGACCGGCGGGTAGCCGAGAAAATAGAGAATGACCGGGCTTGCTGCTGTCGCGACTAACGCCGCAAGCGACGAGTAACGTGATGCAACGGCGACTGCGATCCAGACCAGTGCTGCGCCGACCGCCGCTTGCCAGGCTATGCCCAGGAGCACGCCGAGGAACGTCGCGACGCCTTTGCCGCCTTTGAAGTTGAGCCACACCGGATACATATGGCCGATAATGGCGCCGATGCCCGCGAGCACGGCGCCGATGCCGGTCGCGGTTTCATTTCCGAAGCGCGCGGCGAGCAGCACGGCAACCGTGCCCTTCAGCATATCGCAGAGGAGTGTCGCTGCCGCGAGCGCCTTGTTGCCGGTGCGCAGCACGTTGGTCGCGCCGATATTGCCGGAGCCGATTTTGCGCACGTCGCCGAGACCGGCGTATTTCGTGAGCAAGAGGCCGAACGGAATCGAGCCGAGCAGATAGCCCAGCGCAAAGTCGATCACGTAGGTGAGTGTTTCCATCCGTCAAACGTATTCGTAGACGGTGCGGCCCGCAACGATGGTGCGGGTCGCGCGGCCCGTGAGCTTCGCTTCGTCAAACGCGGTGTTGGTGCAGCGCGATTTCAGGCTTTCGCGGTCGAGCACCCACGGCACATCCGGATCGAACACGACGATATCGGCAGGCGAGCCGGGGCGCAGCGTGCCGCCCGGCAACTCCAGCAATTCGGCAGGCCGCGTGGACATGGCGCGCAGCATCGCAAGCAGCGTCAATGAGCCGTCATGCACCAGCCGAAGGCCGACGGGCAGCATGGTCTCTAAACCGATCGCGCCGTGTGCCGCTTCTGCAAAGGGCAGGCGCTTCACTTCGACGTCCTGCGGATCGTGATCCGACATGATGACGTCCACCAAACCTTCCGCCACCGCTGCCGCGAGTGCCGCGCGATCCTGCTCGGCGCGGAGCGGCGGACGCAGCTTCAGGAAGGTGCGGTAGGAGCCGATGTCGTTTTCGTTCAGCGCAAGATGATTGATCGAGGCAGAGGCCGTCACTTTAAGTCCGCGATCTTTCGCGCGCTTGAGAACGTCGAGCGAGTCCTGGCAGGTGATGGACGCCGCGTGATAGCGGCCGCCGGTAATCTCGACGAGACGAATGTCGCGCTCGAGCATGATCGTTTCGGCGGCTTTGGGGATGCCAGAGAGACCGAGGCGAGACGCATATTCGCCTGCGTTCATGACGCCGGAGCCGGTGAGGTTCTGCTCTTCGGTGTGGTGCACGATCAGCGCGTCGAAGTCGCGCGCATAGGTCAATGCACGGCGGAAGACGTTTGCGTTCATCACGCTCTTTGCGCCTTCGGTGAAGGCGACAGCACCCGCGGCTTTCAAGAGACCGATCTCGGTCATCTCGCTGCCCTCTAACCCCTTGGTGAGGGCGGCCATGGGATGAATGTGGACGACCGCGTTGTCGCGTGCGCGGCGGAGCACGAAATCGACCGTTGCCGGATCGTCGATCGGCGGATCGGTTTCGGGCTGGCAGATGATCGTGGTCACGCCGCCGGCTGCGGCAGCGTAGCTAGCGGTAGCTAACGTCTCGCGATGCTCGGCACCCGGCTCGCCGATGAAGGCACGCATATCGATCAGGCCGGGCGCTACCACCTGACCCTTCACGTCGACGACCTCGGTGCCTTCGGGTGCGCCGGAAGCGCGGATGTTTTTTCCGGCTTCCTTGATGACCCCGTCCGCGATCAGCACGTCGCCCGGCTTATCGAGATCGCGCGATGGGTCGATTACGCGAGCGTTCGCGAGAAGGAGCGGGCGATTTTCGTTGCGGGCGATCATGCGTTGGGAAGATTTCTGGCGAGCGCCTCTAGTACCGCCATGCGCACCGCGACCCCCATCTCGACCTGCTCGCGGATCAAAGACTGCGCGCCGTCAGCGACCGAGCTTTCGATTTCAACCCCGCGGTTCATCGGACCGGGATGCATGACCAGCGCGTCGGGCTTCGCGAATTTCAGTTTCGCCGGGTCCAGCCCCCAGTAATGGAAATATTCGCGTGACGAAGGGATCAGCGAGCCGGTCATGCGTTCGCGCTGTAAGCGAAGCATCATGACAATATCGGCGTCGCGCAGTCCCTCGCGCATATCGCGATGGACTTCGACGCCCATGCGTTCAATTCCGGAAGGCAGGAGCGTGGATGGCGCAACGACACGGACGCGCGCACCCATGGTATTGAGCAAGATAATGTTCGAGCGCGCGACCCGCGAATGCGCGATGTCGCCGCAGATCGCGACGGTCAGGCCTTCAAGCCTGCCCTTGTTACGGCGGATGGTGAGGGCGTCGAGCAGCGCCTGCGTCGGATGCTCATGCGCGCCGTCGCCGGCGTTGATGACCGAGCATTCGACTTTCTGGGAAAGCAGTTCGACCGCGCCGGAGGCGGAATGGCGTACCACGATCATGTCGGGGTGCATGGCGTTCAGCGTAAGCGCGGTGTCCAAGAGCGTCTCGCCCTTGCGGATCGAGGAGGCGGCGATCGACATATTCATCACGTCGGCGCCGAGCCGCTTGCCGGCCAGCTCGAACGAGCTTTGCGTGCGGGTGGAAGCCTCGAAAAAGAGATTGATCTGGGTGCGGCCGGAGAGCGTGGTGCGCTTTTTCTGGACCTGCCGGTTCAGATCGACAAATTCCTCGGCGAGATCGAGGAGACCGGTGATGTCGGAAGCGGAAAGCCCTTCTATGCCCAGCAAATGGCGTTGCGCGAGCGCAAACGTGGAAGGACTGCGAGATGTCATTAAAGGCAACCGCATAGACCCATCGCCCGCGCATCGCAAGCGGCGATTGCCATGTTAGATTAACGGTCCACAAAGCGCGTAGTGCCGAAAGAAGCGCCATGTCCGTAACGTCACCGTTTTCCACGCACGAGGTGTTCAACCAGTCGCCGCCGCTCGGCGATATCGACCTCTATTCGTCGGATGGGGCGTTAACGGATGCGGTCGAGGCATTCGGCGCGGGAAAATCCGCAGGCTCGCTGCGCGAATTCGGCACGCATTGGGGCCGCATGGAAATGACGGAGCTGGCGCGGCTCGCTAACGAATACACGCCGAAATTGCGGACCCACGACCGGCAAGGCCATCGCGCGGACGTGGTCGAATTTCATCCCGCCTACCACCGCTTCATGGAAGAGAGCATCAAGGCCGGCGTCCATGCTTCGGTCTGGGCGGCGGACGGCAGCTTCGTTTCCGGTGAGCACGTCGCCCGCTCTGCGCGTCATTATCTCGCGAGCGAAGTCGAGCAGGGGCATCTGTGTCCCGTCACCATGACCCATGCCGCGGCCGGCGCGCTTATCGCGGAGCCTATGCTCCTTCAGGAATGGCTGCCGCGCATCCGCTCGCGCGAATACGACCCGCGCTTCATCGCGCCCGGCGAGAAGCGCGGCGTTACATTCGGCATGGGCATGACCGAGAAGCAGGGTGGCACCGATGTGCGCCAGAACACGACGCGCGCCGAGCAGGACGGCGACGCCTACCGCATCACCGGCCACAAGTGGTTTTTCTCCGCGCCGATGTGCGACGCGTTCCTGGTGCTCGCGCAGGCAAAAGGCGGGCTCACCTGTTTTCTGGTGCCGCGTCAGAAGCCGGACGGCACCGCGAACGGGCTGCGCCTGATGCGGCTCAAGGAGAAACTCGGCAACCGCTCGAATGCGTCGAGCGAAGTCGAGTTTGAGGGCGCCTATGCGCGGCGCTGCGGGCCGGAAGGCGACGGCGTGAAAACGATCATCGGCATGGTGCAACTGACAAGGCTCGATTGTGTAACCGGCTCGCTCGGCATCATGCAGGGCGCGTTGCGCTACGCCGTGCATCACACGCGTCACCGCACTGTGTTTCAAAAAAAACTCGTCGATCAGCCGCTGATGCGGATGGTGCTTGCCGATCTCGCGCTCGAGCGCGAAGGCGCGCTCGCGCTCGGGCTTCGTCTAGCTTCTGCCTTCGACAAATCGGCGAGCGATCCTGACGAGGCGGCGTTCGCGCGTATCGTGACGCCGGCCGCGAAAATGTGGGTCTGCAAGGCGACACCGGGCTTCGTCTATGAAGCCATGGAATGTCTTGGCGGCAATGGCTACGTCGAGGAAGGACCGCTCGCTCGGTTCTATCGCGAGAGCCCGCTGAACGCGATCTGGGAAGGCTCGGGCAATGTCATGGCGCTCGATCTTCTGCGGGGTGCTGCGCGCGAACCCGAGGCGATGCAGCGCGTGCTCGCGTCGCTCGAAAAATCGACACGCGATCTGCCGAATGCCGGCAAAGCCATCGAGCTTGTGAAGGCCGGATTCACGAGCCCGGATCGCGAGGCGCTCGCACGCCGCACCACCGAACTGCTCGCGTTGCTCGCCGCGGCAGCGGCACTCGCGAAAAGCGCTCCTGCCGAGGTTGCCGAAGCCTTCGCCGAGCGCAGGCTGGGGGGATTGGCATTCCGGAACTTCGGGAACCCGATGCCGGGTACGGGCGTTGAGCGCCTGATCGACCGTTGTTTCCAGCGGGTCGCTTGAACTGACCCCAAGGAATAACCAGTTTTAACAGCCGCCACGCGGATCACGATCATTCGCTTTCGCGGCTAGGATGAGGCTTGAATCGAATGACCAAATTCACCCGTATTGTTCTTTCTTCGAGTGCTGCTGTTGCGCTTCTTGCAGGTGCGTCTTCGCTCTCTGCGAATGCCGCTCCGCTTGGTGCAAATCTCGAGTCGTTAAAGACCGCCGCCCCGTCGGCTACCGAGCAGGTGCAGTGGCGCCGTAATCGCGGCCGCAATGTTGCGATCGGTCTCGGCGCGTTCGGCGCAGGCGTCGTGATCGGCTCTGCGATCGCGAACCGCGGCTATTACGACTCCGCCCCGTATGGTTACTATGAGCAGCCCTACGGATATTACGAGCAGCCTTATGGCTATTCTTACGCGCAGCCGAACGGCAATCAGCCCAACAGCTGGGACAACCCGATCGACTACGTAGGCAAATAACGCGAACGTGACCGGGGCTTTCCTGAAGCTCCGGTCATCCCTTTGCGGGGAAAGGCTTTTTGTACTATCCAGTCATAGGAACGCCGCAGTCCATTCAGCCGGGGTTCATGCCGGAGGAGCGAAATTCCACCCGAGCGCGCAAGAGAAGCGCGTCATTAGCGAGGCTATCAGACCATGAAGAAAATCAAGCTTTATCAGTTCGCGCTGGCGCTCGTCGCCGCCGTCCTTATCTCCGCCACCACGAGCGCGGTGAATACCGCTTACGCGGCGCCTGCCGCTTCGGCGATTCACCTCAAGGGTGCCGTCAACGAACAGACCACTGACGTGCAATGGCGTCGTCGTAACAACTGGGTCGCCCCGGCTGTTGCGCTCGGCATCTTCGGTGCCGCCGCCGCTGCCGCCGCCCACCAGAACCGCGGCTATTACGAGCAGCCCTACGGTTATTACCAGGCTCCGCGTCAGCGTTGCTGGGTCCAGACCGGTCCGTATCAGGGCCAGGGCTACTGGGGCTGGTGCTAAGTTCTACCGGATTTCCGGTTTCGGGAACGGCGGGCGAGAGCCCGCCGTTTTCTTTTAGGGGCTTTTCTTTTTTTAGAGACCGAGCGCGGCCGCGATAAAGAGCGCCGCCGGAATCGAAACCAGCGCCACGAAAATCTGGATAGTGAGAATGCGCGCGAGCAATGGCGCGTCGCCGCCCATCTGGCGCGCGAGCATATAACCATTCGGCGCGGACGGTACCGAAGAGGCAATTGCAATTACCGCGAGCGCAGGTCCGGTTACGCCGGCGAAGTAGCCGGTGCCAATCGCAATTGCCGGCAAGAGCAGCATCTTCACGCCCGTTGAGACGAGCACCGCCGCATCAATCTTCGCGACCGTCTTCAGGTCGAGACCGGCGCCGACGATCATCAGGCCAAGCGGTAGGGACGCCTGTCCCAAGACATTCATGAAACCGGTGAATACTTTCGGCAGCGGGATGCCCGCGGCGTTGATGGCGATACCGAGCCCGCAAGCCCAGATAAACGGATTGCGCAAGAGATGCACGAGAACGTGCTTCACCTTCGCGGGCGAATTCGGCGCGTAGCGTGCCAGCACGACGACGCTCAGCACGTTGATCAGCGGGATCATGCTCGCAAGTGCGACCGCGGCCAGGGCGAGACCGATTTCGCCGAGAAGCGCTGAAGCAACGCCGACCGCGATATACGTGTTCCAGCGCACCGCACCCTGAAACACCGAAGTGTAGGACGGTCCTGACCAGCCGAAGGCGCGCTGCATCGGCACGCGGAGCAGGAGGAGCAACAGCGCGCTTGTGAGGATCGCAATTACGAGCGCCGCGAAAATTCCCCAGATCGGTACTTTGGAAAGATCCGCGGTAGCAGTCGCGAGAAACAGAAGCGCCGGGAACAGCACATAATAAGTGAGGTCTTCGAGCGAATCCCACGCGTTCTCGCTTTTCAGGAGCGTCCGCTTCAGAAACACGCCGAGCGCGACCAGAAGAAATACCGGGATCAAAGCATTGAGGACGGCTTGCATTTAACGTGTTCCATAGCCGAGACGGTCGAGCGCGCCTTGCAGAATGTAGGCAGCGGCAAGCTTGTCCACGACTTCGTCCCGGCGCCTGCGCGAGGTGTCGGCCTCGATCAAAGTGCGCTCGACGGCCGCGGTAGATAACCGCTCGTCCCAGAAGACAATCGCGAGATCGGTTAGCGGCGTGAGATTGCGAACGAAGGCGCGGGCGGATTGCGCGCTAGGGCCTTCCGTCCCGTCCATGTTTAACGGCAGGCCGATCACGAGGCCGCCTACGCCGAACTTCGCGGCTAGCGCGAGCAGCTTCTCCGCGTCCGCCTTGAACTTGCTGCGCGGCAAGGTCTCGAGCGGCGAGGCGATGGTGAGGTTCACGTCGGAGAGCGCGAGCCCGATGGTCTTCTCGCCGAGGTCGACGCCGATCAGCCGCGCGTTGGGTGTGAACGCGAACAGGGAGGTGATTTCGTCGATGGCACAGAAGCGGGCAGGCATCACAGGCCGAGCCGGTAGCATGGTCCGCGTTGCCGCGCCATGCGCAGGTCTTCATACTCGCCCAGAAGAAAAATCATTGGAATTTCTTGGGAGGAAGTAATGCGCGTTACCTGGTTCGGCCATTCGGCATTCCGGCTCGATTTCGGCGGCAAGGCGGTGCTGATCGACCCGTTCTTCACCGGCAACCCGGCTTTCGTCAGCGACAGGAAGGAAGCCGTGAAGGGCACCACGCATATTCTTCTGACCCATGGTCATTCCGACCATATCGGCGACACCGCCGATATCGCGAAGGAACTCGACATACCGGTCGTGAGCCATTTCGAAATCTGTATGTGGCTGAACGGGAAGGGCGTGAAGAAATTCGACCCGATGAACATCGGCGGCACCACGGATCAGGGCGGCTTCACGGTTACGCTGGTGCGCGCTGATCATTCCTCGACCATGATTGAAGACGGGCAGTTCGCAGTGATGGGAAATCCGGGCGGGATCATCGTGAAGGCGCCGGGCGAGCCGACGGTTTATCACGTGGGCGATACCGACATTTTTTCCGACATGGCGCTGATCAACGAAATCCACCAGCCGCAGGTGGCGATGGTGCCAGTAGGCGACCGCTTCACCATGGGCGGCAAGGTCGCAGGAATGGCTGTGAAGCGCTTCTTCAAGGGCTTGAAGACTGCGATCCCCTGCCACTACGGTTCGTTCCCGATCATCGACCAGACTCCCGACAAGTTCGTCGCGGAGATGAAAGGAAGCGACGTAAAAGTCGTCGTCGCGGAAAAGGGAAAAGCATTCGACCTATGAGCAGCGAATTCGATATGCGCCAGATGGCGCGCGGCGCGGGAAAAAGCGTGGCCTTCACGGCGGGCAGCACCGTATTCAATAAAGGCGAGCCCGGAGACTGTATGTATGTCGTGCAGTCAGGCGTGGTCGAGATGGTTATCGGCGATAAGGTGATCGAGATCGTCGAGCCGAACGGCGCGATCGGATTCATGTCGATGATCGACGGTAGGCCGCGTTCTTCGACCGCGCGGGTGAAGGAAAATTGCGAACTGACCGAACTCGACGCCCGCAAATTCCGGTTCATGGTCGATGAAATCCCGCACTTTGCGCAATACATCATGCAAATGCTCGCGGGCCGCATCCGGGGCATGGGACAGGCGATGTAGGCCGGTTGCGGCCATGAAAGTCCCTCTGCTATAGCCCGCGAGAACGATTTTCCACGGAGTCTTCCATGTCCGTCGATGCCGCGACCGTGCGGCGGATCGCGCATTTGGCGCGGATCGCCGTCGCCGACAATGAGATCGAGCACCTGCGCGGCGAGATCAACAATATGCTCGCTTTCGTCGAGCAGTTGAACGAAGTGAACGTGGACGGCGTCGAGCCGACCGCGAGCGTGGAAGACATGAAGCTCAAAATGCGCGACGACGTGGTCAGCGACGGCGACTATGTGAAGCGCGTGTTGGCGAATGCGCCGGCGACCGACGACGGCTTCTTTCAAGTCCCCAAAGTGGTGGAGTAAGGCGTGGCTGATGTAACTTCGCTCACGCTCAGCGAGGCGCGCGACGCGCTGCGCGCGAAAAAAATCTCCGCGAAGGAATTGGCGGATGCGCATCTTTCCGCGATGGAAAAGGCGCGCGTGCTGAATGCCTATGTTCTGGAAACGCCGGAACACGCACAGAAGATGGCGGCCGCCTCCGACGCGAAGCTCGCGAAGGGCGAAGGCGGGCCGCTCGAAGGCATTCCGCTCGGCGTGAAGGATTTGTTCGCGACGAATGGCGTGCGCACAACCGCGTGTTCGAAAATTCTCGAGAACTTCGTGCCGCAATACGAGTCGACCGTAACCTCGCAGCTCTGGCGCGACGGCGCGGTGATGCTCGGCAAACTGAACAACGACGAATTCGCGATGGGCTCGTCGAACGAAACCTCCGCACTCGGCAACGTAATTTCGCCGTGGCGGCGCAAGGGTGACGACAAACCGCTTGTGCCCGGCGGCTCGTCGGGCGGTTCTGCTGCCGCGGTCTCCGCGCAACTTTGCTTAGGCGCGACAGGTACCGACACCGGCGGTTCGATCCGCCAGCCTGCGGCGTTTACCGGTATCGTCGGCATCAAGCCGACGTACGGCCGCTGCTCGCGCTGGGGCATCGTGGCGTTCGCGTCTTCGCTCGATCAGGCGGGACCGTTCGCGCGCACCGTGCAGGATTGCGCGATTCTGCTCCGCTCGATGGCGGGACACGATCCGAAAGATTCCACTTGCTCCGACCGGCCGGTGCCCGATTACGAAAAAGCGATCGGCAAAAGCGTGAAGGGCATGAAGATCGGTATTCCGAAAGAGTATCGTGTCGAGGGTATGCCCGCTGAAATCGACGAGCCATGGGAGAAGGGCCGCGAGTGGCTGAAGGCAGCGGGTGCCGAGATCATCGACATTTCGCTTCCGCACACGAAGTACGCGCTTTCAGCGTATTACATCATCGCGCCCGCGGAAGCCTCGTCCAACCTCGCGCGCTATGACGGCGTGCGCTACGGCCTGCGCGTTCCCGGCAAAGACATCGTCGATATGTACGAGCAGACGCGCGCAGCAGGCTTCGGCAAGGAAGTGCGCCGCCGCATCATGATTGGCACTTACGTGCTTTCCGCAGGTTACTACGACGCATATTATCTCCGCGCGCAGAAGGTCCGCACGCTGATCAAGCAGGACTTCGACAACGCTTGGAACCAAGGCGTGGACGCGATCCTCACGCCGGCGACGCCGTCAGGCGCCTTCGGCATCGGCGAGAAAGGCTCGAGCGATCCGGTGGAGATGTATCTCAACGACATCTTCACGGTGACGGTGAACATGGCGGGATTGCCTGGTATCTCGGTCCCTGCGGGCCGCGATCATGATGGCTTGCCGCTCGGGCTTCAGCTCATCGGCAAGCCTTTCGGTGAGGAAGACCTATTCGCACTTTCGCACGTGATCGAGCAGGCGGCGGGTCCGCGCATGGTTCCCGACAGGTGGTGGCGCTAAGTTCCATCGGTTTTCGCCTTGATCAGGACGCAAGCACGGGATAAGGCGCGATAGTCAAAACCGAGGACTTGGGGGACTATGCCGACTTCCGGAGACCAATCCGCGAGCGCTTCTGCCTCGGCAGAAGAGATCGTTGCATCGCCGGAAGTAGCGCGTGCGATCGAGAACGACGAATTCCGTCCGATCCTCGATCAGTTTCCGATTGCGCTGGCGCTCGCACGGCTCGATGGCGCAACGCACCGCGTCTGGTACGCGAATGCGGCTTTTGCCGCGCTTCTAGATACCGACGCGGCGACAATCCAAGGCAAGGACTGGTCGCTGCTGGAGGAGTTTTGTCACGAAACCGAAACCTCGCGTACGCTAGCGGATGCGATAGCCACCGGTGAGGATTACCTGGGGCGGTTTGTTTCCGCGAAAACGAAAAAGACGATCGAAGCCTATGCTGGGCTGATCGAAAGCGAGGATAGCGGACAAAACTACAGTATCCTTGCGCTGGTCGACATTACCGGCCGCGACCGCACCGAATGGGAAAAGCTCCAGCAGTCGATTGCCGACAAGGATATGCTGCTGCGAGAATTGCAGCATCGCGTGCGAAACAATCTGCAGATGGTCGTAGCCTTGATACGGCTCGAGGCGCGTCAGCATTCGCGCGGAGACAAAGTCGATTTCGACCGTCTCGCGCGCCGGATCGATGCACTCTCGATCCTTTATACCTCTCTATCCGAGCGGCCTGAGGACTCTCATATCGATCTTGCGGCCTATATCGGCAAGATCGCGAACGCCGTGATGGAAGGGCACGGGCCTGACGGCGTACGGATGGAACTGAAACTCGAAAGCGTTCTGGTCCCGATGCGAAGCGCGATGTCGGTCGGGCTCGTCGTAAACGAGCTGATCACCAATGCATTCAAGTATGCGTTCGGCATGAACGGCGGCGTGATCACCATCCGTTGCGTGCGAAAAGGTACACTTTGTGTCGTCGCGGTCGAGGACAACGGGGCTGGCTTGCCTGACGGCGTTACCTGGCCAATGCCGGGCAGAATCGGCGATCTGATGGTGAAATCGTTCCGCGAAAACACACGCGGTGAATTTCGTACCGTGAGTGCGCCCGGCAAGGGCGTCGTAGCAACGATTTCATTCGAAGTGGGCGAAGCACCAATTCAATAACTTTGGTTGGCGTAAGCAAAAAGGCCGCGTGCTATTGCAGGCGGCCTTTTCGTGTCCCGCGCTGGACTTGATTACTGCGCGGGAGCGCTTTCGTTAGCGTCCTGTTGCGGACGAATCCGTCAGCGAAGGCATTTCGGGCAGGCTCTGCTTCACCTTGTCGGGGAATTCCTTCACCGACTGCGGTACCTCGATGCGTTCGACGAAGTTCGCGACTGTGGTGCGAGCGCCATCATTCAAGCTGACTGCGTAAATCGCAGCACCAAGCATGACTGTGAGGGCGAGAACGCCGGCACCGATCTGCCAACCATTGCTCGACTGTTGGGCAATCGCCTTGCGGCGTTTCGCGGCGCGCTTGCGCGCCGGTTTGGCTTTTTTCTTCCGGGCACGGGCCATGACAATCTCCATTGTTCTGTCACGATAACGCGGCATCGTCAGGCTTGGTTCCGGATTGCGGGAACCTTTAACCCTTTCCGTCGTGTGCTGTGCTAGCGTCCGGAACCGGACAGCGGTGGAGTATCGAGGTGTGGCGTAGCGTTCGCGCGGTGAGGGCAGGTTCGATTGCGACGGCATTTGTGCTGCTTGCGACAGGCTGCTCGGTTCACAACATCCCGGTGAACGAGCCGCTGAATGCGCCGCTCGCCGCGATCGTGGCCGAACAGAATGCGCCGCCGCTCGCGGAGGCCGATGAACATATCGTCGTCTTGTCTTTTTCAGGCGGCGGTACGCGCGCAGCCGCGTATTCCTTCGGCGTGCTGCGCGGGCTCGACCGCTTCCAGATTGCGACTACGCGCGGTCCGCAGCCAATGCTTGACGAAGTTGACTTCGTCAGCGGCGTTTCAGGAGGGTCGATTACCGCCGCTTATTTTGGTTTGAAAAAGCGCGCGGCGCTGCTGGATTTCCGCGAGCGTTTTCTTTTGAAGAATGTCGAGAGTGACGCGCTCTCGACAAGCATCACGCCGGGCAATCTCGTGCGCGGCCTATCCGGCGGCGTCAACGACGCCACGCATTTGCCGCGCTGGCTCAGTCAGAATCTCTTCGATGGCGCCACTTTCTCCGCCTATGCCGCGCAGGCGCGTCCGCGCGTGCTGATCAACGCAGCGGATATTTTCAACCGCACGCCGTTTGTCTTCAGCCACACCGCCTTCAGCGTGATGTGCTCTGACCTGAACCGCTATCCGATCGCCGACGCGGTGGCTTCCTCCGCGGCGGTGCCGATCGCATTCGCGCCGATCGTGATCGAGAGCTATGCGGGCAAGTGCGCCGCGCCGTTGCCGGACTGGGTGATCAAGGCGCGCAATAATCCGAATGCACCTCCGCTCTTGCGCAGCACGGCTTTGGCACTAGCGAGCTACCACAATGGCAGCGTGCGCTACGTGAAGCTCCTGGACGGCGGTCTGGTCGATAATTACGGGCTTTCGGGCTTCACGATCGCGCGGCTTTCGGCAAGTACGCCGTTCGAGCCCTTGACGCCGCATCAGGCCGTAAAGCTGCGCCGCGCACTTTTTCTCGTGGTCGATGCGGGGCGTGCCGCGGTCGGCGATTGGGTGAATACACTCGAAGGCCCACGCGGCGCGGATCTCGTTTCGGCGGCCGCGGATACGGCAATCGATGCCAGCGTGCGCGCGAGCTACACGGCGTTTGAACAGACCATGGAAGAATGGCGCCAGCAGATGGTGCGTTGGCGCTGCGGGTTAAACGCAGAACAGCGCAGGCAATATGGCGTGCCCGCGCGCTGGAACTGCCGCGATGTGCGCTTCTTCATCGGCAGGGTCGGCTTCGACCAAATCGGCGGGCAGCGCGAGCAGTATCTGAACAAGGTCAAAACCACGCTGCAATTGCCGCAGGATCAGGTCGACGAAGTGATCGCTGCAGGAGACGAGTCGGTGACCAACAGCGACGTTCTGCGGCGCTTTCTCGACAGCACCAGACGTTAAGAACGAAAAACCGGCCCGCATTGCTGCGGGCCGGTTTCAACGAGCTCGTTAGTTATTATTTGCCGGAGGCGTTTGCGGGGCAGGCGGCGCGGTCGGACCCGTATTGGTCGGGTTCGTAGGCGTCACTGCCGGCGGTGCAGGCGGCGCGGTATTCGGCGACGGCGACTGCTGCATGGCTGGCGTCTGGTTCATACCGATCGTCGTCGTGTCCGTATCCGTGCGGAACATCAGGAACGCGATCAATGCGCCGAGTACAACGATGGCGCCGATCACGAGACCCGTGAATCCGGCCGGAGCCGGATCGATGCTCGGACGGCGGCTGAATTCGTCATACTCGAACGTTTTGCGGGGGTCGTTCGGATCATAAGCCATGACGTTTCCTCCTCGGGTTAGAGCGGGGAAAACGCAGGGAAGCGCAGACTGTTCCAATTTTGCGCTGTGCCGTAGGAATTACGGCGATCCCGTGGCTCACGATTCGTTACAGAAATTCCAATGCTTCACGCTTTTGCAATTCTGCTCTGTCTCCAGCTCGCAGGTGAAGCGCTGGTCCGCGCGGTGGGTTCGCCGTTGCCGGGGCCGGTGATCGGACTTGCGCTTCTGTTCGTGTGGCTCGTCTCAAAGCTGCCGCTGCCGGAGGCGACGAACGAAACCGCCGACGGGATTTTGAAACATCTGTCGCTTTTGTTCGTGCCGGCGGGTGTCGGCGTCGTGCAGCAGCTTCCTCTGCTCGGCGCGGAAGGCTGGAAGCTGCTCGCAATCATTCTTGTTTCAATCGCGCTTTCGCTGGCTGCCACCGCGGTCACTTTTGCCGCGATTGCGAAGCTCATGAAGATCGCTGACGAGGCGCCCGGAGAGAAAGGACGATGATCAATTTCGTCGATCTCTGGGTCTATCTCTCCGGCAGTCCGCTGTTGTGGCTGACGGCGACAATCGTCGCTTACATCGTGGCCGACGCAATCTCTGCTGCGTGCGGACGGCACCCGCTCGCCAATCCGGTTTTGATGTCGGTGGTGTTTATCTCCGCCGTGCTGATCATCTCGAAGACTGCGTTTCCGTCCTATTTCGCTGGCGCGCAGTTCATTCATTTCCTGCTCGGGCCGGCGACCGTCGCGCTTGCGGTGCCGCTCTACCGGCATCTGCCGGAAGTGAAGCGAATGTTCGTGCCGATGATCGTCGCGCTCATCGTCGGCTCGATCATTTCGATCAGTTCCGCGGTGCTGCTCGCGAAATGGCTTGGCCTGAGCAAACTCGCCACACTTGCACTTGCGCCAAAATCGGCGACCGCCGCGATTGCGATGGGTGTCGCCGAGAAAATTCAGGGCGACCCGGCGCTGACCGCGGTCATGGTCATTATGACCGGCATCTCGGGCGCCATCATCGTGACGCCTTTGATGAACCTGCTTCGGCTCAAGAACTACGCGGCGAGAGGCTTCGCCGCGGGCCTCGTCTCGCACGGGATCGGCACCGCGCGGGCGTTTCAGGTCAACCCGCTGGCCGGCACCTTCGCGGGCATCGCGCTCGGGCTGAACGGCGTGCTGACCGCGATTCTGGTGCCGCTTCTGCTGCCGTGGCTGCTGGGTTGAGAACGGCGCGCGATTTGCCTAGAAGAACCGAATGAACGCACCCGCCCGTAATCCCAAGCTTCTCAAAGGCGACAAGCACGACTGGGAAGTCGTCATCGGCATGGAAATCCATGCGCAGGTGACCTCGAACGCAAAGCTCTTCTCCGGCGCAAGCACCGAATTCGGGGGCGAGCCGAACTCTCACGTTTCGCTGGTCGATGCCGCGATGCCCGGTATGTTGCCGGTGATCAACAAGAAGTGCGTCGAGCAGGCGGTGAAGACCGGCCTTGGCTTGAAGGCGCAGATCAACAAGAGGTCCGTGTTCGACCGCAAGAACTATTTCTATCCCGATCTGCCGCAGGGCTATCAGATCAGCCAGTTCAAGCATCCGGTGGTCGGCGAGGGCGTCGTCACCGTCGATATGCAGGACGGCTCGTCATTCGAAGTCGGCATCGAGCGGCTGCATCTCGAGCAGGACGCCGGCAAGTCGCTGCACGATCAGCATCCGTCGATGTCTTACGTCGATCTCAATCGTTCCGGCGTGGCGCTCATGGAGATTGTGTCGAAGCCCGATCTTCGCTCGTCCGATGAAGCCAAGGCATATGTCACGAAGCTGCGCACGATCCTGCGTTACTTAGGCACCTGCGACGGCGACATGGAGAAGGGCAATCTGCGCGCGGACGTGAACGTCTCGGTGCGCAAGCCGGGTGATCCTCTGGGCACGCGGTGCGAAATCAAGAACGTGAACTCGGTCCGCTTTATCGGACAGGCGATCGAGTACGAGGCGCGGCGCCAGATCAATGTCATCGAAGACGGCGGCAAGATCGATCAGGAGACGCGGCTGTTCGACAACGCCAAGGGCGAGACGCGTTCGATGCGCTCGAAGGAAGAGGCGCATGACTACCGCTACTTCCCCGATCCGGATTTGCTGCCGCTCGAATTCGACGACGCCTTCGTTGCGAAGCTGAAAGCAGACCTGCCGGAATTGCCGGATGAAAAGAAGGCGCGCTTCGTGAAAGACTTCGGCCTCTCGCCTTATGACGCGGGCGTGCTGATTGCCGAGCGCGAGACCGCGGCGTTCTTCGAGGAAGTGGCATCGGGCCGCGACGCGAAGGCGGCGGCAAACTTCATGGTCAACGAATTCTTCGGGCGCCTCAATAAAGAAGACAAAACAATCGAGCAGAGCCCGGTCTCGGCTGGTCAGCTCGGTGCGATTGTCGATTTGATCTCCGACGGCACCATCTCAGGAAAAATCGCAAAAGACCTCTTCGAAATCGTCTGGGAAGAGGGCGGCGATCCGCGTGATGTCGTCGAGAAGCGCGGCATGAAGCAGGTCACCGACACCGGCGCGATCGAGAAGGTCGTGGACGACATCATCGCGAAGAACCCGGATAAGGTGGAGCAGGTGAAGGCAAAACCCACCATGCTCGGCTGGTTCGTCGGTCAGGTCATCAAGGCATCAGGCGGCAAGGCGAACCCGCAGGCCGTGAACGATATCCTGAAGAAGAAGCTCGGCATCTGAACGCATCCGGGAAATCGCATCCGCTGCTGCTCACGCTTATCCTGTGGGGCGCGGTAGGCATTGCGCTTAACGTCGGGCTCGCGCGTTTCACTTACGGCGTGATGCTGCCTTCGCTGCGCCGCGAGCTTGGCCTAGACTATTTCGCAAGCGGCAGTCTCAACACGATTCATCTCGCAGGCTATCTGATCGGGACGCTCGTTGCCGCATCGCTGGGCAAACGAATGGCGGCGTGGAGAATGTCGCGTAACGCGCACCTTCTGATCGCTGTCGGAGCGCTCGCCTGCGCCTTCGCTCCCGCGAGCGCATTTGGCTATTTCATTCTTGCTGCCGGGCGGCTTGCAACCGGGATCGGGGCGGGCGTCGGCATTCTCGCGATATTCGTGATCGTCTATGAGGCCGTAAGCGTCGCTAGACGCCCGCTGGTGAGCGCAATCGTTTGGGCGGGGATGAACGTCGCAATCATCGGAAGCGGTCTTTGCGTCTCGTATCTGGTGGAAACGGCGATTGGCTGGAGAGTAGCCTTCGCAGTGACGGCAGCGGTCGCGCTTGCCGTCGCGCTGGCATTTCCGCCAGCCGACAAAAGAACCGCGTCGAGCGCGACACCAAACGCTGCGACAATCGCATCGCCTGCGAAAGCAGAAGTAATGCTTTCTAGGCGTTGGCTCTTTCTCACGTTGGCGTACTTCTTCTTCGGTATCGGCTATCTCGCTTATGCGACGTTCGCCGGTGTCCGGCTGACCGCCATCGGTGCTTCGACTTTTACGGCGAGTACGACTTGGGTAACGCTTGGCGTTGCATCCATGATCGGATCGTTCGGGACTTTCATTCTTCTGAATGATGAGCGCGTGAAGCGCCTCGCGCTGGTCGCAGCGCTTTCGTTCGGCACGGCCGGCTCGATTGTCGCTTCTGGAAATTCGTCCGCGGCCGCTCTTGCCGGTGCGCTGCTCGTGGGGCTGGGCCTTGCCGCAACACCAACGATCGTGATCGCTTATGTGCGGGATCGTGCTTCGGACACCGATTATCCGCGCGCGTTCAGCATCGCGTCTGCGCTGCTCGCAATCGGCCAGATGATCGGCCCGCTCGGAGGCGGGGCGGTCGGCGACTGGATAGGCAATGCCGCGATCCCGTTATTTGCGGCTATCGCTTACGCGCTTGGAGCCGCATTCGCGGTTGCCGACGCAGTGGTTATGCGCCGCGCAAGCCGCAGCTAGAAAATAACGGCCGGCGTTGCCGCCAGCCGTTTCATTTAGGCCGCTTCCGTTTCTACTTCGGTACACGCTAGGCAAATCTGCTCGACGTGCCGGATGTCGGTGCCGCAGCAGCCGCCGAGCACGGTCATCCCCGGTATTTTCTTTCTGAGCGCGCGATATTGCGCGCCAAGCTCGTGCGGGTTGCCTTCGTCAAGCTCGGTCGAGGCATCGAGTTCGGCGTGGCTCTTTTTTGATGAGTTTGCGCGCAGGCCCTTGATCCGTTGCACCCAGCCTTCGCCCGCGGCAATCGCGCTTTCGAAATGCGTCGGGTGCGCACAGTTGATCATGTAGTAAGCGGCATAGGCTCCGGTCGCGGCGTCCATCTTTTCGACGGCTTCCCGCATCGTCTCGCCGCTCGCCATCCTGCCGTCGGTCTCAACAGTGAACGAGATCACCACCGGAATATCGGCAAGCTCGCAAGCCAAGATAATGCCAATCGCTTCCTCGATGTAGTTCATCGTGAATCCTGAAACGAAATCCGCTTCGGTGTCGGCGAATGTCTTCACCTGTTGTGCGTGATAGGCGCAGGCTTCCTTCACCGTCATCTTGGTCTCGAATTTGTAACCGTCGCCGCGTGGGCCGATATTGCCGGAAATCGGCATCGGCGAATTTGCGGACTCATAGCGTTTGCGGATATCGAGCATCAGTTCGATGCAATCTCGATTGACGCGGGCGAGCTGGCCTGAGGTGTAGCCGAGCTTCGCGCCCCAATCCTTGTTCGCGCGCCAGGTCGGCGTCTCCAGCACGAAGCCGAGACCCTTATGCTTCGCGAGTGCTGCGTGCTTCGCATAATAGGCATCCACGACCGCGCGGCCTTCCGCGTTCTTCATCAGGTCGAAGGACGCGAAGTGCGGCAGGTCGATGCCGTGATGATAGATCAGGCTCGTCTCCATACCGCTGTCGGTGAGGAAGATCGTGCTGCCGAACTGCGGCAGGTTGTTTCTATATTTGGGCATCCGATTTCTCCGTTGCTGCTCACGACGGAGTAGGGGCTAAGGGCATCCACGCCTAGCAAGCGCGCGGTACAGCGCAGCCAGAAACAATAACGCAACGATTTCAGACGCTTATCCCACAAGATCGCGCTTGCCTGTCACAAAGCGTCTCGCCATAAGTACAAAACTGCACTCACGGTACAGTCCCATGCTTGAAGCAACTGAAGGCAAGATCAGTGCGCGCGAGCGGCTGCTGGATGCAGCCGAGGCGGCGGTGCTTGCGAAGGGCTTCGCCGCGACCTCGATTGACGAGCTGCTTGCGGAAACCGGCGTAAGCAAGAGCGGCTTCTTCTATCACTTCAAAGACAAGGGTGCGCTCGCGAAAGCGATCCTCGAGCGCTATCTGGAGCGCGACCGCGAGTTGCTCGACCAGATGTTCTCGCGACGGAGTAGGCGCGATGGGGATGCGCGCCTAGCAAGCGCGTAGTACAGCGCAGCCCGAAACAATAACGTAACGATTTCAGATGCTTATCCCACAAGATCGCGCTTGCCTGTCACAAAGCGTCTCGCCATAAGTACAAAACTGCACTTACGGTACAGTCCAATGCTTGAAGCAACTGAAGGCAAGATCAGTGCGCGCGAGCGGCTGCTGGATGCGGCGGAGGCGGCGGTGCTTGCGAAGGGCTTCGCCGCGACCTCGATTGACGAGCTGCTTGCGGAAACAGGCGTCAGCAAGAGCGGCTTCTTCTATCACTTCAAAGACAAGGGTGCGCTCGCGAAAGCGATCCTCGAGCGCTATCTGGAGCGCGACCGCGAATTGCTCGACCAGATGTTCGCGCGAGCGGACGAACTCAACGACGATCCGCTGCACGGCTTTCTTGTCGGCATGAAATTCTTTTCCGAGATGATGTCGGATTTGCCGAGCAATCATCCGGGCTGTATCGCGGCGTCGTTTGCGTATCAGGATCAGTTGTTCAATCGCGAAATCCACGATCTGAATGCCGCAGGCCTGCTGGTCTGGCGCAAGCGCTTTCGCGAACGCTTCGAGAAAATCGCGCAGAAGTATCCGCCGAAAATCGACGTAGATTTCGAGGCGCTGGCGGATACGGTATCCGTGATGGTGGAGGGTGGCTTTGTATTGGGCCGCGCGCTGAAGGACTCGACAATCACGCCGCGTCAGATACTTCTGTTTCGCGACTACATAAGAATAATCTTTACGGGGAATTGATACGCCATGTCGAAGATCACTTTCTATGCCCATCCGCGTTCGGGGCCGTCCTATCGCGTAGGGCTTGCGCTCGCGCTGATGAGCGAGCCGTTCGCATTCGAAATCGTCGATCTTCCGAACGGCGGCGGGCAAAAGCCCGAATACAAAACCAAGAGCCGCTTCGGTCAGGTGCCGTGCATTCAGGACGGCAACGACACCATCATCCAGTCGAGCGCGATCCTAGAATACCTCGCGGAGAAGACCGGCAAGTTCGGTGGCAAGAACGCAATCGAGCGCGCACATATCAACGAGTGGATGTTCTGGGATTTCGACCGCCTTTGCCCCGGACTGTTTCGCTCTCGCGCTTACAAACTCGGTTTCCGAAAAGCGGAACCTGCGGTCGTCGAAGCGTTCAAGCAGGAAGGCGAGGCGGGTCTCGCCGCGCTTGAAAGCCATCTTACGGGCAAGGAGTGGCTTGCGCTCGGCAAGCCGACGATCGCGGATATTTCGCTTTATTCCGGCGTTTTCTATGCAGCCGACGGCGGCTTCGATCTTTCGAAGTATCCGAGCATTTCGGCGTGGAATGCGCGCGTCGAAGCGCTGCCGGGTTACGGCAAGCCCGCCGAGGTCATTCCAGCGGCGTCGCGCGCGTGATTGCATCGAGATAAAAAAGCGCCCGGCGAAATCGGCCGGGCGCTTTTGCGTTTCTGGCAGAAGGATTAGCTGTTCTTCTTCAAACACTTCGACATATAAGCGTTGTACTGCTTACGAGTCTTTTCGCCGGTGGCTTTCTTGTGATCGCCCCAGGATTTGGCGCAATCCGAGAACTTCTTGCGCGCCGCGAGCTGCTTCGCGGTCGGCGCTTTCTTTTTCGTAGTCTTCTTGGCTTTCTGGTCGTCAGCCTTGGCGTCGGCTTTTTCGTCTTTTTTCTTCGCCGTCGCTTTCTTTTTCGTCTTTGTGTCGTCGGTCGTTGTCGTTTGCGCGGTCGTGTAGCTCGGCAACGTCACGGCACCCAAGAAGCCCATCAGGGCCAGGGCAACAATCAATCTCTTCAACATGGAGTTTCCTCCCAATTTTGGGTGCCGGAAGCATACACCCGTTTTGGCCGCCGGAAACATACGCAGCAGCATTGCTGGCCACGCGTGTTGCCGCTTCCAGATCGGCGGCATAAGCAAGATCGCCATGTTTGCCCTGAACGGATGCTGAATAGGAGTTCCAAGGATGGCGCGAAAGACCAAGAAGAAAGCCGCCGGAAGGCCCGTACCGAAGACTTCTAAAGCCGTACGCAGCCGGCGCGGACCGAAGCAGCAGCCGATCGACCTCTATTATTGGGCAACGCCGAACGGCTGGAAAATCTCGATCATGCTTGAGGAGTGTGCGCTGCCTTACAACGTGCACTTCGTGAATATTGGCAAAGGCGACCAGTTTAAGCCGGACTTCCTCAAGATCGCCCCAAACAACCGGATGCCCGCGATCGTCGATCCGAACGGACCCGGAGGTAAACCGATCTCCGTTTTCGAGTCCGGCGCGATTCTCCAATATCTCGGCCGCAAGACCGGGAAGTTCTATCCGAAGGAAGAGCGCAAGCGCGTCGAGGTGGACGAGTGGCTGTTCTGGCAGATGGCCAACCTCGGCCCGATGGCAGGGCAGGCGCACCACTTCCGGCTCTACGCGCCGGAGAAGCTGCCTTACGCGATCGAGCGCTACACCAACGAATGCCGCAGGCTTTACGGCGTGCTGGAGAAGAGGCTGAGGGGTCGCGACTATGTCTGCGGCGAATACTCGATTGCTGACATGGCCTGCGTCGGCTGGACGAGACCCTGGGAACGCCAGGGGCAGGACCCGAACGATTTCCCGAATGTGAAAGCGTGGCTGGCTCGTGTGAAGGCGCGGCCCGCGGCCGCGCGTGGCATGGCGATCAAAGCCGATCCTGCGACCGTGATCGACGCAACGAAAGACAAGGCAGCGTTCGATCTTTTGTTCAGGCAGGGCGCAAAGAAGTAGCGAGACAAAAAGAGACCGGCCGCGAGATCTGGGGATGGGTGGGTTGACCCCGCGGCCGGTAGGCTCCACTAGCGCCCGCTTTCCGAAGTTCGGAAAGCGCTTTCCGAAAATTCTCGTTCGAACTTCGGAAAGGCACGGGCGCTAGCAAGCTTTAAGTTTCTAGTGTCGCTTACTATTGGAAGTTCCCGGGGAGGAGTTGCAGCTTGCGCTGCGGGAACTTCCAATAGGCGGCACTAGGGGAGGAAGCTCGTTAGTTCATGTAGGCGATGTCGGTGACACCCTTGAGCGGAAGCTGGCCGGCAGAGGTGGCTTTGCCGGTCTTCAGATCGACCTTGTAAAGATTGCCGCCATTCCAGAGCCACGCATCGTTCTGGCCTTCGCCCGAAGCGACGATGTCGAACGCGACAGGACCGTTCAGCTTGATGCCGAGCGAACCGATCGTGTTCAGCACGCCGTCATTCGGCGGCGCCTGACGTACGAGATTGCCGTTCGTGGCGTCGACGTTATAGAGCGTGGTTTCCTTGGTGCCCTTGATCGAGTTCGAGTAGGAGCCCGCGATCACGCGCGGCGTCTTACCCTTGTTCGCATCGGCATCGGCGTATTTGTGCGAGCCGTCGACCGTGACCTTGCCGTCATCGACGTTCACGCGATGGCTGGTGCCGTCGGAACCCATGATGCGCAGACGATCCGCGGCCGGGTTGAAGTCGATGGTGGCGGTGACGCCGGCTTTGAGCTTCTCGGAGAGATCGGCCTTCTTGGTGAAGACGCCAGTCTTCGGGTCGAGTGTGCCGATCTGGCCGTCGGCGGTGACCCCATAGAGCATTCCATCGGCCGGACGAACATCGATGCCGATAAGCTGTACGCCCTTCACCTGCATCGTGGAGGTGGTTTTCTTGGTTTTGAAATCGACGACGGTCAGCGTGTTGTTGCCGACGAGGGCGACGATCGACTGCGCGGAGGCAGCGGACGCAAAACCGATGCTGCCTGCCACGATTGCCGCGGCAATCAGGCTTTTGCGATTGAACATGGGGAACTCCCTGGATGGTGTTTCTGAATTCGGGAGAGCGGGGGCTCTCGAAGTGGGAACACACCGGCCAGGGCAAACGGATGCATTGGGCCAAAAATCTATACGTGCATCGAAATCGGCTTTCCCCGTGTTTCCACCGTGAAACGGAGAAAAAGATGCGTGCTGGTGCGGCAGTTCAAACGTGGGGTACAAGTGGCAATCGGGGAATCCCCGGTTTTGCTGCTCGCCCTGAGCCGCATAAAAATCGCTTTGGAACTTTCCGCGTGAGCGACCCGAAAGACGACCATTCATCCTTGATCGTGGCCTGCGGGCGCGGCGACCGCGCCGCCTTGCAGGAAATCTATCGCCGGGAAGCCGGTGCGATGATCGGCATTTCCGCGCGTATCGTGAAGCGCCGCGAGCTTGCCGAAGAAGTCGTACAGGAAGCGTTTGTTGCAATCTGGCGGAACGCCGCGCGTTTCGATCCGTCGATCGGTTCGGGCCGCGCATGGCTGTTTCAGATCGTGCGCAACCGCTCGCTGAATATGCTGCGTGACACCCGCCGCGAATTGCCGACCGAGCAAGAAGCGCTGAACGCCGCGGTCGATGCCGACGCGGATTACGAGAACGCATACGAGCGGCTCGCAAATAACAGCGCGCTCAAGCGCTGCCTCGAAGAACTCGAGCCGCGCCGCCGGCAGGGCGTGTTGCTCGCTTTCGTCGAGGGGCTTACGCATGGCGAAATCGCGGCTCATTTAAAGGTGCCGCTCGGCACGACGAAGTCCTGGCTACGCCGCAGCCTGATCGCGCTTCGGGAGTGCATGGCATGAGCCCGCACGATCAGCCGGAAGATATGCTGCTCGCCGGCGAGTATGTGCTTGGCGTACTCGAGGGCGTCGAGCGTGACGCGTTCGAGCGCCGTGCTGCGCGCGAGCCGAAGCTGCGCGAGCATATTTCCTATTGGCAGCTACGCTTCTCCGACCTCGACACGACGATTATGCCGAAAGATGTGTCGCCAGTGCTTTGGGCGAAGATCGAAGCGGCACTCGGCAGGAAGCAGAGTGTGCAAGAATCTACGCCGAGTTTCAGCGAAAGATTATGGTCGAGCCTCGGCTTCTGGCGCGGCGCGAGCTTTGCCGGCGCGCTCGCGAGTCTTGTGCTTGCGATTTCGGTCGGATTGCTTGCGGGCAGGGCGACACCGCAGCCGCAGATCGTCGCCGTCATGCTGACCCCGGACGGCGTGCCGGGTGCGATTGCCGAAGTGCATTACGACGGCCGCATCAACGTCATTCCGATCCACGACTTCCCGGTGCCGAAGGGCAAGACGCTGCAAGTCTGGACCTTGTGGGACAAGGAAAAGGGACCGATCTCGGTTGGCCTGATCGAGCGCACGCGGCAGGCGCTGTTCCATCGTGCCGATCTTCCCACGGGGACGCAGCAGCTCTACGAAATCACACTCGAGGATGAAGGCGGCTCGCCGACAGGCAGGCCGACCGGTCCGGTGCTTGTGAAAGGCCACGGCGCGCTGCCGCGGCTCTAGCGCGCTTACTGCGCCTTGCCGTTTCTGAAGGTCTGAAGAACGCTGCGGTCGCGGGTGAAGCTGACGACGTCCGTGCCGATCGAGCACGAAACATCGGCTGCGATCTCTTCTTTTTGCTTGGCGTCTGCGCTGGTCCAGAATTTCTCAGTGACTTCGACGGCGAAGCCTTCCGAGACGCGGGTCGGGCGCTGAATGTCGCCCTTTGCCACGACCTTCGAGATACGGTCGCTGGAAACCGGCTTGTCGCAGGCAGTCGCGGGGGAGACGAGAACGGCGAGCCCAAGCGCAACGGCCTGGGCCCGCATCAGCACCTTAAAAGACATCAGTTCACGCGGGTCCATGTTTGCGAGCGGCAGAAGATGCCAGCCACGCAGCCGGAAAGCGAGAGCGAATTCGCATCGTTCTGCGTGAGCGTTCCGGAATAGGTCTTGCCGTCCTGCGGATTATAAAGCGTTCCCGACCATTTCTTGTCGCCGGCGGGCTTCATCGAAATCATATTGACGCCGACGAGATTGCGGCTCTTCTGCGCTGCGTTCGGGTTGTTCACGTCTTTCGCGCCGGTGTCCTTCGTCCAAACAATGGTGCCGCAGACATTGCCGCCACACGGCGCGATGCGAACGCGCGTTTCACCCGACGCGGTCAACCACGTTCCGATCGCATCTTGTGCATAAGCGGGAAGCGAGAGCGAAGCGAGCACACTGGCTGCGAGTGCGATTTTTAGTTTCATTTATTTTCCTCCGGCAGTTTGTTGTTATCGCCAATCGTAAGCACGCAAGGCATGGAAACGAAAGCGGGGCCTTACGGCCCCGCGAAAATTTTTCTCGTTGACGTAGCGTTCCGAAGGAACTCTCGTCAGTTGACCTTGGTCCAGGTCTTCGACTGGCAGATCACGCCGCCCATCACGCAGCCGCCGATCTCGAT
>LNEZ01000049.1 GCA_001464215.1 Rhizobiales bacterium Ga0077548 | reverse complement strand
TGCGGTGGTCGATGTGCGCGATGCGCCGCCCGGAGCACCGGAAAACGGTGCGCGCCATATCGTGGGCGCGAGTCCGTCCGGCGCATTCGTGGGCCACGCCAACGATGTTGCCGCCTTTCAGGATGGAGCATGGATTTTTCTTCCCGCCCGCACCGGCTGGCGCGCCTGGAACGCGGACGAGGAAAGCTTGCTGGTCTGGACCGGGACCGAATGGATCGAGTTTTCCGCGGGCGGCGGGGGCGGAGAAGGCGGTACGTTCGATCCCGAAGCGGTCGAATATCTCTACATCAACGGCGCGGACCCCGAGGAGGAAAGCGTCAAGCTCGCGGTGCGCGCGAACGACGTTCTTCTCCACGCGCTTGAAACGGCGGACAGCGGTAACGGCGATGTACGCTTGCAGCTTTCCAAGGAAGGCGAGGGCGATACCGCTTCGGTTTTCTTCTCGCGGGATTTTTCCGGCCGCGCCGAATTCGGCCTGGTCGGAAGCGACTCTTTCAAGCTGAAGGTTTCCGCTGACGGCACAAGCTGGTTAGAGAGCGTGGTGGTCGATCCCGCGACCGGCGTGGTGCGGCTGCCGCAGAACGATGTTGCCTCGATCGTGCTGCTTGCGGATCAGGATGCCTACGACGATCTCGATCCGCCCGATGCGAACACGCTTTATCTCGTGCCGGAGGAAGAATAACCGTGCCGCTTTATGCAGGCGCTGCGCGTCTCGCGAAACTTTACGCAGGTGCGGTTGCGATCGCGCGCGTCTATCGCGGCCCGGAATTGATGTTCGAGATGGCAGGCGGCGGCGCAAATCCGCTTAACGCTTCGACCGGCGGCACCATCACCGAAGAAGGCGGCTATCGCGTTCACCGTTTCACATCGAGCGGTACGTTCACGCCGAGTGCCAACGGCAACGTCGAAGTCGTCGCGATCGGCGGTGGCGGCGGCGGTTCGAATTACGGCGGAGGCGGCGCGGGCGGCGTTGAATCTAATGGAGCCTACGCAGTCACGAATGCAACCGGTGTTGCCGTAACGATTGGAACCGGCGGTGCTGGCGGCACGACGGGATCGAACGGCAACAACTCCGTCTTCGGAACAACTACAGCGAATGGCGGCGGCCGGGGCGGAGAAGGCAGCGCGGGCGCAGGCGCGAGCGGCGGCTCGGGTGGCGGCGGTTCGTACAACTCTGGTGCAGGCGGGTCGGCGACGGCGGGTTATGCGGGCGGTGCTGGCCGCGCAGGCGCGGTCGCTCCATTCGCGGCCGGTGGTGGGGGCGGCGGAGGTGCCGCGGGTCAGGCAGGACAAGCCACAATAGGCGGTGCCGGCGGCGCGGGCATTTCGATCTGGGGAAATAATTATGCGGGCGGTGGCGGCGGCGGTCACTTCAACGGAGCGGGCGGTAATGCCACGGGCGGCATAGGTGGCGGGGGGCAAGGTGGCAAAGCCGGTGCAAGTCCGGGCGCGGGTAGTGCGAATACCGGCGGCGGTGGCGGCGGTGGCGGCGGTGCGGGCAACTCGTCTTCGTCGGGTGCTGCCGGCGGCTCCGGAATCGTGATGCTGCGCTATCCGCTAATCGTTTGAGACGACGCGCACTCAAGCTGGCTTGCGAAAAAGCCACCACGTTACGTTGTCGAGGCCGGATGCCCTGCGCCAGAAGAAACCGTAATCGATCAGTTCTAGCTTGAAGTTGTCGAGCCAGAACGAACCGAAGTCGCGTTTGAAAAGCAGATCGTCGCGGCCGCGATAGGAGACGCTCTCTTCCTTGTCGGAGAAGTATTCGATGCAGGCGACATACTTGCTCGCGCATCGATAGATTTCCGAGCACGAGGCGAGTAGATCGGACGGAGGAACGTGGATCAGGACGCCCGCGGTGAATGCGAGTTCAGCCGCTTCATCGGGGAGCGCGATCTTTGCAGCGGTTCCGCCGATCGCGTTGCCCGGCTCCACAATTCCGTCCGAGACGAGAATGCTGCGGGCTTTTTCGTTTGGCTCCAACGCAAAGAGCTTAGCCTCCGAGATTTTCCGTATGGTGCGGAGATTCAAGCCGAGGTTCGATCCCACTTCGAGAATCGAGTGTGGCTTGCTGAGATCGATGATCTTGCGCCACAGCTCCATGCGGCCGGCATCGGATTGCTCCGAGCCGGTCATGCGGTCCGTGTAGGCGTTTCCGAATTCGCCGCGCCAGGCGTCTATCTGTGTCATGATCGAAGCTCTTGCCCGTTCAACCTTGAACTAGTCAAGAGAGGAGGCGGTTTGGCGGCAAAGACGGCAAAGCTGGTGCATCCGGGTTACTGTGATGGTGTTATCCGCTGCCCGTGAGGGCATACGGGCAAGGTTGCCTCTGATTTGTCGATATGTTTAGAGCGTCCAATGGCGAGCAACGAGTCGAGAAGAAACTACTTCCGGCGGAGATGGGTGTCGCGGCTCGTCAGGAGTTTTCGCAAACGATATTTCAGATTGCGATACGGTAAAAAGCCCTTCGTTGCCTCGTATTACGGTGCTTATTTTCACATCGATCTGGTGGATTCGATTGCGCGTAACATCGCCTACCGAAGTTTGGAGTGGGCGCAACTGAATCATATGATTCGCGCCTGCCAGCGTTTGAAGCCTTCCTATTTTATTGATATCGGCGCGAATTGCGGGCTTTACACCTGCATTCTCGGCATTCGGGAAACCGAAGCAGAAATTATCTCTGTTGAACCCGACGCGAGAAATTTTGCGCGGCTAATCGCAAACATTGAATTGAACAAACTGAAGAACGTTCGGCCACTTCAGGTTGCACTGGGAGAGCAACGCGGCACAGCCAAGCTGAATTCCGGCCCGCAAACGCAAACCGGGTGGTCCAAGATATCGGCGGACGGCATCGGATATGAAGTGGACGTAATAGCGCTGGACGACCTGATTCAAGAAACCGGGAAGGTGATCGCCATCAAGATCGATGTCGAGGGGCAGGAAAAAGCGGTAATACGAGGAATGAAGAAACTGCTCGCTGGCAATACTGGTATTGTCCAGGTCGAGAGCTCGACGACACGCGATTCCGTTATAGAAGAAATGCGGTCGTTGGGCTTTACTCTCGATCAAGAATTTCATTTCGATCTGATTTTTAAGAAACATTGATCGCTGACGCGCTGACGGGCGCAGCCACGGAAATCAGCTTTGTTGATTGAGGTGACGGTGCAAGCGCGGTGAATTCGCCGTTAGTAAGCTGCCGCCCCGTCGTCTTGCGAGCCGAAATATTTCTATTACTCCTCCGAAAGGCATTTGATGCAATTCGAAATCCGCAATCATCTTCTGTTTGCCGGCGGCAAGCAGGCGCCGTATCGCGCGACACCGAACCGCTCCGGTTTCATGAATCCGGATACGATCATCGACCACGACACCGCGAGCAATCCGCTCGATCCGTCGGGCGACATCGGTTGGCTCACGATGCCGGTGGCGCGGGCATCCGCGCACGTCGTGATCGACTGGAACGGCGGGATCACGCAGCTCGCGCCTTTCAACGTGCAGTGCTGGCACGCCGGGCCTTCGAAATACGGCAATCGTTACAATTTCAACGGCTTCTCGATCGGGATCGAACACGATAACCCCGGCTATCTCCGCAAGATAAGCGAGGGCGTCTATTCCGGCGTCTGCATCATCGACACCAACAAGAACCCGCAGTTCAAGGTTGCGCGCGTCGCGACCCCCGAGCATGGCGACCATTACTGGCTCGCTTATTCGGAAAAGCAGATCGCCGCGAGCGCGGCACTTCATGCGGCGCTGAAAGCCGCTTATCCCGAGATCAACACCGTGCTCGGACATTTTCACATCTGTCCGGGGCGCAAGACCGACACCAATCCGCTGTTTCCGCTCTCACAAATGCAGTCGATCGTGCGCGGCGAGGCGGGCGAGCTGGCAGCGCCGATAGAAGTGAAGCCTGCGCCAAAGCTTTCACCGGCAGCCGCGAAACCGGCTTTCGCGCCCGACGCGACGGTGGTTGCGGATAGCCTAAATCTTCGCGGCGGGCCTGGGATTCAATTCGCGGTCAAAGGTATGATCCCCTACGGCACCCGGGTCGACGTGCAGGAAGCGGATAAACTTTCCGGCTGGCTAAGAATTATCACGCCGTTCGGCGCGACCGGCTACGTGCATGGCGGCTTCGTCCGCCTCGACTGAATTTCCAGACAACAGGTGAAAATCATGAAGCACAATTTTTCGCGCGGCCTCGCGGCTGCGCTACTCATATTTGTGTCCGCTCCTGCCTTCGCGCAAACCGAAGTCGCGGCCGAAGGCATACATAATGTCTTGCAGCCGTATCTGCTGGCGGTCGTATCGGTGATCGCGACCGCGATTGTCGGCTGGTTAGCCGAGCTCATGCGCCGCAAGTTCAATCTCGATATCGATGCCTCGCATCGCGAAGCGTTGCAGACGGCGCTGACGAATGGCGCCGGGTTGCTGATCGGGAAAGCAGGCACCGCTATTGCCGGTAAGAAGCTCGACCTCAAAAGCGCGGCACTCGCGGAAGCCGTGAATTACGTGCTGCAGGCCGTGCCTGACGCGATCCGTTATTTCGGGATTACGCCGGAAGCCGTTGCCGAAAAATTGCAGGCCAAGCTGCCGCAGATTCCGGCAAATGCTTGAAGCGCTTTCGAGCTTCGCCGTTTCGTTTCTCGCGAAGCTTTTGCTCGAATGGATCGGCGAGAGCAAAAAGACCGCCAACGAGCAGGAGACCGGCCGTCTGCGCTCGGAGCTCGGTCACGCGCTTGAAGCGTTGCGGAAGCAGGAAGCCATGGCTTTGATCGCAACAAGACTTGCAACCCGCGCAGATGTGCTCTCGCGGCTTGAAGAGGGCAGCGCATGAACCCGCTTTGTCTTGGGCTCGAGGTAGTCATTCTTGGTGCGCGGCTTTGCTTTGGCGAGCCGTCGCCGCCTGCGGCGGTCACGGTCTGCCCTTTGATCGTGGAGCGAAGTGTGGCTTGGCAACGCGCGCTTCGGACAGAACGCCTTGCCGCGTCAGGCTCACCACGTACCGACGAGGCGCTCGCGGAATGGCTCAGCCTCCGGGATCAGGCGAGGGCGTGCCGCGCGGCCCGCTGACTTTTCCCGGCACTCACTTATAAGAGTCCTGACATTATTCAGGACTCTTCCAATGCATATCCGCGAGGCGGTCGAGAGCCGCTATTCCTGCCGGGCATTCCTCCCAAAGCCCGTTCCCGAAACGGTCGTCCGCGAGATTTTGCAAAGTGCCGCACGTGCGCCGTCGGGCGGTAACTTGCAGCCGTGGATCGTGCACGCGCTTGCGGGCAAGCGCCTTGAAGAACTCAAGGCGCTCATTCGCCCGCGGCTCAACGAATTGCCGCTCGCGGAAGGCAGCGAGTATCAGGTGTATCCGGCTCCGCTGAAGGAGCCTTATAAAGCCCGCCGTTTCAAAGTCGGCGAGCTGCTCTACGAGTCAATCAAGATTCCGCGCGAAGACCGGCCGGGCCGCTACCAGCAGTTCGCCCGCAATTTCGAGTTCTTCGGCGCGCCGGTCGGCATTTTCTTTGTCCTCGACCGCACTATGGGTCCGCCGCAATGGCAAGACCTAGGTATGCACATTCAAAATGTGCTTTTGCTCGCGCGCGGGTACGGCCTCCACACCTGCGCGCAGGAAGCCTGGACCTTCTGGCACAAGACCGTGTCCCGCTTCCTAGAACTTCCCCCCGAACAGATGCTCTTTTGCGGTGTCGCGCTAGGCTATGCCGACGAGACCGCGCCAATTAACCAGTGGCGTTCGCCCCGCGCGGATGTGACCGAATTTGCGCGCTTTCAGGGCTTCGACTGAGCGCGAAACCTTAATCGCCGGTTCAGGTTCGGTCTGGCTTTATCGTATGGCACACTCCCGCCCGAATTCCGGGGCTTTGAGTCGCCATGCGCCTGCTAGTCGTTGAAGACGATCCCGATCTGAACCGCCAGCTTGTCACGGCTTTGTCCGATGCGGGCTACGCGGTCGATTCCGCCGCGGACGGCGAGGACGGTCACCACCTCGGCGACAGCGAACCCTATGACGCGATTGTGCTCGATCTCGGCCTTCCGAAAATGGACGGCATTTCGGTGCTGGAGAGCTGGCGGCGCAACGGCAAGATGATGCCGGTCCTGATCCTGACCGCGCGCGACCGCTGGTCGGACAAGGTGCAGGGCTTCGACGCGGGTGCCGACGATTACGTCGCCAAACCTTTCCATATGGAAGAAGTGCTCGCGCGCATCCGCGCGCTGTTGCGCCGCTCTGCCGGCCACGCGACCAACGAACTCGTCTGCGGGCCGGTGACCTTGGACACGCGCTCAAGCCGCGTCTCGGTGAACGGCAATCCGGTGCGCCTCACGTCGCACGAATACCGGCTGCTCGCGTATCTGATGCATCATAACGGGCGCGTGGTTTCGCGCACCGAACTGGTCGAGCATCTCTACGATCAGGACTTCGATCGCGACTCGAACACGATCGAGGTTTTCGTCGGCAGGTTGCGCAAGAAACTCGGCATCGACATCATCCAGACCGTTCGCGGCCTTGGCTATATGCTTTCGCCGCCAGCCGATGCCAGCTAAAGCGCCATCGCTCGCCCGGCGGCTGTTTCTTTCCGCGACCGCGGTCAGCATGGTCGTGCTGCTCGTGATCGGCGTCGTGTTGTCTTCGCTTTATCGCAGCGCCGTCGAGCGCGCGTTCGACCGGCGCATCAACGTCTATCTTCGCAACATCGTGGCCGAAATCGCGAACAATCCGAAGTCGCCCACGATCGAGCCGGAAACGCTCGGCGAGCCGCTGTTCTTTATTCCTGCGTCCGGCTGGTACTGGCAGATTACGCGGCTCAGCGATCCTGCGGAGCGCAAGGCATCGCGCTCTTCTCCGGATACGGGCTTCCCCACGCTGGAAAGTTTGCAGGTCCCGCAAGTCTATGGCGGTCTTCGTCAGGCTTACGTGATGGGCCCAGACAACCAGCGTTTGCGCGCGGTCGAGCGCTTCCTCGATCTCGGCGAGGACGGCCGCTTTCTGCTCTTCGTTGCCGGTGATTCCTTCGAGATCGAAGACGAAGCCTCCGATTTCAATGACGCGCTGTTGCTGACCTTCGGTTTCATTGCGCTCGCGTTCCTCGCGATCGTCTGGTTCCAGATCCGCTACGGCCTGCGGCCGCTGAAGAATATCTCCGACGTACTGTCCGAAATCCGCTCGGGAAAAGTAGATCGTTTGCAGGGAAGTTTTCCGAAAGAGGTCGCGCCGCTCGCTGGCGAGGTGAACGCGTTGCTCGATACCAACCGCGAAATCGTGGACCGCGCCCGGACGCACGTAGGCAATCTGGCGCACGCGCTGAAAACGCCGCTTTCCGTGTTGGTCAACGAGAGCGAGAATGTAAAAGGCCCCGCCGCCGAAAAAATCCGCGAACAGCTCGGCATCATGCGGGACCAGGTGCAACGCCATCTCGACCGCGCGCGTATTGCCGCCCGCGTAGCCGTGGTGAGCACAACGGTCGAGGTCTCACCCGTGATCGAAATGCTGGTGCGCACGATGGAGAAGATCCATCGCGAGCGCGGCATCACTTTGCGTACGAAGTTGAATCCGGCCACCAAATTCCGCGGCGAGCAGCAGGACATCGAAGAGATGGTCGGCAATCTCGTCGATAATGCCTGCAAGTGGGCGGTGTCGAAGGTCGATATAGAAATGTTCGCGCTGAGCGCGCCGCAGCCTTCACAGCCCGCGTCGGTCCGGATTCAAGTCGACGACGACGGGCCGGGGCTGGCGCCTGCCGAGCGCGAGGAAGTCTTGCGTCGCGGCAAGCGTCTGGACGAAAGCAAGCCCGGCACCGGCCTCGGGCTTTCCATCGTGCTCGAACTCGCGAAGCTCTATGGCGGCACCCTGCAACTGGGATCGTCCCCGCTGGGGGGATTGCGTGCGGAACTGGTGCTTCCCGCCGCTGAAGGCTGAGCCTCCCTTTCGCCTGAATCTTCAGCCCATTTCTGGCATAATCGATCCGGCGCGGAGGTGCGGCGCCTGTTTGTGTGGTGTAAGGGGCTTTCCATGCCGGCTTTGAAGACCAAGTTTGTAGGCGTCCTTTGCGTGCTGGCGTTATCGCTGGGCGCCTGTTCTGGACCTTCCGGTCCGCGCACAGGGGACGGAATTTTCGCAGGCGCGCTGACCGGTGGCGTTATCGGCGCTCTCACCAATCGCGGGCCGGGCGGCGTGATTGCGGGTGCGGTGATCGGCGGTCTTATCGGCGGCGCGATCGGAAATGCACTCGACGAAGAAGACCGCCGCCGCGCCTATGACGCCGAGCTTCGCGCACTCGAAGCCGAGGGCCCCGGCGCCCCGGTAAGCTGGCGCGGGGATCGCGGTGCCTATGGCACCATCGTGGCAGGCCCGCCTTACGCCTATCAGAGCTATCAGCGCTGCCGCGAATTCACCCACACGGTCTATGTAAACGGCCAGCCGCAGACTGCGCGCGGCATTGCCTGCCGCAATCCGGACGGCACCTGGTCGCAAGTCCAAGGTTAAGAGCTGCGCGGATAAGCCTTTTGACCTGACCGCCGCCCGGCTTTAGGACCTCACGCCGGGTGAAATGATGCTGTTCTGGACGCTGCTTGCGCTGATGACCGCTGCCGCCGTGTTCGCGCTGCTGTGGCCGCTTTCGCGCGAACCGCGCGTTGCCGGCGAGGCGGCGGGGCTCGCGGTCTATCGCAACCAGCTTGCCGAAATCGAAACCGATCGTGCGCGCGGGCTGCTGCCCGCCTCCGAAGCGGAAGCCGCCCGCATCGAAGTATCGCGCCGCTTGCTTGGTGCTGCTTCCGCGGCAGTACCCAAAGCCGGTGCAAGCCTCGCGCGCCGCCGGGCCGCTTCGATCATCGCGCTCTTCGGTGTGCCCGCGCTTTCCCTCTCTCTATATTTTAACTACGGCGCACCGGAGTTTCCGGACGCGCCATTCGCCGAGCGCGTGGCGGTTCCAGTCGAACAGCAGGATATCGGTATGCTGATCGGCCGTCTCGAAGAGCGGCTCGCGCAGAATCCAAATCACGGCGAAGGTTGGGAATTGATTGCGCCGATTTATATGCGCGTTGGCAGAACCGGCGACGCGATCGCGGCGCAGGAAAGCGCAATCCGTATTCTTGGTGCGAGTGCCGCACGCGAAGTTGCGCTCGGCGAGTATCTGCGGATCGCGAACGGAAAAATTTCTCCGGAATCGAAAGCGGCTTTCGAGCGCGCGCTTGTGCTTGACGACAAGACAATCCCCGCGCTTTTTTATCTGGGCCTTGAAGCCGCCGAGAGCGGCAACGCGGCGGAAGCAAAGAAATTCTGGTCGCGTGTGGTCGAGCACGCGAAACCGAACGATCCGTGGCGCATTCCGGCGGAGCGCCGGCTCATGATGCTTGAGAAGAAGCCATGACGCGGAAGCAGCGTCGCCTTACCTTGATCGCCATTGGCGGCATCGTGCTCGCGCTTGCGGCAGCGCTGACGCTGTCTGCGCTCCGCGACACCATTACCTTCTTCGCGAGCCCGAGCGAATTGGCGTTAAACCCGCCGCCGCCCGGCAAGCGGCTTCGCATCGGCGGTCTCGTCAAGGAAGGCAGCATCGTGAAAGAGGGCGTGCTGGTGCGCTTCGAAGTGACCGATGGCGAGAAAAGCATCCCCGTCCGCTATCAGGGGATGTTGCCGGATCTGTTCCGCGAAAAGCAGGGCGTGGTCGCCGAGGGCACGCTGGAAGAGGGCGTCTTCATCGCACGCACGATTCTCGCGAAGCATGACGAATATTATATGCCGCGCGAAGTCGTGGATGCCTTGAAGGACAAAGGCGTCTGGAAGCAAAACGAAGGCGGCAAGAAATGATTGCCGAGCTTTCCCATGCGGCCCTTGCACTCGCGTTTGCGCTGGCGGTAGCGCAGGCGTTCTTCTCGCTGTGGGGTGCGTGGCAGAACGATCAACGGCTGATGAACGTGCCGCCGGTGGCAGCTTTCGGCGTGCTCGCCTTTACGGCTGCGTCGTTTGCGGGCCTCACATATCTATATGTCACTTCGGATTTTTCGGTCGCAAACGTCTATTCCAACTCGCACTCGGCGAAGCCGCTGCTCTACAAGTTCACCGGCGTGTGGGGCAATCATGAAGGCTCGATGCTCCTGTGGGCGCTGGTGCTTGCGATCTTCTCCGCGCTGATCGGCGTCTTCGCAGGAAATCTACCCGCCCGCCTGCGTGCGAACGTGCTCGGCGTGCAGGGGCTGATCGCCGCGATCTTCATTCTTTTTATTCTTGCGACGTCCAATCCGTTCCTGCGGATCGAAATTGCACCGGCGCAGGGGCAGGGGCTTAACCCGGTATTGCAGGACATCGGCCTCGCGCTGCATCCGCCGCTTTTGTATCTCGGCTATGTTGGCTGCTCGGTCGCGTTCTCGTTTGCCGTTGCCGCGCTGATCGAGGGCCGGATCGATGCCGCCTGGGCGCGCTGGGTGCGGCCATGGACACTCACCACGTGGCTATTTCTTACGCTCGGCATCGCGATGGGTTCCTACTGGGCCTATTACGAACTCGGCTGGGGCGGGTACTGGTTCTGGGACCCGGTGGAGAATGCGTCCTTGATGCCGTGGATTGCGGCGACGGCGCTACTTCATTCTGCGCTAGTCATGGAGAAGCGCGATGCGCTCAAAATCTGGACGGTGTTGCTTGCACTCTTGACGTTCTCGTTGTCGCTCCTCGGCACTTTTCTGGTGCGCTCTGGCGTACTGACTTCGGTACATACTTTCGTGAGCGACCCGACACGCGGCGTTTTCATTCTCGCCATTCTCATCTTCTTCGTCGGCGGCTCGCTCGCACTGTTCGCGCTACGTGTATCCGAACTGAAGCCGGGCGGCATTTTTGCGCCGGTTTCGCGCGAAGGCGCGCTTCTGCTGAACAACCTTTTTCTCTCCGCAATCTGCGCGACGGTTTTCACCGGTACGCTTTATCCGCTGCTTCTGGAATCCTTGACCGGCGAGAAGATTTCGGTCGGTGCGCCGTTCTTCAATGCGACCGTGGGGCCGCTTGCGCTCTTTCTGGTCGCGCTGATGCCGGCAGGGCCGCTGCTTGCGTGGAAGCGCGGCGATGCTACGGGGATCGCGCAGAAGCTGGCGCTGGCAGCGGCTTTGGCTCTGGCGCTCGCGATTACAGTGTTCGCAAGCAATAGTGCGCCGCTTTATCCGATGATCGCGCTAACCATCGGTATCTTCGCGGTCGCAGGAGCGATCACGGAATACGCGACCCGCGTGGCGCTCTTTCGCGTGCCGGTTGCGGAATCGTTTTCGCGAGCACGCGGTTTGCCGCGCTCGTCGTTAGGCAGTTTGCTGGCACACCTCGGTATCGGTCTTTCGCTGATCGGCATCGCGGCAGAGGGCGGTTGGAGCGTCGAGAAGATTGTCGCGGTAAAACCCGGCGAGACCGTCCGCATCGCGGATTTCGATCTTCGCTTCCGCCAATGGGCGGAGCGCAAAGGCGAGAACTACCGCGACATCGCAGCGATCTTCGAAATCCGCCGCGACGGCATTCTGATTGATGAACTCTCACCCGCGAAACGTATTTTCGTGATGCGCGGCCAGCAGACTTCGGAAGCAGGCATAAAAACCTTCGGCTTGAGTCAGCTCTATTTAAGCATCGGCGATCCGTCACCCGATCAGTCGGTAGCGCTCCGCGCATACTGGAAGCCATTTGTGCTTCTGATCTGGCTCGGCGGCGTCGTGATGGCGTTCGGCGCCGCAGCCTCGCTCTCCGACAGCAGACTTCGCATCGGCGTTCCGAAGCGAGCCGCAAAGAAGAAGCTCGCAATGGCACCGGCGGAGTGAACGTGAAAAAACTCGCGCCCATATTTCTTATGTTGTTCGCGCTCACGGCGGCTGCGTCAGCCCTGCAGCCGGACGAAGTATTGAGCGATCCAGCGCTTGAGGCGCGGGCGCGGGCACTGTCGCTCACGCTCCGCTGCATGGTCTGCCAGAACCAGTCGATCGACGATTCGGATGCGCCGCTTGCACGCGATCTGCGCGTTCTCGTCCGCGAGCGCCTCAAGGCAGGCGACAGCGACACACAAATCCGTGAGTTTCTGGTCGCGCGTTACGGGCAGTTCGTGCTGCTCGAGCCTGAGAAAAATAGCCGCACCGCACTGCTCTGGCTCGCGCCCTTGCTTGTCCTGCTCGCGGGAGCGCTGGTTTTACTGCGCTTTTTTATGCGCCGCCCGAGACACAGCCCGAAGCCGCTTACCGCCGCCGAAAAGAAGCGCCTGAAACAGCTTTCGTAAGGCCCGCTGACCTTACGAAAGCGTAATGTTCCAGCGACATCGCCGTAAGGCGCCAGCACCTACCTTCATCTTCGAAAACAGCCATATCCCCGATGTGGTGCCCAGGATTTCGGAGACCTCCTTATGTTTGAGAACCGTTCCCCGGCTTCGCGCCGTTCGCTCGTCACCGGTATCGTAATCGGTGCGGTGATCGCTGCGTTCGCCATCACCAGCACCAATGTTGTTTCGTTCGTCTCGTCCGCCAAGGCGCAGATCGTGACGAACCAGCCGGCCAACACGCTTTCGTTTGCCGACATCGTCGACAAGGTGAAGCCGTCCGTGGTCAGCGTTCGCACCAAGAGCGACGCGCCGCAGGCGACCGCCGAAGACGACTCCGGCGATCTTCCGCCGAATGCGGAGCGCTTCTTCCGCCGCTTCTTTGGCGATCAGATGCCCGGACCGAACCGCATTCCGCGCAACCGCCGCACCTCCGGTCAGGGTTCCGGCTTCTTCATTTCGGCTGACGGCTATGTCGTCACAAACAATCACGTCATCGACAAAGCGACGGTCGTGGAAGTCGTAGCTGACGACGGTAAGTCTTACACTGCCAAGGTCATCGGCACCGATCCGCGCACCGATCTTGCGCTCCTGAAAGTCGACGGCAAGACTGATTTCCCCTGGGTGCGTCTTGCTCCGACCGCCCCGCGCATCGGCGACTGGGTGCTCGCGGTCGGCAATCCGTTCGGCCTCGGCGGCACCGTGACCGCGGGCATCGTCTCCGCGCGCGGCCGCGACATCGGCGCCGGCACCTATGACGACTTCATCCAGATCGACGCCGCAGTGAATCGCGGCAACTCCGGCGGCCCGACCTTCAATCTCGCCGGTGAAGTGATCGGCGTGAACACCGCGATCGTGTCGCCGACCGGCGGCAATATCGGCATCGCCTTCGCGATCCCGTCCGAAACGGTGCAGACCGTTGTTGCCGCACTCCGCCAGAACGGCACCGTCACGCGCGGCTATCTCGGCGTGCAGATCCAGCCGGTCACGCAGGAGATCGCAGACAGTCTCAATCTCAAGAACACCGAAGGCGCGCTGGTCGGCGAAGTGCAGGCGGGCTTGCCCGCTGCCGCCGCCGGTATCAAGTCGGGCGACATCATCATCGATGTCGACGGCACGCCGATCAAAACCGTGCGTGAATTGCAGCGCAAGATCGCGGCGTTCCGTCCGGACTCGACCGTGAAGATCAAGGTGCTGCGCGACGGCAAGGAACAGTTGATCGAGGTCAAGCTCGCGAAACTGCCCGAGCAGCAACAGGCCGCGGCCGAGCAAAAAACTCCGCCGCGCAAATCCAACCCGCGCCGTGAGCGTGAAGACGACCGCGGCGACCGGATGGATAAAGGCGACCGTATGCAGCGCGGTGGCGATGACCGCAAGGAACAGCGCCAGAGCCGCAGCGACGACCGCAGCACCAACTCGCGCGAGCTGACGCTCTCGCAGCTCGGCCTCACGGTCGCGCCCGCGAGCGAAGTGCAGGGCGCGAACCCGGAAGGCATCGTCGTCACCGACGTCGATCAACAGGGTCCAGCCGGAGAGCGCGGACTGCGCACCGGCGACGTGATCCTCGAGATCGCAGGCCGCAACGTGACCCGGACCAGCGAACTGAACGATGCCATCACCAAGGCCCGCAGCGAGGGCAAGAGCGTCATCCTGCTTCGCGTGAAGTCGCAGGCCGGCACGCGCTATGTGACCTTGCCGGTAGGCAAGGGCTGAGCTTCGGGAGTCCGCGGTGGTGTAAACCCCCATCGCCCCCTGCCAACGCGGGCACCCGGGGGGCGGAGAGCGTGAAAGCGCTTTCCGCCCCAATTTTTTTGAGCGAGAACCATGCGTAAGAATTTGAGTCGAGGCCCATGCGTCTCCTGATCGTCGAAGATGACCGCGAAGCCGCGGATTATCTGAAAAAAGCGCTGCGCGAGGCCGGCCACATGGCCGAAGTCGCGAACGACGGCGAGTCCGGCCTTGCCATTGCGCTCGACGAGAGCTTCGACGTGCTCGTGGTCGACCGTATGTTGCCCAAACGCGACGGGCTTTCGCTCGTCTCCGAGCTGCGCACGCGCGGCAAGGAAACGCCGGTGCTGATCCTCTCCGCGCTGGGTCAGGTCGATGACCGCGTCACGGGTCTCCGCGCAGGCGGCGACGATTATCTCGCGAAGCCTTATGCTTTCTCCGAGTTGCTTGCGCGCGTCGAAGTGCTGTCGCGGCGCCGCGCGCCGAACAGCGCCGAGACGGTCTATCGCGTGGCCGATCTCGAACTGGACCGGCTCTCGCATCGCGTGACCCGCGGCGGCGAGGAGATTGTGCTGCAACCGCGCGAATTCCGGCTGCTGGAATATCTGATGCGCCATGCGGGTCAGGTCGTGACCCGCACCATGCTCCTCGAAAACGTGTGGGACTATCACTTCGACCCGCAGACCAACGTGATCGACGTGCACGTCTCGCGGCTGCGCTCGAAGATCGACAAGGGTTTCGCAAAGCCACTGTTGCAGACCGTGCGGGGCGCCGGATACATGATCCGTGACGGCGCTCGGTAAACTGTTCCGCACTACCGCGTTCAAGATCGTTGCGGTCTATCTGATCGTCTTCGCGCTGTTTGCGATGGCGGTGATTGGCTATCTCGCCCGCCATACGCAGGCACTCGTGGTCTCGCAGATCACCGAGACGATCGACGCGGAAATCAAGAACCTTCAGGAAGTTCACGCCGACAGTGGCATCGGCCGTCTGATCGACGTGATTGTCGCGCGTGCGCAGCAGCCCGGTTCGAACCTTTATCTGATTACATCCTTCAACGGCGCCGTGCTGGCGGCGAACGTCACCGATATCGACAACGTGACGTTGTCGCGCCAAGGCTGGTCGGAGATTTCCTATCGCCGCACCGACGATGCGGCCGACAACCTCCACGACAGCCGCGCGCTGGTACGCGTCGCCTTCATCGGCGGCTTTCGCGTGCTCGTCGGCCGCGACATCGAGGAGCGCGAGCGGCTCCGGCAGATTCTCGCGGCCCCTGCGCGCTGGTCGCTGGTGGTGATTGTGCTTCTCGGTATCGCCGGTGGTCTGTTCGTGACGCGGCGCGTGATGAAGCGGATCGACAGCATGACCGCGACCTCTGAGCAGATCATGCGCGGCGATTTCGGCGGCAGGCTTGCCGTCACCGGCTCCGGCGACGAATTCGACCGTCTCGCGAATAGCCTGAACGCAATGCTCGCCCGCATCGAAAATCTGATGGGCGGGCTGAAGCACGTCTCCGACAATATCGCGCATGACCTGAAGACGCCGCTGACGCGACTGCGTAACCGCGCGGAAGAGGCACTGCGGCCGAAGCATACTGAAGCCGAGCTTCGCCGCGCACTCGAATCCACGATCGAGGAATCCGACAATCTGATCCGGACTTTCAACGCGCTCCTGATGATTTCGCGCGCCGAAGCCGGCGAAGTACGCAAGGCCATGATCGATTTCGATGCCTCCGAAATCGCGCGGGACGTGGCCGAGCTTTATGAGCCGGTGGCGGAGGAAAGCGGGCTTACGCTCGGCATCCATGCGCCTGATAATCTTCCCGTGCGCGGCAGCCGCGAACTTGTCAGTCAGGCGCTCGCGAACCTCGTCGATAACGCGATCAAGCATGGCGGTACCACGAAGGGAAGCAAGGTGACGGTAGCCGCGCGCCGCGCCGCCGACCGCATCGAGTTCGCGGTCGGCGATCGGGGGCCGGGCATTCCGGCGCAGGACCGGCTGCGCGTGCTGGAGCGCTTCGTGCGGCTGGAGGAAAGCCGCTCGCGGCCCGGCGCGGGCCTCGGGCTTTCGCTGGCGCTTGCCGTGGCGCGGCTGCATGGCGGCGACCTCAGGCTCGAAGACAATTCGCCGGGCCTGAAGGTGACGCTCGCGATTCCGGCCCAGCCGGGCCAAACTAAAGGGGCATGAAGGCCCCGAAAACCAAGCCGGCCGGTTCCTCCGACACGATGCTCGCGCGGCTTCGGGAAGCACCTCGCGTGGCGAGCCTCCCAGCAGCCGGAAAAGCCCTGGCGGCGTTGATCGACGATGCGCCGAAGGAAATCTCGGCAAGGCTCGGCGAGACCGTCGCCTCGCACAAACTGCTCGAACAGCTTTTGCAGGGCCTCTCCGAAGGCTCGCCTTATCTCTGGGGCACGATTACCGCAGACCCCGCGCTGCTGCTTCGCCAGCTGGGTGAATCTCCGGAGCAGGGGATCGCGCGGATTCTTGAGCACTATTCCCAAGCCGCATTGACCGCGAAATCGGACGCCGACGCGCAGGTCGCCTTGCGCATGATGAAACGTGAAGGCGCGCTCCTGATCGCGCTCGCGGATATAGGTGGCATCTGGCAGCTCGATGAAGTGACCGCAGCACTAACTGATCTTGCCGATACCGCCGTGCGTGCCGCTGTGGATCGTTTGCTGCGCGCGGCGTCCGAGGCAGGGAAGATCAAGCTCCCGAACACTTCAGTTCCCGGCGAGGGCTCCGGCTACATCGTACTTGCGATGGGTAAGCATGGCGCAAGCGAACTGAATTACTCGAGCGACATCGACCTGATCGTCTTGTTCGAGCGCGAAGCAAGGCTTGGCGCTGACGTCGAGCCGGCTCAGTTCTTTGTTGCACTTACGAAAAATCTTCTGCGCCTCGTGCATGACCGCACCGGCGACGGCTATGTGTTCCGCACCGATTTGCGGCTTCGTCCCGATCCCGGCTCGACGCAGATTGCCATCTCGACCGTTGCCGCGCTCGACTACTACGAACGCGAGGGCCAGACCTGGGAGCGCGCGGCCTATATCAAGGCGCGGCCGATTGCCGGCGATATCGCCGCCGGCGAAAAATTCCTGAAAAATCTCTCGCCCTTCGTGTGGCGCCGTTATCTCGATCACGCGGCGATCGCGGACGTGCACGCGATGAAGCGGCAGATCCACGCCTTTCGCGGGCACGACGAGATCGCGGTTGCAGGCCACAACATCAAGCTCGGCCGTGGCGGCATCCGGGAGATCGAGTTTTTCGTGCAAACACAACAGCTTATCGCGGGAGGCCGCGTGCCGGAATTGCGCGGGACGCGCACCCTGCCGATGCTGGCGCGGCTTGCCGACGAAAAATGGATTGAAGCTGAAGCGCGCGACGAACTGCATGAGGCCTATCTTTATCTGCGCCGCGTCGAGCACCGCTTGCAGATGATGATGGACGAGCAAACGCATACGCTGCCGGAAGACGAGGAAGCGCTCGACCGCTTCGCGCGTTTTCTTGGCCTGAAAGATCGCGGCGAGCTCGCGCGCACGCTGACGCGTTATCTGCAACGGGTGCAGGGCCATTACGCGCATCTGTTCGAAGATGCGCCGCCGCTTGCCGCCGTCTCCGGCGTGCTGGAATTTCCGAAAGACAAGGACGACCGCGAGACGCTGAACACGCTTGCGAAGCTCGGCTTCAAGGAGCCGCTTGCAGCGAGCCACCTGATCCGCGGCTGGTTTGCCGGAGAATACCGCGCGCTGAAAACCGAGACCGCGCGCAGCGAGTTTCAGGCGATCCTGCCCGCGCTGCTCGATGCGCTCTCGCGCTCCGGAAACCCGGACGCGGCGCTCTTGGCCTGCGACCGCTTTCTGTCGCAGCTCCCCGGCGGTGAGCGGCTCTTGGCGGCGATGCGCACGCATCCCGATCTCGTGCAGCTTATTGCAACGATCCTTTCCACGTCGCCGCGCTTGCGGGATATGATCGCACAGGCGCCGTCGCTTTTGGACGGTCTGCTCGATCCGGCATTCTTCGCAGGCGTTCCTTCGGAAGAACTGCTTTCGAAGCGTCTCGCGGACATTCTGAAACAGGCGCAGAGCGAAGAAGATTTCCTCGATCTCACGCGCAGTTTCGGCCGCGAGCATCTCGTTCTGATCGGGGTCCGCGTAATCTCCGGCGCTTTGTCTGCAAACAGGGCAGGCGAAGCCTATGCCACGCTCGCCGAAGTCATCATTCGCGAGTTGCATCGCGAAGTGACGCGCCGCTTCGAGGAGAACCACGGTAAGCTCGCCAAGGCGGAAACCGCGGTCGTGGCGCTCGGCAAACTCGGCAGCCGCGAAATGACCGCGGGCTCCGATCTCGATCTGCTTTTGCTTTACGAGTTCGACGAGGCGAAGCCGGAGTCGAACGGCAAGCGTCCGCTTTACGGCGCACAGTATTTTGCGCGGCTGACGCAGCGCGTGATCAATGCGCTGACCACGCCTACCAATATGGGCAAACTCTATGACGTCGATCTAAGGCTGCGGCCCTCGGGCCGTTCGGGTCCGGTTGCGACTTCGCTCGGAAGCTTCGTCAACTATCAGCGCAACGAGGCGTGGACCTGGGAACACATGGCGCTCACGCGCGCCCGCGTCGTTTCGTCGTCCGTGGCTTTCAGGCGGAAAGTCGAGAGCGCGACCGGCAAGGCGCTGCGTATCGAGCGCGACCCCGGCATGGTCGCGCGCGATGTGCTGGAAATGCGCCAGGCGATTGCCGACGAGCGCGGCGATGCCGAGCGCTGGGACATTAAGAACGCCAAAGGCGGCCTGATCGATATCGAGTTTCTGGCGCAGTATTTTTCGCTGGTCTATGCGGAGCGGCATCCGGAAATTCTGGATACGCAGACCGCGCGCGTGATCGAAAAGGTGCGGAAGCTCTCGTTGCTCGAAAAAGCCGACGGCGAGTTATTGAGCGAGGCGGTGACGCTCTATCACAATCTCACGCAGATCCTGCGCCTTTGCGTGAGCGGGCCGTTCGAGCCGGGGAAGGCAGCGCCGGGCTTGTTGGCCTTGCTCGCGCGCGCAGGCGCTTTGCCTGATTTCACCACGCTCGACGCACATCTCGCCGATATCGAGGAAAAAGTCCGTGAGGCGTTCGAGCGGATTTTGAATGGAGCCGCGGAGAATTAAGCAGCGAGTTTTGCCGGCAGGCGGAGGAATACCGTGGTGCCGACGTTTTCAATCGAGCGGATGCGCATACGCCCGCCCTGCAGTTCGGCAAGCGACTTCGCGATCGCCAATCCCAGCCCGGAGCCGGCCTGCGTCTTCGTAAGCTGGCTTTCCACCTGCTCGAACGGACGGCCGAGTTTCCTGAGCGCTTCCCTTGCGATTCCGATGCCGGAATCCTCGATCACGACGAATGCCGACTGACCGGACAGTTTTGCGCGCACGGCGATACGTCCGCCGTCCGGGGTGAATTTCACTGCGTTGGAAATGAGATTGAGCAGGATCTGTTTTATCGCGCGGCGGTCGGCGCGGAGCGTGAGGTCGCCGCAGATTTCCGTGCGGCAGAGCAACTTCTTCTCGCCTGCACGAACCGACATCACGCGCATCGCGTCGGATACGATTTCTTCGAGCTTGACCGCTTCGATGCTGACCGGCATCCGGCCCGCCTCGATCTTGGCCATGTCGAGGATGTCGTTGATGACTTCGAGCAGGTAAACGCCGCTGGCGCGAATATCGCTGCAATATTCGTAGTATTTCTCCGAGCCCAGCTTGCCGAACATCCCGGATTCCATGATCTCGGAGAAACCGATGATCGCATTCAGCGGCGTGCGCAACTCATGGCTCATGTTGGCGAGAAACTCTGATTTTGCCTGGCTCGCTTCTTCGGCGCGCGATTTCTCGTCGGCGTATTTCTGCGCAAGCTCCGCAAGCTGCTGCGCCTGATATTCGAGTGCCTGCTGCGAATTGGTGAGTTCGGCGTTGCGCGCGAGCAGGTTGCGTTCGCTATCGATCAGCTTTTCTTCGTGCAGCTTGATCTTGGTAATATCGGTGCCGATCGAGACGAGGCCGCCGTCCTTCATGCGGCGCTCGTTGATCTGCACCCAGCGGCCGTTGGCAAGCTCGACGCTGCCGTCCGTCGTTTGCGGGGCGGACAGCACCGGATTGGTCATCGCCGCCATGACCTTGTCGTAATGGTTGCCCGGAATGACCGCCTCGTCCGAAAGACCGTGCTGCTCCTTGAACTTATTGTTCGAAAGCAAGAGACGGCGATCGGTATCCCAGATCACGAAAGCTTCGGAAACAGTCTCGACCGCTTCGCGAAGCCGCATATCCGCAGTCGCGGTACGTGCCTGTAAGCGTTTCTCTTCGGTGATGTCGGAGGCGATGCCGATCAGATGCGGCCCGCTTGCGGTATTCTCCTGCACCAGTTCGGCGCGCGCGCGGAGCCACACCCAGCTTCCGTCGGCGTGGCGCATCCTGAATGCGCGGTCCACCGCGCCGTCGGCGGCATCGGCAAGGTTGGAGGCGAGTTCGAACAGCGAGCCGTCGTCGGGATGAACCAGCGCTTCGATTTCGCCGAACGACAAAAGTTCGTCGCGCGGCTTGAAGCCGAGGATTTCGAACATGGAATCCGACCAGTAGATGCGGCCTCGTGCCAGATCCCAGTCCCACAGACCAGCGCGGCCCCTGTTCAGCGCCGTGTCCATACGCGCGCGAACCTTTTCGTAGATCAGGTCGGCTTCGCGCGCCCGCGTCGATTGCCAGTGAAAGGCGAAGCCGAGAATAAGCAGCACAACGCTCGTGGTCGTGACGAGCGTTGCGGTCAGCCGCGTATCACGCCACCAGTTTTCCAGTGCCAACGCGCGCGGCTGGAGCGATGCGATCTGACCATGGCCGTCGCGCAGGTTGCGCACGGTCGCAAGCGCATTCGGACCGTTCGGAATCGATATTTCGATTACGCCCGCGCGTTCCGCATAAACCGTAAGCGGCTGCGAGGCGCCAAGAATGTCGATCAGCAGTTTGCCGACCGCGTGCGGGGCCTCGGGCTCCGCTGCGACGATCTTACCGTTTGGATCGGCAATGAAGAACTGGCGGCCGTTGGTGATCGCCTGCGCAGGTGTTGCGATGCGCAGCAGCGACTTGGCATCCTGTGCACCAGCATCGGCCGCCGCCGCGCGCCGCGCGTATTCTTCCGCGATTGATTGCGCGTAAAGCGCCATTCCGGTCTTGGCGTCGGCGATTGCAGTGCGACGGTGTTCCAGCACCTGCACGAGTGCGCCGAGCGCAACTGACATCAGGAAGACAACGATGAGAACCGGAACGACGCGGCGCAGGATCGGCTCGGCGTCGACCAGACGCTGATAGTTCGGGTGTGTCAGCGAGCGGGCAAGTCCGCGCGTCGAATGTCCATGCGCTGTCGTATTGGCAGCGTGGACACGCGCCATCGCTGACTCTCCCCGGATGAGCCCCAAAAATTTGATCTGGAGGGACTGCCGCATCTCCCCGAATCGAGAATCATAAGAATCGATTTCGAAGTGATTTGTCTAGAGTCAACGCGCCGAAATTCTTTGTCCCGAGTCGTTAATTATCGGCTACGGGAGAGCCGCTGCGCGTTAACGATTGAGTCTTTCGGACTCAAGCCAATGATCGGCTTGCTATATCCGAAACATCTGCCGACAGGCCGGGCGTTTTTGCGATGCGATTTAATTCTTTCTCCGCAAGCGCGCGGCGGGCGGGCTCCAGCATCCGCCAGCTCTTGAAGGCCGAGAGGAGGCGCGCCGCGACCTGCGGGTTCTTTGAGTCCAAACCGAGAACCGTGTCGGCGATGAAGACATAGCCCTTGCCGTCCGGGCGGTTGAACTGCGCAGGGTTGCCGGCGGCAAAGACGCCGATCAGAGAGCGCATCCGGTTCGGGTTTGTCATCGAAAATGCCGGGTGTTTCATGAGCTTATGCACACGCTCGAGCGTATCGGCTTCCGGAATACGCGCCTGCACCGCGAACCACTTGTCGAGTACGAGCGGATCGTTGCGGTAGCGCGTCTCGAAGGCAGCGAGCGCCGTCTCGCGCTCGGGGATCGCATACTGCGAAAGCACGCCGAGCGCCGCCATGCGGTCGGTCATGTTGTCGGCTTCTTCGAACTGTTTGAAGGCTCGCTGCTGCTCTGCTTTGCTTTCGGTGGCAGCGAGTAAATCGAGACAGGTATTTCGCAACGCGCGCCGTCCTGCACTTTGCGCGTCCGGCGAATAGGCGCGGTGGCTTGTGAGCTTCTGGTAGCGCGCAGCGAGTTTTTCTTTCAGCGCAACGCCGATCTCGCGCTTGATCTTCTTTCGCGCAGCCATGATCGCGTCGGGATCGACATTCTTTCCGATCTGCTGCGCGATATCGGCTTCGTCCGGCAAGCTGAAAAGCTGCGCGAGAAACGCATCATCGAGCGAAGCATTGTCGAGTGCATTGGAAAGCGCCTCGATCAACGCCGCCGGCGGTTCGTTCGCTCCGCGCGCGCTGCCAACAAGCCCCAGCATGGCAAGCTGCTCGACCGCGTCATAGCGGTTGAAGGGATCGCTGTCGTATTTTGCGAGGAAGCGCAGGTTTTCCTCGCCGAAGTTCGTGGCGATCTTCACCGGCGCGGAGAAGCCGCGATTAAGCGAAACCGCCGGCTTCTCCTTGATGCCGCCGAAGACGAATTTCTGCGCGGACTTTTCGAGCACGATCAGATTGCCGGGAACGGCTTTACCCTTGGCGTCCTTCAGCGCGATGTCGCGGCCCTTGCCGTCGAGGAGGCCGAGTTTCAGCGGAATCACCATCGGTTGCTTCGCGCTCTGCCCCGGCGTCGGCGGGATCATCTGCTCGATGTCGAAGCTGTAGGTCTTGGCCTTGGCGTCATACCTGCCGCGTACCGCAAGCTCCGGCGTGCCGGCCTGCGAGTACCAGCGCGAGAATTGCGTGAGGTCGCGCTTGTTCGCGTCGGTGAAACATTTCAGGAAATCTTCGACCGTTGCCGCGTCGCCGTCGTGACGCCTGAAATAAAGGTCCATGCCCTTGCGGAAGCCGGGTGCGCCGAGAAGCGTCTTCAGCATTCTGACGACTTCCGCGCCTTTCTCGTACACCGTGACCGTGTAGAAGTTGTTGATCTCGCGATAGGTGTCGGGCCGCACCGGATGCGCGAGCGGGCCGGCATCTTCCGCGAACTGGTAACTCTTGAACCGGCGCACGTCGCCGATCCGCTCCACGGGGCGCGAGCGTTCGTCCGAGGAAAATTCCTGATCGCGGAAAACGGTAAGGCCTTCCTTCAGACAAAGCTGGAACCAGTCGCGGCAGGTAATGCGGTCGCCGGTCCAGTTGTGGAAATACTCGTGCGCGATGATCGCTTCGATATTTTCGTAATCGATGTCGGTCGCGGTCTCGGGGGAGGCGAGAACGTATTTGTCGTTGAAGATGTTGAGGCCCTTGTTCTCCATCGCGCCCATATTGAAATCGGAAACGGCAACGATGTGGAAAACGTCGAGATCGTATTCGCAGCCGAAAACTTTCTCGTCCCAGCGCATCGAGCGCTGAAGCGCGTCCATCGCGTAGCCCGCGAGTTGCGTCTTGCCGCATTCGACGAAGATACGCAGCATCACGTGCTTGCCGGACGCTGTGATGAACGAGTCCTCGATGTAGTCGAGTTTTCCGCCGACCAGCGCGAACAGATAAGACGGCTTCGGAAACGGGTCGTGCCAGATCGCGTAGTGGCGGTTGGTGCCCTTGATGCCGAAAGCCTCGACCGGGTTGCCGTTGGAAAGCAGGAACGGCGCTTCGTCGCGGTCGGCTTCGATGCGGACCGTATAGACGGAAAGCACGTCAGGCCGGTCGGGGAAATAAGTGATGCGGCGAAAACCCTCCGCCTCGCATTGCGTGCAGTAGATCGCGTTCGAGCGAAACAGCCCCATCAGCTTGGTGTTGGCCGACGGATTGATGATGGTTTCGATCTCGAGGTCTAGCTTGCCGCGCGGCGGCGTCTTCACGGTTAGCGAAGAAGCAGTCGCTTCATATTCGTCGGCGCGCAATTCGCGGCCGTTCAGTTTGATCGAGGTAAGCGAAAGCTCGTCGCCGTCGAGCACGATCGGCGCACCTTTGCGGCCTTTCGGGTTTGGGCGCATCGCAAGTTTTGCGCGCACGCGCGTTGCCTTCGGGTCGAGTTGAAAATCCAGCTCGACCGTATCGACCAGCCAGTCATAGGGCCGGTATTCGCTGAGGCGAACGGCTGTAGCATCGGCTTCGCGCATCATCATGCTGTCTCCTTGGAAACAGCATTAGTCCCAAGGCGTGGCCGGGGAAAGCGTGAATTAAGCCGCAGCCGGAACCGCGAAATGTGACGATCAGGCGCTTTCGGCGAGCCGTACGGTGTCGCGCAGTTCGCGCTTCAACACCTTGCCGATCGCGCTGCGCGGCAGGCTCGGCAGAATCTGCACCAGCGCGAGCCGTTGCGTCTTGCCGACGCGCCCATTGGTCCATTGCTGGATTTCGTTGGCGCTAGCCGTCTCGCCTTGTTTCAACACGACGAAGGCGACGGGCGTCTCGCCCCATTTGATCGAGGGCACGCCGACGACGGCTGCTTCCAGCACCGCTGGGTGCTGCACCATCACGGCTTCCATGTCGCTCGGGTAAATGTTGAAGCCGCCGGAGATGATCATGTCTTTCTTGCGGTCCATCAGCGTGAGGAAACCGTCTTCATCGAAGCGGCCGACGTCGCCGGTGCGGATGAAACGCTTTCCGGTTTTGTCGAACCACTCGGCCTCGCGGCTCTTCTCGGGGTTGTTGTGATAGCCGTTCATCATAATCGGCGAGTTGCCGACAACTTCGCCGATTTCGCCGGGTCCGACTTCCTCGCCGTTCTCGTCGATCAGCCGCATATCGTGGCCGGGAAGCGGCTGGCCGACGGTATGCAGCTTGTTTGGATAGACATCTGCAGCGAGCATACAGGTGCCGCCGCCTTCGGTTAGGCCGTAATATTCGCGCAGGCCTCCGGGCCAGCGCTTCACGACATCGCCTTTTACATCGGCTGCGAACGGCGCGCTGGTCGAAAACTTCATCCCGTTTTTGTACGCGGAGAGATCGAATGTATCGAAGGTGGGATGCGCCATGATGCGGCGATACTGCACCGGCACCAGCATGGCGTGGCTTGCTCGATATTTTTCAGAAAGCTGGAGAAATTTCTCGACGTCGAACTTGTTCATCATGACGAGCGAGCCGCCCATCGCGAGCGTCGGAAACACGCTGACCAGCGTCGTATTCGAGTAAAGCGGGGTCGATACCATCGTGACCGCGTCCGGCGTGTAGCCGATCACGCCTGCGCGCTGTACCTGTCCCCAGCGCATTGCGTGCGACTGCACGATGCCTTTCGGCGTGCCGGTGGTGCCGGACGAGTAAATGATGTTGAAGGCCGATAACGGCTCGACATCGGTATGCGCGGGTTTCGCGCCCTCGGCGGCAAGCCATTTCGAGAACGGCTCGCCCGCTTCTGAGTCATCAAGCGAAATCCGCCGCGCCTTGATCGAGCCTTCCACCTTCTTCAGCTCGTCGGCGACCGCCTTGTCGAGAAAGAAAATCTTCGAACTCGAATCCGCGATCATGCTCGCGATAGTTTCGGGCAAGGAGGATGGCGCGAGCGGCGCGACAGCGATACCCGCGCGCAAGGCCGCCAGGAATACCGCCAGATACTCGATCGAGGTAAAGGCGCAGATCGCGATCGCGTCCTTCGCCTTCAGTCCGTCGCGCTGAAGCGTCGCCGCGATGCGGTCTATGGTGCGGTCGAGCGCGGCGTAATCGAGTTTACGATCTTCCTGCACGACCGCGAGATGGGACGCACGCTCTTTCGCGTGATCGCGAATGAGGTCCGAGAGCGTGAGAAAGGGAATATCGAGCCAGGCTTCAGGCTTCATTACACTACTCATCTTACTGGGCGGCGATTGCCGCGCGTTCGTCCGCGAGTTCTTCGATGGCCTCGCGATATTCCTTGATCAGCCGCGCACAAAGCTCGGCGGTCGAGGGTACGTCGTCGATGGAGCCGACGCCCTGGCCCGCGGACCAGACATCCTTCCAGGCGCGGCCTTCGTGCTCGATACTGATTTTATGCGAGGAACTGAGGTCGATCTCCTTGCCGGTCGCGGCAATCGACGGCATCAGGAAGTTACCGTGCACGCCGGAAATCGCCGCCGTATAGACGATGTCGGAGGCAGTGGTGTCCACGATCATCTTCTTGAAGCGATCGTCTGCCATGCTTTCCTTGGTCGAGATGAAGCGCGTGCCGAGATAAGCGAGATCGGCGCCGATCAGTCTCGCCGCCGCGACATGGCGGCCGGTGGACATGACGCCGGAAAGCAAAACCGTCTTCGGGAAGAATTTGCGGATTTCAGGGATGAGCGCAAAGGGGCTCATAAGGCCCGCGTGGCCGCCGGCGCCCGCGCAGACGCCGATCAGGCCATCGACATTTGCTTCCGCCGCCTTCCGCGCATGGCGCAGATTGATCACGTCATGGAACACTAGCCCGCCATAGCCCTGCACCGCGCCGACCAGTTCCTTCACAGCACCCAGCGAGGTGATGATGAGCGGCACTTTATGCTTGCGCGAGATCTCCAAGTCCGCTTCGACGCGCGGATTGCTCTTGTGGACGATGAAATTGACGCCGTATGGAGCGCATTTTCTCCCAGTGTCGCGCTCGTGCTTCTCGATCCGCTCCTTGATTTCGACCAGCCACTCTTCGTAACCGGCGCTGGTGCGCTGGTTCAGAGAAGGGAAGGTGCCGACGATGCCGGCCTTGCAGGTTTCCACCACGAGGTCCGGGTTCGAGACCAGGAACATGGGTGCTGCGACCGCGGGGATCGTAAGACGGCCTTGAAACTGAAGCGGAATGGGCACTGGCGTTTCCTTTCCTGCCGCTTGGCCGCGGCTTTGGAAACGACATTTTCCCGCTATTGCGGATGCGTCAAGGGTGGCTTTGGCAAGCCACCCTTGTTCCGCTTAGTGGGCTTGCAGCAGCGCTTGCCTGTTGGCCGCGAAGAACTGCTTGAGCGTCGCCGGCGTCCGCCCGGTGAGTTTTTGCACCGCATCTGTCGCGAATGCCACGTTCCCGGCGCGCGTATTGGTGTCGAAACTTGCAAAGACCGGCGCGAGAAAGTCCGGCATACCTGCGGCGATCATGCCCTGCTTCAACTGCTCGTCGGTCACGTTCACGATCTCGATCGGTTTGCCGGTCGCCTCTGACGCGAGCTTTGCGATTTCACGCGTCGTAAGCGGCTCCGAACCGGTGATGTCGTAGCGCGCGTTTCCGTTCGGCGTAGCTGCGAGCGCGGCAGCGGCCGCATAAGCTGCGTCTTCGCGCGAGATATGCGCGACCTTGCCGTCGCCTGCCGCCGAGAACCATTTTCCGGAAGCGAGCACTTGGGGGAGCGAGTGGAAAAGATTTTCCTGGTACCAGGAGTTTCTAAGCACGGTCCAGCCCAGACCGCTCTCAGTGAGCGCCTGCTCGGTGCCGTAGTGATCCGGCGCAAACGGGATCGGCGACCCCGGCTCCGGCTTCGGCATCGACGTATAGACGATGTGCGAGACACCGGCTTTTTTCGCAGCCGTAATCGCTGCCTTGTGTTGTGCGAGACGGCGGCCCGGCTTGTCGAGCGCGTCGGTGGAGATCAGCAGAAGACGATCTACGCCCTTAAGCGCATCGGCAAGCGCCGGATCGTCGAAATCGACTTTACGGACTTCGACGCCCTTTGCTGCAAGATCAGCGAGCTTCGATGGATCGCGCGTACCGGCGATGATTTTGCCGGCCTTGGCTTCGAGGAGGAGTTCGGTGACGCGGCGGCCGAGATTGCCGCTCGCGCCGGTGACGAGGAGGGTGGGCTGGTTTGCCATTGTCGTGCTTCCCATATACAAGTTAGCTGGTTGGTCTCTTTTTGAGACCATAGCTACATGAGAGATCGACAAGCTCCCGTAAAGAAGGCACTTCATCGGGCGCTGGTTACTTCGCAGGAACCACCAAGAGGACCGACAAGAGAACCATCATGAAACGGCCGATTAAATCCTCGCGCAAAATTCAGGACGTACTCAAAGCGCAGAAAATCTCCGGAGACAGCCTGGACAATTGCCCGGTGCGGGGTGTGCTGGACCAGATCGGCGACAAGTGGAGTACGTTGATGTTGATCGCGCTATCGGAGAAGCCTTATCGCTTCGGCGAACTGCGCCGTCTCATACCGGATATCTCGCAACGTATGCTGACCCAGACGCTACGCGACCTGCAACGCAACGGCCTGATCACGCGCACGGTGTTTCCGACGCAACCGCCGAGCGTCGAATACCGCATGACGCCGCTTGGGGCCTCGCTGATGGAGTCTATCGGCGCGCTGGTTCGCTGGGCTGAAACCCACTATGGAAGAATTATCACCGCGCGCGAGCATTTCGACCGCAAGGCGGATGCTGCGTAACAGGCATTAGAAATTGAGTAAGCGCTCGCAATATCTTTTCTCCGTCGCGCCGATGATGGAATGGACCGACCGGCATTGCCGGTTCTTCCATCGGCTGTTGTCGCGCCGCGCGCGCCTTTACACGGAAATGATTACGACCGGCGCGGTACTGCATGGCGACCGCGCGCGGCTGCTTGGCTTCAACCCGGAAGAACATCCGGTCGCAATCCAGCTCGGCGGTTCGGATGCGAAGGACTTGGCTGCGAGCGCAAGGATCGCCGAAGACCTCGGCTATGACGAAGTGAACCTCAACTGCGGCTGTCCTTCGGACCGTGTGAAGAGCGGACACTTCGGCGCCTGCCTGATGGCGGAGCCCGCGCGCGTTGCCGATGGTGTGAGCGCGATGAAGGCGGCGGTGAGAATTCCCGTGACCGTGAAGTGCCGCATTGGCATCGACGATCAGGACGAGGAAGAAGCGCTCGACACTTTTGCGAACGCGATGATCGCGGCGGGCAGTGACGCGCTGGTCGTTCATGCGCGCAAGGCCTGGCTGCAGGGCTTAAGCCCGCGCGAGAACCGCGAAGTGCCGCCGCTGAATTACGACCGCGTGTTCCGGTTAAAGAAGCGCCTTGGCGATTATCCCGTGATCCTGAACGGCGGTATCGCGTCCCTCGCAACTGCGAAAGAGCATCTCGCATCCGTCGATGGCGTGATGCTGGGGCGCGCGGCGTATGATTCTCCCGAGCTTCTGCTCGGCGTCGATCCGGAGTTTTTCGGAGAAGCCGCACCGGCAGCAAACCTCGAAGAGGCGTTCGAAAAGCTCATTCCCTATATCGAGCGGGAGCTTTCGAAGGGTGAGCGGCTGCACGACATTACGAAGCACCTCCTCGGCGCATTCCGTGGCAAGCCGGGCGCGCGCGCATACCGCCGGCATCTTGCTACCGAAGCGGTAAAACCCGGCGCGAATGCATGGGTGTTGCGCGAGGCGCTCGCTTTCATTTCTCCGGAAATGCCTGCACAAAGCGCCGCATGACAATTCTCGGAATACCCGCGAGCGAATTCGCGGTTCTGGTCGGCGCCATCCTCATCGCAGGCACACTCACCGGAATCTTCGCAGGTCTCCTCGGCATCGGGGGTGCGGCGATCTCAGTACCCGTCATGTACGAGGTGTTCCGGGTATTGGGTGTCGCCGATGAGGTGCGTATGCAGCTCTGCGTCGGCACCGCGCTTGCGCTGATCGTGCCGACTTCGATCCGTTCTTATTACGCGCACAAAGCCAAAGGCGCAGTGGACGAAGGCGTGTTGAAGATCTGGGCGCTTCCGATTATCGGCGGTGTCGGCATCGGCTCATTCATCGCCTATTTTGCAAGCTCCACGGTCTTCAAACTCTTGTTCGTCGTATTCGCGACCTTGATGGCCTTGAAGCTGATCTTTGGCCGCGAGAACTGGCGCATCGCCGATCAGCTTCCGGGCACGTTGACGATTGCTATCGTCGGCGTTGCGATCGGCGTCATCTCAGCGCTGATGGGCATTGGCGGCGGCGCTTACTCCGCTTTGTTTCTCACTCTCTACGGCGTTTCCATTCACCGCGCGGTGGCGACCTCTTCCGGGGTTGGCGTTCTGATCTCATTGCCCGGCGTGATCGGCTACATGATCGCCGGCTGGCCGCAGCAGGCGCTGATGCCGCCGCTTTCGGTTGGCTACGTTTCTTTTCTTGCCGTTGCGCTGTTCGCGCCGACGAGCGTCTTGGCCGCGCCCTATGGCGCGAAGCTCGCGCATTCCTGGCCGCGCCGAAGGCTGGAAGTCGCCTTCGCGATCTTCCTGCTCATCGTTGCGTTCCGCTTCTTCGCAAGCCTGATGGGCTGGTTCTAAAGGCGCGTGATCCCGAAAAGTGGGCACCGGTTTTCGGACAAGATCACGCGCAAAAAAGTTTTAGTTGTTGCCGTCTTCTAATGCGACCGCTTCACGCTTTCTGCGAAGCTGCGGAATGAGCGGCATCAGCAGCATTATCGCTGCAATCGTAAGACACACTGCCGAGATCGGCTTCTTGAAGAATGTCGTGAGGTCGCCCGCAGAGATGATCAGCGCGGTGCGCAGTTTGTTTTCCATGATCGCGCCGAGCACGAATGCGAGCACCAAGGGTGCCGCTTCGTAGCCGAGCTTGCGCGTGAGATAGCCGATCAACCCGAACGCAAGCATCACATAAAGATCGAACACGTTGTTGCTACTCGCGAACACGCCGATGACGGTGAAGAGCAAAATCATCGGGAATAAGATGTTGTAAGGCAGGCGCAACAGCTGCACCCACATTCCGATCAAGGGCAGGTTCAGGACGAGCAGCATCACGTTGCCGATATACATACTCGTGATCACGCCCCAGAACAGGTCGGGGCGCTGCACCATCAGAAGCGGGCCGGGCTGGATGTTGTGAATGACGAATGCGCCAAGCAACAGCGCCATCACCACATTCGGCGGAATGCCGAGCGTGAGTAGCGGAATGAACGCGCCGCCCGCCGCCGAATTGTTCGCCGCCTCCGGCCCCGCGACACCTTCGATCGCGCCTTTGCCGAAACGCTCTGGCGTTTTCGAGATACGCTTTTCGAGAGCATAAGAGGCGAACGCCGCGATCACCGCACCGCCGCCGGGAATGATGCCGAGAAAAAATCCCAGCACGGTGCCGCGTCCGATCGGCCCCGCGCTGCGTTGCCAGTCTTCTTTGTTCGGAAGCAGGTTGCTGATCTTTGTGCTGGTGATCGTGCGCTTCACGCCCTGTTCGATATTCGAAAGCACCTCGGCGACGCCGAACAGGCCCATCACGACCGGGACGAGGCCGATGCCGTCGTAAAGTTCGATGCGGTCGAAGGTGAGACGGGGCTGCGCGGTAATGCTGTCGAGACCGATAAGCCCGAGCACCACGCCCGCGCTTGCCATCAGCAACGACTTCAGCATCGAACCTTGCGTGAGGAAGGTCACGATCACGAGGCCGAGGATCATGAGGCTGAACATTTCGGCCGGGCCGAAGGCGACCGCGAAGCCCGCTAGAAACGGCGCGATCACCATGAGCCCGACAACCGCTACTGTTCCCGCAATGAAAGAACCGAAGGCCGCGATACCGAGCGCAGGTCCGGCGCGGCCCTGCTTCGCCATCTGATGTCCGTCGAGACAGGTGACGACGGAGGTCGCTTCGCCGGGAATGTTGACGAGGATCGACGTGGTCGAGCCGCCATACATCGAGCCGTAATAGATGCCGGCCATCATGATGATGCCGGACTCCGGCGTGCCCGAAAGCGTAACTGGCAACAAGAGCGACATTGCCGAAATCGGACCGATGCCCGGCAATACGCCGACCAGCGTGCCGATGAATACGCCTATGAAACAATACAGAAGATTGATCGGTGTCAGCGCGACCGCGAACCCGTTGGCGACTTGTCCGAGCAGATCCATTCTCTATCCGATCTCGAACACGCCGTTGGGGAGCTGAATCTGAAGCAGCGTTTTCAGTATCCACCAGATCAGGATCGGCGCGCCGAACGCGAGCGGTATCGCGATCGTCCAGCGCACCGGATCGATCGCGCGTAACAGCACGAGCATCAAAGGAATGGTGGAGAGAAGAAATCCGAGACTGGTGAACGCAAAACCATAAAGACCGAAGGTGACGATCACGATCAGCGTCTTCACCCACCGCGTTTCAGCCCATAAGGCGCGAACCGACGGGCCTTCGCTCCTGATCGCCTGTACGGCGACACCGAGCGAAAGCGCTGCCATCACGATGCCGATCCAGAACATCATGAAGCCCATGCCCGGCGCGTTCACAGAGCCGAGCCCGAGCTTCTGGCCCTGATCGAGCACGAACAGGCTGACCGCAAACCAGATCGCACCGCCCCACAATTCGGCGTTGTTAATCCGGAGGCCGGAGCTTTTCATGAGACGATCGTTGTTCAGAAGTGAAATGGCTCCGCTGCGATCAGCGGAGCCATCGACCTTGCGTTAGTCTTTTTTCTTGAGGCCGAGCATCTCGACGACCTTGCTCTCGGTTGCGGTCACTTCCTTCACGAACTTCACATAGTCGGCGGTGTTCTTGTAGTTCACGACCATGTCGTATTTCGCGAGCGTGGCCTGCACCTGCGGGTCATCGACCGCCTTCTTGAAAGCGTCGTGGATGGTAGCCACGATCTTCGGGTCCATGCCTTTCGGGCCTGCGATGCCGAACGGCGAGTCGAACACGAAGGGATAGCCGAGCTGCCGCAGCGTCGGCACGTTCGGATAGTTCGGCGACGGGTTCGCAGTCCAGATCATCAAGAGGCGAAGCTGGCCGGAGTCGACCAGCGCCTTCCAGCCGCTCGATTCGACTTGCAGCATGGTGTGGCCGCCGAGCACGGCGGCGTTGGTTTCGGCGCCGCCCTTGAACGGCACCTGCGTTACCTTGATGCCGTCGCGGGCCGCGATCTGCTCCATGCCGATATGCAGCGAAGTACCGGCGCCCGGCGTTGCATAGGTCACCTTGCCGGGGTTCGCCTTGGCGAACTTTACGACGTCGGCCCAGGTCTTGAACTCGGAGTCGGCGCGCACCGTGACACCGAAGGTGTAGCCGGTGAGATGCGCGATGTAGGTAAAGTCCTTGTCAGCATCCCAGGTCGTCTTCTGCATCAGCGGCAGACGGAAAATCGTGATCGGAATCTGCGCGATGGTGTAGCCGTCGGGCTTCGCCGTTGCCGCCATTTGCGCGGGGCCGACCGTGCCCGAACCGCCTGCGCGGTTATCGACGATGACTGGCTGGCCGAGATGCTTGCTCGCGGCTTCCGCAATCGCGCGCATCGCGATGTCGGTGGAGCCGCCTGCGGGCCACGGCACGATCAGGTTGATCGGTTTGGTTGGAAAGTTTTGCGCCGAAGCCGGTACGGCGATTGCCGCGAAGATTGCGGCTGAAAGTAGTGCGAGCGCGGTGCGCTTCATTTTGTTTTCTCCCCATGGTTTCGTCGTTCTTGCCAGCAGCATTGCGCTGCAAATCGTCGTTCCGATTTTCCGCGAATGCTTTTGCCTCGCGGAGGAAAATCCACTGCAACACTCAAGGGACGTAACGTCAACCGTGCGGAATGAAATTCCGCCTCGCGGAACGATTAGTTCCGCGATGTGAAATCGATTTGCAGTGCGAAATTGCTCAGCGGCGTCCGCGAAGTACCATCTGCTTGCCGCGCAGCTCGAAAGACTCGAGCCGTTGCAGGAAGCTCATGCCCAAGAGGCTCATGCGCAGATCGCCCTGACGCACGATCAGCGCGGGCACGCGCCGCTCGACGATGCTGCCGATGCGGATTTGGTCGAGCACGACTGCGGCCGCGAAGTTGCGGCCTTTCGCGGTTTCGATCGTGACGTCGTACTTCAGGAGATCGACCGGGATGCCGGCGGCGCGCGCGGCTTCGACCGTCAGCACGACACTGGAAGCGCCGGTGTCGATCAGCATCGGAAACTGCGCGCCGTTCACTTGAACCCGCACATTGAAGTCGCCCGACTGCGAGCGTTCGACTCGGACGCTGTTCGGAATGCTCGCGGTGATGTCCTGATCCGGCGAGACTACGGTAAAGATGCGATCGACCACGCGCACGACTTCGCTGCGATAGTGATAGCCGGCTGCAAGTAGCGCCACGATCAACAGCCAAAGGCCGATCGATTTCAGTTTCTCCTGAAAGCGGCCATAGAACACCGAATAGAAACCGCCGCCGACCAGTAGCAGGAGCGCGGAGAAATAGACGAGGCTCGCGAATGCGTTCGTATCCATCGGGCCGACCGTGCCTTCGTCGTGGCGCGAAATCAGCACGATCACCGCGAGCACGAGGCCTACGATGACGAGCCAGAGAAATTTGTCGTTGCGGAACATTTTTTACGGGGTTCTTACGAGGGCCAATACGGCGAGGAGGGTTGCGACTTCCGCGGCTTTGCCTGCCGTGGCCGCGCAATCAGGCACGTCGTCTTTGTTCTGGTTTCGCGCAACCGCGACGACGATGACGAAAGCCGCGAGGGAAGCAACCAAAGCCCCAGCCGTCGGCCCGATACGGAACACGGGAAGCAAAAGCGCGGTTCCGATCACAATCGTAACCAACATCAATCCTTGCAGCGCCGCGCCCTGCGACGGCCGCGCGGCGTCTCCGATGTCTTCGAGCGGACGCGCGGGCTGAGTCAGGCGAAACGCAATCGAAGCGGTCGAGCTGAAAATCACGGCGGCAATGATGACGAGTGCGGCACTTGGCGCGTGATAGAAAATCAGACCTTCGATCGCCGCGACTTCAACGAGAAGCAGCAGCGCGAGTGCCGCGGTCCCCGTACCGCTTGCACCGGCAAGGCGGTCGCCCGCGCGCACGGTGCCGCTCTCCAGGCGAGCGCCACGCAGTGCCGAAAGCGTGAGTACGGTCGCCGCGGCAATCGCGAATGGCGGCAGCCACATATTCCAGAACAGCAGGAGTGCGCCGCCCGCGATGACGCCCGTGATCGCGGCAGCGACCGGCGCGGCGTAAGCCCCGGCACCAGGGTTGGATATGAGCGGTTCGCCGTCTTCGTTGACGTGCTGCGCCGCGCCGAACGGCAGCACCGCTTCGTCGCGTAGCCATTTCAGCGTGTCATTCACGAAGGGCGGTAACATCGTGGCTTTCCGGTGCGGCGATCCGTGCCGCGATTCGATGACAGCAGAATTTATCACGCGCGGACAGGGGCAATCTGTGTGGAGGTCTGGGGCTGCTTCGGTTGCAGCGGGCCTGCGTCGGCTACCGGCGCAAGCGCCGCCATGACGCGCTCAGGGGGCAGGGTGACGATCACTTCGGTGCCTGCGCGGAGTTTCGAGCGCAGCGTAAAGGTGCCGCCGTGAAGGTCGATCAGGCCCTTTACGATCGGCAGGCCGAGGCCTGCGCCTTGCTCGGCAGTCTTGATCGCATTCGAACCTTGCCCGAAGGAGGCCATGACAATCGGGATTTCGTCTTCGGGAATACCGGGGCCGGTATCGCGCACGGAGAGGTATTGCCCGCCGGAAGCGGTCCAGCCGACCTTGGTGAAAACCTCGCCGCCTTGGGGCGTGAACTTGATCGCGTTAGACAAGAGATTGAGCGTGACTTGACGCACCGCGCGCTCGTCGGCCCAGATTTTCGGAAGACCGGATTCGAACAGGGTATGCAGCGTGATGCCGCGATTGGTCGCGCGCATCTTCATCAGATACGAGCAGTCGTCGGCGATCCCGACCAGGCTGACAGGCTCTTCGTTGAGTTCGTAACGGCCGGCTTCGATGCGCGAGAGATCGAGAATCTCGTTGATGAGGTTCAAAAGGTGCCCGCCGGACTCGTGAATGTCGCCCGCATATTCCTTATATGCAGGTACAAGGTGGCCGCCGAGCACTTCGTTCTTCATGACTTCCGAGAAGCCGAGGATCGCGTTCAATGGCGTGCGCAACTCATGCGACATCTGCGCGAGAAAACGGGACTTGGCCAAGTTCGCGGCTTCCGCGCGGCGTGCGGCTTCGTCCGACTTTGCTTTCGACTGTTCCAGCTCGCCGATCAGCGTGTCGAGTTGCGCGCGTGCTTCCAGCGCCGACACCGCAGCAATGTGCAGGCGCCCCGCGACCATGACGAAATAGGCTTCCGCGCCGACGGTCAGAATTGCCAAGACCACGTCCTGCGGCGTGCCACGCAGGAGGTAGTGCAGGGTAACGACGCCGGCGACAGGAACAGTCGCGGCATAAACCGCACTCGGAATGCTCGCCGCCAGCATCGAGAACACGGCGACTACGAGCAGCATCGCAAACAGCGAGAAGTCGCCGGCACCCTGTGCGCCGAGGCCGACCAGCACGTTGACGATCAAGACCCAGCTCACGCCGAAGATCAGGTCGAACATCGTGAACAGCACGCGATAGCGCTGCATCAGCGCCGGGCTCGCGGGGGCGGTCAGAAAGCGGCGGCAGGCGGCGACGTTCAGCGAATGTATCGTGAGCGCGATCATGGTCCAGATGATCGCGCCGAAGCCGCCGGTCCACAGCGAAGAAGCGATACCGACCAGCGAGATCAGCATGAAGAGCGCTACCGACGCGCCGATGCGGTGCTCCGCGTAGAGCCGCAGGAGTTCGTAGTCGAAAGCGGGCTTTACGCCGGACGTGGAAGTGAGAATGTCGCGCGCGTCGCGGACGCTGCGATTGAGCATGAGGCGCCGCTCGTGTGCGGCGCGGGCGGCATCGGCCGCTGACTCGTCCCCGCGAGCGCTATAGCTCATCATTACGCAATACCGTTATCCGACCGCCGCCATTGCCCTGCGCTCATACTCAAAAGCGCAAGCCGGCCACGAACGCCCCGATATGCCCCGCGCCAGCCATCTCTACCATTGCGCGCGGGTGGTTAATGCCGGGCTGATTCTTATGGTTAAGAGATGGTAAATCGTTCCGCTTGGCGGCGAATACCTTAGTCATTTCTACGGCTTGATAGGTTCCCGCGCTCATGTTCGGATAGCGGACGAAGGCGGATCGAATGAAATTGTACGATATGGGCCGTGCGCCCAACCCGCGCCGCGTGCGCGTTTTTCTTGCCGAGAAGGGCATCGACATTCCGAAGCAGGAAGTCGATCTCGGAGGGCTGGAGCAATACGGCGAAACCTTTACCGCGATGAACCCGATGCAACGGGTTCCGGTGCTCGTGCTTGACGACGGCACCGTGATTTCGGAGTCGGTGGCGATCTGTCTTTATTTCGAGAAGCTCCATCCCGAGCCGAACCTGTTCGGCAAGGACGCGCTGGAAAGCGCTCAGGTCGAAATGTGGAACCGCCGGCTTGAATTGCACTTCTACGGTCCGGTTTCGCAATCTTTCCGGCACAGCAGCCCCGCAATGGCGAAGCGCGAGACGCCGCAAGTGCCCGATTGGGGCAATGCCTGCCGTGACAAGGCAGCGGACTTCGTCGGATTTCTCGAGAAAGAACTCGGCACGCGGGAATATGTGGCGGGCAACCGTTTCACGATCGCCGACATCACTGCGCTCTGCACCGTCGATTTCATGCGCGTGATCAAACTCTCACTGACACCGGAGATGAAAAATTTGACCCGCTGGCACGCCGCTGTGTCGGCCCGTCCAAGCGCGAAGGCATAAAGATGAAATACGAGAATATACGGCTGGAGGTTGCAGGTTCGGTGGCGACGCTCGCACTCGCGCGGCCCGATCGCCTGAATGCGATCAACGCCGCGACCCATCCTGAGTTGCGCGACGCGCTCGAAAAGGTAGAAGGCGACAAGAACGTGCGTTGCCTGGTGCTGACCGGCGAGGGGCGTGCGTTTTGCTCAGGACAGGATTTAAGCGAGCGCGTTATCGCCGATGGCGCAAAGCTCGATCTCGGCTCTTCGCTTGATGCAAATTATAATCCGCTCGTGCGGCGTCTCGCCTCGTTTCATATCCCCACGATTGCGGCAGTAAACGGACCGGCCGCGGGCGCAGGCGCGAACATCGCGCTCGCCTGCGACATTATCCTGATGGCGCGTTCCGCCTACTTGCAGCAGGCTTTCGCGCGGATCGGACTTGTGCCCGACGCCGGCGGCACCTGGTTCCTGCCGCGGCTTGTCGGCCTGAAGCGTGCGCTCGCGATGTCGCTTTTCGCCGACCGTATCCCTGCAGAGGATTGCGAGAGTATGGGCATCGCCTGGAAAGTTTTCGACGACGACATTTTCGCAAGCGAAGTCGCGAAGCACGCGGCGATCCTCGCCGCGGGGCCGACGCTGGCCTATCAGTTGGCCAAGCGTGCCCTGATGGCGAGCGGCGAGAACGATCTTTCGACGCAACTCGACCTTGAGCGCGACAGCCAGCGCGAAGCAGGCCGCTCGAAGGATTTTATCGAAGGCGTGATGGCCTTCCGCGAAAAGCGCCTCCCGCGTTTCAAGGGCGAATAGCCGCGAGGCGATTTCCGCCGGAAATGCTATTGTCCAGGCGGGAGATAACAAGAATGACCGCCACCTCCGCGACCGTTACCGAAGCCCTTAAATCCGTCAAAGGCCCCGACGGCAAAGACATCGTCACCTCCGGCAAGCTTTCCGGTGTCGTCGTCACCGGCGGCAAAGTGTTCTGCTCGCTGACCGTAGACGCCGCCGAAGCGCAGGTTTGGGAAAGCGTTCGCAAGCAGGCGGAAGAAGTGATCAAATCCGTTCCCGGCGTTGCATCCGTACTGATCGCGCTCACCGCCGAAAAGAAACCGGGTAGTTCGGCGCCTGCGCCGGGTCCGGCTCCGCAAACCGGAGGCCGCGCCGTGCAGGGCGTTGCGGGTGTCAAAGCGATCATCGCGGTTGCATCCGGCAAAGGCGGTGTCGGCAAATCGACGACCGCGGTCAATCTCGCGCTGGGACTGCAATCGCTCGGCCTGAAAGTCGGCGTGCTGGATGCGGATATTTACGGCCCATCGATGCCGCGGTTGCTTGCGCTCAAAGGCAAACCGGAATTGATCGGCGGCCGCACGCTGAAGCCAATGGAAGCCTTCGGCCTCAAGGTGATGTCGATCGGTTTTCTGGTCGACGAAGATACGCCGATGATCTGGCGCGGACCGATGGTGCAGTCGGCGATCACGCAGATGTTGCGCGAAGTCGCTTGGGCGCCGCTTGACGTGATTGTCGTCGATATGCCGCCGGGCACCGGCGACGCGCAGCTGACGCTCGCGCAGCAGGTACCGCTCGCAGGCGCGGTGATCGTTTCCACTCCGCAAGATCTCGCGCTGATCGACGCGCGGCGCGGGATTGCGATGTTCAAGCGCGTGGACGTTCCCGTGCTCGGACTGATCGAGAATATGAGTTACTTCCTGTGCCCGCGGCGGCGCGCGGCACGAAGCGGACCGCTGGAGCGTGCCGTTTCTCGGCGAAGTGCCGCTTGAGTTGAAAATCCGGGAGATGTCCGACGCCGGCACACCGATCGTGGCCAGCGAACCGGACGGGTCCAACGCAAAAATCTACAAGGAGATCGCCGCGAAGGTGCGCGGCGCATTGGAAGGTTCCGCGGGAAAACGCGCAGCACCGAAGATCGTGATTGAGTCTTAAGCCTCACCGAATACGGCTTCGACAGCTACACGATCCGCGCCCGCCGTCAGGCCGGCTAGTTTCGGCTGAAACTACGCAGTTTCATTATGCTGCATAGCAATGTAAGCCGCCTTCTGGATTTTCGCGGCCCGCTCGGTCATTCTCCCTTCAGATGACCGGCCCAGAGGGTTGGGAATCCAACAAACCAAAACTCCACGCTCCCAAGGGGGGAATATTCATGCAACGTCGTAAGTTCCTAAAAGTCGGCGCAGGCGCAGTCGCTGCCAGCGCTATAGCGGCTCCCGCGATCGCCCAGTCGGCGCCGGAAATTAAGTGGCGTCTGACGTCGAGCTTCCCGAAAGCGCTCGACACCATCTACGGGGCAGCCGAAGTCCTGGCCAAAACCGTCAGCGACGCAACCGACGGCAAGTTCCAGATCCAGGTTTTCGCGGCCGGCGAAATCGTGCCGGGCCTGCAGGCGCTGGACGCTGTGTCGAACGGCACCGTCGAAATGTGCCACACCGCCAACTACTACTACGTAGGCAAAGACCCGACATTCGCGTTTGCGACTGCGGTTCCGTTCGGTCTCAACCAGCGCATGATGGACGCTTGGTGTCTCTACGGCGGCGGCAACGACCTGCTGAATACCTTCTTTGCCAAGCACAACGCCATCGGCTTCATGGCCGGCAACACCGGCGCGCAAATGGGCGGCTGGTTCCGCAAGGAAATCAAGACGCTTGAAGACCTCAAGGGCCTGAAGATGCGTATCGGCGGTTTCGCCGGTCAGGTGCTGTCGAAACTCGGCGTTGTCCCGCAGCAGATCGCGGGCGGCGAAATCTACCAGTCGCTTGAGCGCGGCACGATCGATGCTGCCGAGTGGGTTGGCCCGTATGACGACGAGAAGCTTGGCTTCAACAAGGTCGCACCGTTCTACTACTATCCCGGTTGGTGGGAAGGCGGCCCGATGCTCCACGCGATGGTCAACCTTCCTAAGTATAACGAGCTGCCGAAGAGCTATAAGGCGATCCTCGAAGCGGCATCGCAAACCGCGAACACGCACATGATGGCAAAGTACGATGCGGGTAATCCCGCCGCGCTCCGCCGTCTGATCGCCGGCGGCGCCAAGCTCCAGCCGTTCTCGACGGCGATCATGGAAGCCTGCTTGAAGGCCGCGAACGAAGTCTATGCCGAAACCTCGGCGAAGAACGCGGATTTCAAGAAGGTCCATGACTCCTACATGGCGTTCCGTAACGACCAGTATCTCTGGTGGCAGGTTTCGGAATACACCTTCGACGGTTTCCAGATCCGCTCGCGCCGCGCCTGATCTGAACGCTCGACAAGTAAGAAAAACCCCGGAGCTTTTGCTCCGGGGTTTTTTGTTTATGCCAAGCTGCTGCGTCAGACCTCAGTCGAATTTGAGCGGACCGAGTTCTTCCTGTTGCTGAATCTCGATCTTGACCTTGCTCGGATCGATCCCGGTGCCGGTGCCTTTGTAATGCATCACCATCTGCGGGAACATGATGACCAAGACGACCATTATGCACTGGATCACGACGAAGGGTACCGCGCCCCAATAAATCTGCCCGGTTGTTACGCCTGCGGTCACTTGCCCGCTGACTTTATCGACATAGGATTCCTTCGGTGCGACCGACCGCAAATAGAACAGTGCGAAGCCGAACGGCGGGTGCATGAACGAGGTTTGCATATTTACCGCGAGGATCACGCCGAACCAGATCAGGTCGATTCCTAGGCGCTCCGCCGCCGGGCCGAGCAAAGGTACGATGATGAAGGCAAGCTCGAAGAAGTCGAGGAAAAACGCGAGGACGAAAACCAGAGCATTGATGAAGAGCAGAAAGCCGATCTGTCCGCCCGGTAGCGAAACGAGGAGTTCCTCAACCCATTTGTGTCCGTCCACGCCGTAGAAGGTGAGGGAGAACACGCGTGCGCCGAGCAGGATGAAAAGCACGAATGCCGATAGTTTCGCCGTCGACTCGGTTGCCTGCTTGACCAGCGAAAAATTGAGCCGGCCCTTCATAATGGCGAGAATGACCGCGCCCGCCGCACCCATAGCGCCGCCTTCGGTCGGTGTCGCAAGGCCGATGAAGATCGTGCCCAGCACGAGAAAGATAAGCGCGAGCGGCGGCACCATGACTGCCGTCACCTGACGCGACATTTCGGAGAGCAGCGGCTCGCGCAGGAAAGCCACTGAGCCGAACAAGATCGATATTGCGTAGAAGGCGGCTGCCGCGGCAACTACCGCCGCGGTCAGCCGGAACAGCGGCTCGAAGGAAGCGAGGGTCCCTGTCGCGATCGGCAACGGATGAAGAATATAGACGTAGGCGGCGACGGCCATTGCCGCGATCGCGCCGATCACGCCTGCAAATCCGCGATAACGGTCGCCGACCGAAACGAGGAAGGCGAAGATGATGCCGACGAACATCGCGAGCACGACGAAGTCCGCGCCCTTGTATGTCGTCTGCCGCAACACCAGAAATCCGACCAGACCGCTGATCAGGACCAGCAAGGTGAGGTTGGCATGGGGCCGCGAAGAGAATTCACGCGACCGCACACCGAGATAAAGCGCATAGAGCGCGCCCGCCGCCGCCACGGCCTCAATGCCGTAATCTTTCACGGTTTGCGGCAGGCCCAGCGTGCTGTTGCCGGCGATACCGCCCACCAGAATAAATACTATGCTGAGTGCGACGCTGACGAGAAGAAATGTGACGAGAGGAATTGCTGCGACGACACCCACGAAGTTCGTGAAGGTCCGCAATGGCCGCTTCTCGCCGTCTTCTTTCAGCGTTTGTGCCTCCGGCGGAAGTCCCGGCGCCCGGTTCGGGAAAATGAGCGTCACCAGCATCACGTAGCCGGCATAGAGCGCAGAAAGGATGAGGCCGGGAACGAAGGCGCCTTCATACATATCGCCGACCGAGCGGCCGAGCTGGTCGGCCATGACGATCAGCACGAGCGAAGGCGGAATGATTTGAGCGAGGGTTCCGGAGGCCGCGATCACGCCGCTCGCAAGCCTGCGGTCGTAGCCGTAGCGCAGCATGATCGGCAGCGAGATCAGACCCATCGAGATCACGGACGCCGCGACGACGCCGGTGGTCGCTGCAAGCAGTGCGCCGACGAAAATCACCGCATAGGCGAGTCCGCCGCGGACCGGACCGAACACTTGCCCGATCGTGTCGAGCAAATCTTCCGCCATTCCGCTTCGTTCTAGCACCAGTCCCATAAACGTGAAAAACGGGATCGCGAGCAGCGTATCGTTGTTCATCGTGCCGTAAACGCGCTCCGGCAAAGCTTGCAGGAAGTTCGGGGCGAATAATCCGAGTTCGATGCCGACGATGCCGTAAACCAGGCCGACGAACGCGAGCGTGAAAGCGGCCGGGTAGCCGATCAGCAAGCAAATTACCAAGCTTGCGAACATGATCGGCGCCATGTTGTGAATGATGAAGGCGGTCATCTCTTTTGCTCCAGGCGCACTCTAACTCAGGACTTTTTCTCGATTGCCTGAAGCAATCTTTCGGCTTCGGCTTCTGCGGCATGCACCTGCGGGCCGTCATACGGATCGGGGATCGCTCCTTGCATGATCGCGGCACGTTTGATGATTTCCGAGAACGCTTGAACGAGTAAAATCGTAAAAGCGATCGGGATCAGAAGTTTTGCCGGCCATTGCGGCAGACCGCCCGCGCTGAACGAACGCTCGCCAAGGCGATACGAAGTGAGGAAAAACGGAATCGAAGTCCAGATCATCACCACGCAAAACGGAATGAGCGCGAACATATGCCCGACCATGTCGATCCAGAGCCGCACGCGCCGCGAAAAAGAATTGTTGATGATGTCGATGCGGATATGTTCGTTCGCGATCAGGGTCCATGCCGCGCAGAACAGAAATACCGCGCCGAACAGATACCACTGAAGCTCGAGCCAGGCGTTGGACGATTGATTGAATAACTTTCGAATAATCGCGTTGATCGTCGATACCGCGATCGCGAGCACAAGGAGCCACGCGACGGCTTTTCCGAGTTTGACGTTGACGAAGTCGATCGCTCGGCTGATTGCGAGAAGCGTACGCAAGTTGGTTCCCCCCGGACACTGCGGGCAGTACCGGACCTTCCCGTCCGGCCAACCCCTTCGTTTCAGTGCACCATAGCCAATAAAACCGACCGATCAAGCCGCAGGACGAAACGGTTGGGCCGCTGACGGATGCGTGTGAAACCTAGTTGGATGCACGCGAAACCGTATCTTTTACGAAGGCTTTATTTGGTGCCCATTGTCGCATCGCGCGATCGCATCGCCTCGCGATGCAGCATATAAACGCCGGCGACAATCATGATCGTCATGCCTGCGAATGACCACAGGTCAGGAACTTCGCGGAAGAAGATGAAGCCGTACACGACGGCGAACAGCACGATCGAGTAACGAAAAGGCGCCACAGCCGAGAGCTCGGTCCCTCGATAGGCGAGCACAATGAAATACTGCGCCAGCACGAGAAAGATTCCGGAAGCGAGGCAGCCCGTAAGCGCGACCGCATCAGGCCATCGCCAAGGCTGAAAAAAAGAACCGGCGGCTCCAACTACGATGCCGGCAAGGATCGAGGCGAGCGCAACGATAAAGGCCGGAACGCGCGTGCCGATTGAGCGCGCGAGCATATCGCGCAACAGGATCGTGAATGTTGCAATCAGTGCAAACAGCGAGGCTGCATCGAAAGCGCCGGTCGCAGGCTTCACGACGAACAGCACGCCGGCAAATCCAGCCGTGACTGCGATCCAGCGGCGCCAGCCCACGCGCTCGCCTAGCGATGCAGCCGCGATAATCGTCATGATAAAGGGCACGAGCTGAATGATCGTGATCACGTTGCCGAGCGGGATCAGCGCAAGCGCGGAAATCAGCAGCACGCCGTTCATGGCCTCCGCGAAGCCGCGCAGACTTACCTGCCAGTCGAAAATTTTTGGCGTGTCGCGCAATTCGCCGCGCCACCACAGCACGAGCGCAAGAAAGATCAGCGCGAAGCCGCCGCGGAGGACCATGACTTCGGAAACCGGAATGACTTGCACCGCGAACTTCGTGCCTGCATCGTTCGCGGCGAACAGCGCCATGGCAAGCACCATGAAGATCATGCCGCGGCGGTTGGCGGCCCGTGTGTCGGTCATTGGCCTGCCGAAACTGCGGCGATAGCCGCCGCGTGTTTCGCGCGCAACCGCTCGCGGTGCAGAAGATAAATGCCGCCCGCGACGATCAGCGCCATGCCGAATAACGAAAGCAAATCGGGGTACTCCGAAAACACGATGGCGCCGCCGATCACGGCAAAGAACAGATAAAAGTACCGGAACGGCGACACCACCGACATATCCCCGGTACGGAAAGCGAGGAACGAAAACGTGTTGGCGAGCACCATGAGAACTCCCGCCAGGCAGCAAAGCAAAAAGGAATGCAGATCGGGCCAGAGCCACGGCCCCCATGCGCGTATCCCGAACGGCTGCATGATGGGCGTGAGCAGGAACGCAAGCATGGTTCCCGTCATCGTCGTTGCAAGCGAAACGACGAAAGGAGGAGCGGCGTTGCCGATCTTGCGGGATTGAATGTCGCGTCCGACGCCAACCGCCGCGATTGCCAGGACGACAAGCGCCATGGGCTGGAACGCATCACCTCCCGGCTTGATGATGAGCAACACGCCGAAGAAAGCGACGAAAGCCGCGCACCAGCGCCGCCAGCCGACCGATTCCTTGAAGAGATAGATCCCGGCGATCATGCCGAGGAAAGGGCCAACCTGCATCACCGCGGTGACCGTTGCGAGCGGCAGAAACGCATAGCAGGTGATGATCATGGGTCCGACCGAACCCTCGAACAGGCTTCTCCAGAATACATTCCGGTTCGCGATCGTCTTTAATTGCGAGATGCCATGAACGAAACACACGAGCACGAAGGCGAAGACAAAGGCAGTGCCGCCGCGGATCGCAATGATCTCGGGGGCGGGAAGATATTGAACCGCGATTTTGGTGCAGATGTCGTTCGAACTGAAACACGCCGACGCAAGCATCATAAAAAAGATACTCCGCAGATTTGCGGAAAGCGCGCCTGCAGCAGGTTTGGAATTCACCAGATACGACTTTGCAATAGGCGGCGTCAGCCGCCGGTGTGGCTCATGTGGCGGCCGACGGCGGGCTGCTTGGTGCGGCGGTCGATGACAAAGTCGTGGCCCTTCGGCTTGCGCGCGATTGCATTGTCCATCGCTGCATAAAGCAGATCGTTGGATTCCGAGGCGCGCATCGGACCGCGCAGGTCCGCGGCGTCTTCCTGACCGAGGCACATATAAAGCGTGCCGGTGCAGGTGAGGCGGACGCGGTTGCAGCCTTCGCAGAAGTTGTGCGTAAGCGGCGTGATGAAACCTAGCCTGCCGCCGGTTTCCTTGATCTGCACGTAGCGTGCAGGACCGCCGGTCCTGAAATCGATGTCTTCAAGAGTGTATTTCTCCGCGAGACAGGCGCGGACCAGCGAAAGCGGCAGATATTGATCGACGCGTTCGGTGCCGACATCGCCGAGCGGCATCACTTCGATCAGCGCGAGGTCCATGCTGCGGCCGTGCGCCCATTCCATGAGTGAAGCAATTTCGTCTTCGTTATCGCCCTTCAGCGCCACCGCGTTGATCTTGACGTGAATGCCGGCTTGCTGCGCGGCGTCGATACCCTCGAGAACCTTGGAAAGATCGCCCCAGCGCGTGAGCGCCTTGAACTTCACCGGGTCGAGCGTGTCGAGCGAGACGTTGATGCGCTTGATGCCATAGCTTGCGAGTTCTTTCGCGAAGCGGGTGAGCTGCGAGCCGTTCGTGGTCAGCGTCAATTCTTTGAGCACGCCGCTCTCGAGGTGACGCGAGAGCGAGCGGAACAGGGTCATGATGTCCCGGCGCACCAGCGGCTCGCCGCCGGTGATGCGGAGCTTCCGCACGCCGCGCGACACGAAAGCCGAGCAGATGCGGTCGAGTTCCTCGAGTGTGAGCAAGTCCGGTTTGGGGAGGAACGTCATGTGTTCGGACATACAATAGACGCAGCGGAAGTCGCAGCGGTCGGTGACCGACACGCGCAGATAGTCGATCTGCCTGCCGAACGGATCGACGAGAGTAGGCGAGACCGTGGAACTTCCGGAAATCGGACGAATGTGGTTCATCAAGTGGCTTTTTAAGCGGGCTTTCTTCTGATTTTGGCGCTTGCCCGCAGATTCCAAGGGACTCTGGCCAAGAAATACGTGCAGGTAAAGCCGCGCCGCCGCATGGCTTGTCCGAGGCCGCAAGATCGCTAGGTTTCCGGCTGGAGACGCAGATGAACCAAGAAAACACACCCTGGCCGACCGAGCTTAAAGTGCTCAACAACAGGAGCGCGATGGCCGTCACCTTCGATGACGGCACTTCGTTCATGCTGCCCGCCGAGTATCTGCGTGTCGAGAGCCCGAGCGCGGAAGTGCAGGGTCATTCGCCCGACGAGCGCAAGACCGTTCCGGGTAAGCGCAATGTAATGATCCTGGAAGTGCTTCCGGTCGGGAATTATGCCGTGCGCTTGGTATTCGATGATATGCATTCGACCGGCATCTATTCGTGGGATTATTTGCACGAACTCGGACGCGATCATGACAAGCGCTTTCAGCGCTATCTGGATGAACTCGAGGCCAAAGGGCTCTCGCGCGATGCTGCAGCTCGACACTAATAGCGGCGCACCGGCCAAACGGATCGGGCGATCCGCACGGCTCGCGTCATGACGGCCGGCACTGCCGCACACGGCCGCGAAAGCGTTCGCCAAAGGCTGTTTCTGATCGCGGCGATTTGGATCGTTTCCGACATCGGCTACTACTTCGCTCTCCCGCAACTCGGTGTGAAGGCAAGCTACAATGCCGGCTCTGTTGCGATCGCGCTCTACTATATCTTCTGGATCGGCATCGCGGTTATCACGTTCTGGGATCTCTACCGGGACTGGATCCGTTTCGATAATCGGATTGCCGCATACGCGGTTTGGCTCGTCGCTTTCGGCGGCTGCACGTTATTTGCCGCGTACGTTTTACCGCGATTACCTGCGGCACACTGGACGCAATCTTGGTCGCCTCCGGACGTCGTGCTCGCAAACCAGTGGTACTTTCTGCCGAAGTCCGTCGATATCCTCTTCCAGCAACTCTTGATCCTTGCAATGGTGCTTTCGCTGGCAGCCGGCCGGCTAGATCTTCGGCGCATGGCGATCTATTGCGCGTTGCTCTTCGGCTCTATCCACCTGCTGCTCTTGTTCGGCGGATTGCCGGTCGGCTACGTAGTCCGCTTCATGATCTTTGCGGCGGCTTTCGGGGCTATCTTTCCCATTCTCATTCTCCGCGTGCCGAACGGGATCGGTTACTCCTATATGCTGCACTGGCTGTATTATGCGATCACGGTACTGATGCCGCGCTTCTTCTCGACGCCGGTATCGTGACAAAGAATAAATACCGGCTTGACCGGACCTTTGTGGGCTGCCGACATTCTACTAGGTCTAGCTCAGTTGATGACGTAAACCGTGGCGCCGACCGCGACCTTCTCATAAAGGTCGATCACGTCCGAGTTGTGCATCCGGAAGCAGCCGGAGGAGTCGGCCTGGCCGATGGAGTCCGGATCGTTCGAGCCGTGGATGCGATAGAGCGTCGAGCCGAGATAGATCGCACGCGCACCGAGCGGATTATTCTCGCCGCCTTCCATGCGCTTCGGCAAACCTTTCTGCCGTGCGTGCATTTCGGCGGGCGGGATCCAGACCGGCCATTCTTTCTTTGCCGTCACCTTATGTGTGCCGGACCAGGTAAAGCCCACGCGCCCAATGCCGATATTATATTCGATCGCGGTACCCGGACCCGTTACGTAGAAAAGTTTCCGCTGCTTCGTGATGATCACGATACTGCCCGGCGCATATTTGGAATCGATCGAAGTCGATCCGCTGAAGAGCCCGAGAAACCCGGTGTTGCGCGGCGGCTTGGAATTCGGGTTCGTGCCTTTGCCCGAGATGTTCTGGCCCGTGATCGGGTCGCGCATATCCTGCGCCATCGCTCCAGGAGCGAGGATCATCGCCACGAGCGCGGCGAGAATGAGTGCCTTCAGTCGCATCTTTTTACCCTTCATTTCGGTTCTGTTGGCCGTCGAGCCAGCAGGCGTTGAACGCCATATATTCCTGCTGGCAGCAAGCACGCAAATCGGCACAGCGTAATCCTACGCAGTGCAGCATTGCGCCCCGCCTGGGCCAAGGATTCTCGTTATAATCCGATTGCCTCAGGCGGATGACGGGCGGATATTCCGGCCCTTGCCGCGCTGATCGCGGACGGTATTTGCATGAGTGCAGACAAGAATACGTTGCGTATTGCATTGATCGGCTTCGGCGAAGTGGGCCGCCGCTTCGCAGACGATTTGCAGGGCAATCCGGCGCTCGTGCTCTCGACCTACGATATTCTCCGCGAAGACGAGGCCAAGCGCGCGGGCTACGAGCGCGCCGCTTCTGAGCGGAATGTATCGGCAAAGGAAAACGCCAAAGCGGCCTGCGAAGGCGCGCATCTAGTTTTCTCCGCGGTAACGGCTGCGGCAACGGAAAAGGTCGCAGCCGAAGCGGCGGGATTTCTGAAAGGCGGCCAGATTTTCTTCGACATCAATTCGGCGGCCCCCGGCACCAAGCAGCGCGCGAGCGCGCATCTGGCGAATGCAGGCGCGGACTATGTCGAGGGCGCGGTGATGGCGCCAGTGAAGCAGCCCGGCATCCGCGTGAACATTCTCGCGGGCGGCACGCGCGCCGAAGAAACTGCGGAGCGCCTGAACCCGCTTGGCTTCAACATCAAAGCGGTCTCGAAGGAGATCGGCCATGCATCCGCGACCAAACTTTGCCGCAGCATCATCATCAAGGGGCTGGAGGTGCTGCTGGTAGATTGCGCAAAGGCTTCCGATCATGCGGGCGTACAGGAAGACGTGTTTGCGTCGCTGAAGGAAACGTTTCCCTCGATCGACTGGTCCGCGCTCGCCGAAGACATGAAAGAGCGCGTCGCAACCCACGGCATCCGCCGCTCGGAAGAAATGCGCGAAGCAGGCGAGATGCTTTCCGATTTCGGGTTCGACGCGGAGCTGGCGCTTGCAGTCGCAAACGCACAGGCGCGGGGAGCGAAGCGCCGTGGCTGATCGTGGCATCGACTGCATGATGTTTCGCGGCGGCACTTCGAAAGGTGCCTACTTTCTCGCAAAAGATTTGCCTTCGGATGTTGCCGGGCGCGATCGCGTTCTGTTGTCGGTCATGGGCTCGCCCGATCCGCGTCAGGTCGATGGTCTTGGCGGCGCGCATCCGCTGACCAGTAAAGTCGCGATCGTCTCGAAATCCAAAGACAAGGATTGCGACATCGATTTTCTCTTTTGTCAGGTCGGCATCGACAAACCGATGGTCGATACCACGCCGAACTGCGGCAACATTCTTTCGGGTGTCGCACCTTTCGCGATCGAGCGCGGACTGATCAAGGCGAAGGACGGCGTGACAAGCGTAAAGGTTCGGACCGTCAACACCGGGACGATTGCCGAACTCTTGATTGAAACACCGGGTGGCATCGTGAACTATGAGGGTGACGCCCGGATCGACGGCGTGCCGGGAACCGCCGCGCCCGTCGTCATCAATTTTCTCGATGCCGAAGGTTCGGTCTGCGGTTCGCTACTGCCGACCGGCAATGTGAAAGACAAAGTCGCGGGCATAGACGTGACCTTGATCGACAACGGTATGCCAGTCGTCGTGCTGCGCGCCAGTGACGTTGGAAGAACAGGCCACGAGCCGCGCGATCAACTCGATAAAGATGTAGCGCTAAAAAAACGCCTTGAGGAAATCCGCATTCCCGCTGGCAAGCTGATGAATCTCGGCGACGTCACGAATAAAGTAGTGCCGAAGATGATCCTGATTGCCGCGCCGAAAGCCGGTGGCCATGTAGCCACGCGCTCCTTCATCCCGCACGAATGCCACGCCTCGATCGGCGTGTTCGCGGCGGTAACGGTGGCGACAGCCTGCGTGCTGCCGGGCTCGGTTGCGGAAGGCATCGCAGTCGTGCCTGCGGGCCGCGACAAGACCATGTCGGTCGAACACCCGACCGGTGAGTTCACCGTTAACCTCACGGTCGGCGGTACAAAAGAGAAGCCTGTGATCGAACGCGCCGGGCTGCTGCGCACCGCGCGAAAACTATTCGAAGGAAAAGCATTTGCGCATGAGAGCGCGCGAGCCACCACAACGAGACAAGCTGCAGAGTAATTAAAAGAGTAAGTGAGAGAATAATGGCTTCAGCAAAAACCGGACTTGTCGTGACCGCCCATCCTGGCGACTTCGTTTGGCGTGCCGGCGGCGCAATCGCGCTGCACGCCGACAAGGGGTATCGGATCAAAATCCTCTGCCTTTCTTTCGGCGAGCGCGGCGAGAGCCAGTTCGCGTGGAGGAGTGCGGGCGTGAAGCTGGAAGAAGTGAAAGCGCAGCGCAACGACGAAGCCTCGCGTGCCGCTGAAATCCTCGGCGCGGAAATCGAGTATTTCGACGCCGGCGATTATCCGCTGCGCACGACCGATAAGATGATGGAGCGCGCGATCGATGTGTTCCGCGAGCTGAACCCGTCTTTCGTGCTCACGCACTCGCTGGAGGATCCCTATAACGTCGATCATCCTGAG